>JAFCDN010000030.1 GCA_017609625.1 Candidatus Iainarchaeum sp.
GTCTTCTCCTGAATTACAGCTTCCATCTCCACAGTATTCTTCTGGCGGAAGTTCACCACAGTCTGCTGGACATGTATTCTGACTTTCGCTTGCATCACATATTCCGTCTCCGCACCCTTCTGCAGAAACATTTACTGCAAAAAACAAAACAAAAAAAATAGTTAACAAAAATAATTTTTTATTTAATAATCCACACACTTCAAACCCTCCGTTTAAGTCAAAGATGTTCTATTATAGAAAGCTTTTCTGATATAAAAAGTTTTCTTAAAAAGAGGCCTGTTTTTTCTATTTTTTATTCAAAATAACTTCTGTATGTGGATAAGCAAAGTTCACATTATTTTCCTTGCTTATTTCATCATAAATCTCTTTAGTGATTTTGCTTGAAAATTCCTGCAGTCTTTTTACTGGAGCAAAATATCTTACATGAACATTTATTCCGTTTGGCTGGAAAAAAGTTCTGATATAAGGCTCTTTTTTTGGATGAGAAACAAATTCTTCTATATGTTTTTTTGCTGAGTTCAAAGCAATTTCAGTTGCTTTGTTTAAATTGCTTTCAAAAGTTACTGCAGCTACAACTTGATCCAATACAATTTCTTCTTTTTGCATTGAATAATTAACTATATTTTGTTCAAACAAAAGAGAATTTGGAACCAAAATAATTCTTCCAGAGTTTTCTTCTCCTGGCGCAAGCCCTCCAATCTCATGCAAATAAACATGTGTTAAGGTAATGTCTGTTACATCTCCTTTTAATTTTCCAATAATTATTCTGTCTCCAATCTGAAAAGGCCTTTTGGTGATCATCATAATCCATGCAGCAATTCCGGTTATAGGTTTCTGCAAAGCAAAACCTATTGCTGCTGAAAATAATCCGATTCCTAATCCCAGTCCGGTCCAGGAACCAGAATAAGTTGAGATTGCAAGAAAAATCAGAAACAATACTGCAAGGTATTTTAAAATTCTAGAAAACAATTCAATGCTTGTTACCTGTTTTTTGTTTTTTGCTTTCTCTAACAGCTTTTTTTTTGTTAAGTGAATCAATGCCTCAAAGATCAAATAGATTACTATTAAAACTATTATAGTAACCAAAATCGGAACTGCTTCTTCAAATCCAGCTAAAACTTCCAATGCAGTAATCATTTAAACCAAAAGAATTAAGTGCAAAAGAATTAAAAGAATAAAGAAACTATTGCTGTTTTTTGTGCAAATGATGTGTTACTTCATAAAAAGCGATTCCCAGGCCTGTTAAAAACAATGCCAAAAAAACAACTTCAATTTCTTCAATGTAAAACATTAATCCAATACAAGAAAGAATTCCTAAAACTGCTGTAACAGGAATTTTTCCAATGTTCAATGGAATCCTGAAGTTTGGCTTGACTTCTGGCTCTTTTATTCTCACTGCAATAACTGAAGCATTGATTATAATAAATACAATAAACAAAATAAAATCTGTTGTCCTGCCCAAAAACTTCAAGTCAAAAAAACAAAAGGCTATAGCCAAAACCATCACTAAAATTATTGCAATATAAGGGGTTTGGGTTTTTGGATGGATTTTTGCAACAATATTTGGCAGTTCTTTGTCTTCTCCTATTCCAAAAATAATTCTTGAAGTTGCAAGCAATACAAGCAAAACTGTATTTGCAGTGGAAAACAATACTATTGAAAGCAAAATCAATGCTCCTTGGGCTCCAAAAACTTTTTCTGCAACTAAAGAAAGCGGGGCAGTTGATTCAGCTAAAGCCTGCCATGGAACTACGCTTATAACTGAAACTGCAACTAGCATATAAATAATTGAAGTCAAAATAATTGCAATAAGCAAAGCCTTTGGAATAGTTTTTTTTGGTTCTTTTGTTTCTTCGCTCATTCTGACAATTTCTTCAAATCCAATAAAAGCAAAAAAAATCAAAGCTGCACCGCTTAATACTCCTGTAAATCCTAAAGGCATTTCCATTAAGTCAACTTGTCCGACAAAAGGCAGTCCAATAAAAATAATAAAAAGCAGTCCTGCTGCTTCAATTAAAGTAAAAGCTATTGCAATCATTGCAGATTGTTTTATCCCCAAAAAAATAACAAAAGAACACAATGCAATCAAAATTGCAGCAGAAAAAATTATCGGAATTTCCGGCCATCCAAGCAATAAAACTAATCCAAAAAGGTTTTCTCCGAATCCAATTGCAACTGCAGAGCCTGCTACAATTCCTGCAATTATTGTAAGCCAGCCTACAATAAATGCAATCCTTCTTCCAAAAGCATTTTTTGAATATTCAAATTCTGCACCAGCTTTTGGATAACGGGAAGCAAGTTCAGCATAACTTAATCCGGTAAAACCTGCAACTATTGCTGCAATAATGAAAGACATCCATAAAGCATTTCCTGCAAGGCCGGCAGTTTTTCCAAGCATTACATAAATGCCTGCTCCAAGAATAATTCCTATTCCGCATAAAACAGCCTGAGTTAAACTCAGTTCTCTTTTTAGCCTTAATTTTTCCTGCATAAGAATCTATTCTTCGTCAACCATTTCTTCAATTTGTTCTTTCAGCTCTTCTTTTACAATCTCTTTTTTGTTTACTCCCAAAAACAAAAACTTAACTGAAAGCAGAATTCTCAAAGCCCATTCCAATAAAACAATGAAAACAAAAAAAGTGGCTATTTCAGTTATAAACAAAGGAATAGAATCAATTCTTGATATTATCCTTGTCCTATCAAAAAAACTTAAGTCAACTAATGCAATGCCCAAAAAAGCAAATGGAATCAATTTTGCCATGTCTTTGCTTAAATCATCATCATAATAGCTTGCAATCCTTATTGCTGCAACAAAGGCAACTCCAATAATAAGGATTTCAGAAACCCCCGTTTTTTCTGCAGCCATAAAAAACAGCATTAAAGAAAAACCTGCAAACCAGATAAAAACAAAAAACGGAAAAACTATTCCATATTTTAATAAGCCTAAAAACTTGTTGAAAACTTTTGCGCCAAAACTTTCTGTGCCTCTTTTAAACCTGTCAATGTTAAAACCAAAAACATCTCTTTTTGCAACAAACCTGTAAAAATGGAAAATCAATACCCCATAAATCACAATAGATAAAGTAAACATCAACAACTCTGGAGCTTTTGCGCTAAGGCTTGGCAAAATAATTTCAATCCAAGACTGAATCATTTCTTTCATTTGAAAAAAGAACGCAACAAAACAATATAAACTTTTCTCCAAGCTGCTTTCTGAAAAAGAGAACATATTAGGGGTATTTTGTAAGCTTAATAATTGCTTTTTTCTTTCAGAAAAGAATAAATGTTTAAACTTCGTAGTATTAGAGATGAAAACACTTTATCTGGCTTTGATTTTGATTTTCTTTTTTGCATTGGTTTTTGCAGAAGACCTGAATACAGCCAGGACTTTAAATGACCAGAATGTTTCAGATGAAAACGCTTTTGTCTCAGATGAAAATGTTTTTATTCCAGATATGAATGTTTTTGATGAGAATGTTTTTGTTTCTGATGTGGATGTTCCTGATGAGAATGTTTCTGATGAGAACGTTTTTGAAGAACAAGCAGAAGATGTGCTTGAAGAAGAACCAGAACCAAAATTAGAAAAAAACTTTGAAGATGCCTTGCTTCCAGAAATAATTTTTGTTTTTCCCCTGCAAAACCAGATTCTGAAAGGACTGGAAGTTATTGTTGTTTCAATCCAAAATTTTGGGGAAATACTTTCCCATGTTTTCCAGTTTAATACAACTGAATTTACCGGAACTGTTTCAGAAAAAACTTTAACTGCAGAGTTAAACACTTTAGAGTTTGACAACAACCAGTACACTCTAAAAATTGAAGCCTGTGATTCAAGCGGCTGTTATTCTGAATCAATTGAAGTTTTAGTTGAAAACGCTTTAGAAGAAATAATAGAAAGAGAAGAAGAAAGAACTGCAGAAGAAGAAAGAACTGCAGAAAAAATATTTTCAATTATTCCAAGCAATGCTTTTTCTGCATTATCTTTTTTTGATTCAGAAGGAAATTTAATTGATTCCACTACAGAAATGCTGAAAATACAGCAAGGAGTTTTTAATGCAAAACTTTCTTTTTTTGATTCTTCAATCCAAAGCATTTCAATGAATGAATTAGTAATTGATTCAGACAAAACTTTAATTGACGTGGATGAAACAGTTCCTTTAACTCTTCCAGTTCCGAAAAAAAAACTTAAATGGAAAAAAATAATCGGAGTAAAACCTAATGCAGAGTTTTCTTCAGGAGAATTAATTTTAAATGTTCCAAAAGATTCTCAATTTTTGTTTAAATGCATTGAATGGAATTTTACAGCACAAACCTGTGAAGGAACCTGGAATAAACTTTTAGATTTAAGCAATGAACAAACAATTTTAATTCCTTTTTCTCCTTTAGACCCTGGCTTTGCTTTTGCTTCAGAAGAACAAACTGTTTCTTTTGACAGGTTAGTTGACTGCCTTAAATGCGGTCAGCATAAAGTTTCTCCTAAAACAAATATTTTAATTACAGTTTTTGCAGAAACTTCAGAACAAAAGCAGGATGCAGTTTTAGAGGAATTTTTTCCAGCTGAATGGCAGATAGTTGACCCTAATTCTGGAATTGTTTCTGATGTAAACTCTGAATTCAAAAAGATTACATGGTTTATCGGAGATTTTTCCGGAGAGATTTCTAAAACCTATGAAATCTTTTCTCCTGAAAGAACCACTCCTCCGACAGATTATTTCTTCTTTACTTCAATTGCAGGAGAAAGTTCTGATTACTGGAAAATCAAAGTAGCAGACCCTGCAACAGATGTAAACTTGACTGTTGAAACCAGCACAGTTGGAACAGCTTCAACACTTAATACAATAGAAGATGCAGCAGATGTGAGCATTACAAAAAATGCTTCTTTTAATGTTGGAATGTCAAATGAAGCTTACACGAATAGCATTAACAGCGTTACTTTCTGGACAAACCATTCAGGAGCAGCAGGAATTTCTGATGAACTTGGTTACACCTTGCAAAACACTGATGGTTTAACAGTTTATTGTGCTGAAGACATAAGTATTCTCAACACTGCAACTTATACAATGGATTCAGATGCAGCCTGCACTGCAACTGGAGGCTGGACTGCAGCAAAATTAGATGACTTAAATGTAGTTATAAAAAACTATGATGGAGCAGGTCCAACAAATGCATACTTTGATTTTGTTACAATAACAGTCAACTACAATCCAAACGGAACTCTTTCTTTTGATTTTGATCATCCTTCAGCAGACAACAATGTTTCAATTAACCAGAACGATGTTTTTTTGGTTGACGGAACAACTTACTGTAATACAGATAACTGCGGAACAGTTGAAACTACACTTCAGTATTGTGTTGGAGAAAGCTGTTCAACCTGGTATGACATGAATACTGTAAATGATTCTCCGTTATATGTTGTTACAGGAGACCAACCTCAAAGCGCTTCTTTAAATGCAGGGCAAAACGATCCTGTTTCTTGGGCTGTAAATGGAAATATTGCTGACACATATGAATTAAGGTTTTCTGCAACAGGAACCACTGCAACTTCAAACACCACAGACGGAACAAGCAGGACAATTACAATTCAGGATGCAGCAGCAGATTACACTTTTACTGTTTTATTGCCTTCTTCTGGATGCGTTGAAGGAGAAGGAAGCTATGATGCTGATGCTGGTTGTGAAAGAGGATATTTTGAAACAACAGATTTAGCCGGAGCAGCAAATGAAACAGAAGTTGATGCACAAGGACAGGTTTCTGACGGCGGAGCAAGCGATATTGCTTTTATTATTTATGACAACCAGAGTACAAGCAGTTCTGACATGAATTTTGATATTGACTTAAATGCTGCTCTGCCTGCAGAACTAAAATTAAAGGTTTCACATATTTATAATGGATGGGAAGCAAGCTGTTCACAAAATGCCAAAGTAGGCTGTGTAAATGTTACTGACACGCCGGCAAACATCGGCACAGCAGTTTATTCAACCGGAACACAGGACTTGAATCTTTTTATTTGGGGGGATTTTGTTGGTGCAGGAGTTGGAGCTACAGACAGGAATTTTTATAGTGTAAGCAAAGCAGCAACTTAGTAAAGGTATTTTAAATGCAAAAAGAAAAAATTTTTTTAGTTGCAGGAGTTATTTTGATTATTGTAATTTTACTTATTGCATTTTATTTTTTTGCAGGAGAAAAACAACCTTTTTCCAAAAAGGTTGAACAAAAACAAGAAGAAACAAATCTGCTGTCAGAGCAAAGAGATTCTTATGGAATTTCTCCTGCAGTTTTCTCTGAACTTCCAGAACCTCCATCAGATTTCAACAAAATAGTTTCCTTGTATCATCAAGGAAAGTTTAGGGATGAATTCTTTTTTTCAGAAAAATATTTTTTGCAGCCTGAGTTTTATCCTTCTTTTTTAAAGAATGGTTTAAGTTACTGGGTTAATCCATTGACAACTCATTACGGCGCTTATGGTTATGGTTCTTTTCCTCTAAAAAAAACAATTGTTTTAAAGAAAGGAGAAACTGCTGAAACAAAATTTTTTTTCCATTCAGGTTATGGGGTTCGTTCTTTTCAGGGAGTGCAACTAAAAACAGTTTTTGATGCAGGAGAGGAATTTTTTGATGTAACAATAAAGGAACCGGTTTTTTTGCTGGAACCAAATTTTCCTAAATTTAATAAAGGATGGGCTAAAGCTGTTGAATTAAATGTTAATGTAAAAGAAAAAGCCCTAAAAGGAAATTATAAATTAAAAGTTTTTGTTTCTTATCCTCCAGAAGAGTCCAGTGAAAAATGGAGAAAAGAAGTTAATGGAAAATATTTTAATGCAGCAACTTTTTCAACTAATAAATCTTTATTTGAACTGCAAATAATTGTTGAATAGGCGAAACGATTATTAAGAAGTTATGCTTTAATCTAATGGTTTTAATGTTTTTATATGGGGTGTAAAAAATGGATTTAAGAAAGATTGTTTTTATTGGTTTTGTTGTAACATTTTTTGCTGTGTTTGTCTATGCAGCTGTAGAGAATAACACCACAATGACTTGGGTTGTTCCTTCTAATGTAAGCCACTCACTGACTTATTCTGGTGCCTGTAGTTCTTCTGACTTTTATTTTGTTGAAGACCAATGCGCTCAAGATTCAGATATTGACGGAAATGGCTCCCAATGTGTTCCTCAAACAACTTCTGCCGGGGGAACATCTTGCCAGGATGCAACTACTATTCCAATAACAATTACAAACAATGGAAATGTAGGAATTAATGTTGATGCAAACTTTACAGCTGAATTCGCTGGAGCCGATGTTAACATAGTGCTGAAAGTTTGGATGAGTGATGGCCCTGGCTGCGGAGCAAGTGGTTTAGGAGGCTATGAAGCGCCGTGTACAATAACAGGTGCAACTCCTGTAACCTCTACAGCATGCAGGAGATATAACCAAACAAATGAAACCACTGCAGCACAAAGAATTGTCAGTGCTCTTGGAGCAGGTGACACAAATGGAATGTGCTTTTCAGGGGACTTTAATACTTCTGTGTCTCAGGGATCTCATGCAGTAACTTTTATGACAACATCTCCTGCAAGTTAAATAATTGTCTTTTTTAAGGCAATTATTTAATATATTTTTTTGTTTATAATTAGGGTAAAGGGGGGATATTTAATGGAAGAAGATTCTGCATCAAATGATTCTAAAGAAAAAACTAAGACCAATAAAAATTGGAAAATGCTGTTTGGAGCAGTAGTTATTATAGCATTAGCTGTTATTGTTTATTCGTTTATATCAGACCAGGATGATTCCAGCGTTCCTTTAGCATTACTGACACAAGATAGTCAAGAAAACAATGAAGTTAATTTAACTGGAAATGAAGGTAAAATAAAACCAAGTTCTTATGCTGTAAGGAAAGAATATTTTGAAGAAGCATTTAAGCCAAGAAGAGACGAATATAATTTGTTTGAGAAAGCATCAGAACGTTTAGGGATTCCATTAGAAGATGTTCCTGAATATTTTACTCTTAATTCAGAGGAAGATATTTTCAATGAACTGCCTCAAGTGCCAGAAGACTTTAGTGAAGTTGCTTATCTTTTGGCTACAGGAAGAACTTATGCAATAGGAAATCTTTCTGAAGAATATTTTTTGCAGCCAGAATTCTATCCTAACTTCAAAGAAAATGGGCTTAAATATTGGAGTGAACCAGACCCAAAGTATTGGACAACAAATGGTTATGGAACTTATCCTGCAGAACAATTTGATGTTTTAAGCTATTCCAACAGAGATGAATTCCTTGCAGTTGTTTTTTTATATACTGGTTATGGAGTGCAGACATACCAGGGAGCAACTTTAATTCCTTCTTCTGGTTCTTTGGAATATTTTGATATAACAATTTCGCCAGATACTTTTCTTTTAACCCCTACTTTCCCAAAATTTTCCAAGGATTGGGCACACCAAATTGTCATAGCCGGAAAACTCAAACCAGATACCCCCCCAGGAGAATACAGTATTGGTTTATTGATTGTTAAACCTCCATATGAAAAAAAAGTTGAATGGGCTTCAAAGTACAGAAACCTTTACTTTGATGCTGCTACAGGAATTGCCCCGTCCAATTTCCCGATTCGATTCACTATAACTGTTAAAGAATAAAATAGTAAAATCTATTTTATTTTTTCCTTTTTTTTGTTTTTTTCCTTTTTTTTGAAACCCAAATATTAATATTTTCTAAGGTACTATTCTTACCAATGAATAGATATCAATGGACATTTTGGTTAATTACAATTGTTTTTTTGTCTAGTGCAGATTTTGCCGCAAGCAGTAATTATGGGGACTTTACTTGGGTTACGCAGAGTGATACAAGTATTATAGCTACTTTTACTGCTGTTAGGTGCATGGATTCAAATGGAACCCAAGACCTTAATGTCAGAGTAATAAAACAGCCAACAGGAAAAGCAGATACTAATGCAACAGTGACAGCAATTGTAAGCGAAGCAGACGGAGACACTAATAGTATTACTTTCAATAACCAAAACGATGGAAATTATACTTTTACTTATACTTTTGATGTAAACGGAACATACAAATTCCAGATAACTGCAGACAACAACACTACTGTCAATGACACTTATGACTTAAACGATTACATTTATGTAAGGGATTTTTCCATTAACATTTCTTTTCTCAACAACAATGCTGAATACAGTGCAGGAAGCACTGTTACTATTAGGAATTTGGTGGTTAATGATGATGGAAATGCATTTAATGACTTAAACAGCAGTATTGATGTTTTCTATCCTAATGCAAGTGCATTGCATTCAAGCCAGGAAATGACAGGATTAGGAAACGGGGAATACATTTTTTCTTTTATTGCTCCAAGCACTACGGGAACTTATTCTGCAACATCAACTTTTTCCTGTAGTAATGAAAGTGCTTCTAATAGTTCAGGAAGATTTACTGTTCCAGCAGCAGCCTCCCCCCAGGACCCAGGAGGTGGCGGAGGCGGAGGCGGCGGAGGCGGAAGCGTAAAACTTAAGGCAAGCATAAAAGATTTTTCTTTAGAGCCTTTAGAGTTAGGTGCGCCTGTAATTGTTTCTCTTTCTGTTTTAAATGAAATGATGACAAAAAAAGATTTTTTGGTTAAGCTTGAGATTTTAAAGGAAGGAAAATTAGAATTTTATTCTGAACAGCTTGTTCTTGATGTCGTTAGAAAAAAAACAGAGGAAGTAATTTTTGCTGAAAAATGGGTTCCAAAGATTGCCGGAACTTATGTTGCTACAGTAACTCTTTTATCCAGCGATAAAAAGGTTAATTATTATTCTGAAACATTAAAGCTTGATATTGAAGGAAACTTGCGTTATGATTTAGAAATAATTTGTTCTAAAGATGAAATCACTTCTGGGCTTCCGTATTATTTTAATATTATTGCTTATAATTTAGGAGACTATTATGAAGATGTAGAGTTAAGCTGGTGGCTTGAAGACGAAAAACAACAAAAAATTGGTTTTGCTTCTGTTCCTGTTGCAATCACCCCGGAAAAATCTCTTACAAGAATGGTTTTGATTTTCATTCCAACTAATATTTCCCCAGGAGTTTACACTGCAAGGACAAGGCTTGTTTTAAAAGATGTTACAAGAGATTCTTTTTGTTCTTTTTTGGTAAGAGCGCCTGAAGACTATTACAGTGAACTTCTTTCAGAGTTAGAACATCAGATTCAAGGCCTTGAAGAAGACTTAAAAACAAAAAAAGAGCAAGGAGTTGTTGTAGATTATATAGTTGAAGAATTAAATGAATTAAAAGAAAAATATTTACTGATTAAAGAAAAAGTAAACAGTGCAGAATACGCTGATTTAGACAGAGATATAACAGATCTTTTTGCTGAATTAAATGATTTAAGAGACTTATCGGAAAAACTTGAAAAAGAAGCTGCAATAGATATTAGGGCTATGTTATTTTCTTTACAGACTTTTTTAGTCGCAATCTTTTTAATAACTATAATTACTTTATTATACGGTAGAAGAAAAGGAATAAGAATCAAGGGAGTAAAGAAATTTTCTTTGGAGAAAAAGATTGAAAAATTATTGGGGTTGGATGATTAAAAATGATTTTTGGAATTTCAACTGAAACAATAATTATTCTTGCAGCTTTTATCCTGCTTGCAGCTGTTTTAATTTATTTTTACAGGTTCTCTAACAAGACTTTAATGAAAAAAATTAAAGACATTAAAAGAAAAGAACATGAACTTGATAAAATGATTGATAAAATAAATAAAGCAAGAATGCGCGAACAAAGAGCAATAAAGAAAAGGCTTGATTTGGTTGAAGAAAAAATAGATTATCTTGTTGAAGAAGAACCAGAACAAGAAACAGTAAAAGAAACAATTCCTGTTATAAGAAAATAACTATTTCATTTCCTTTAAATAAATATTTTTGTTTACTATAATCCATAAGATTGTTACAACAATCTGAACAAAATATGCAACTTCTTCAAAAGCGTTTTCCATTTCGTTTAAACAGCATACAGTAATTGCATTTACTGAACTGCCAAACCAAATAGTTATACTGGTTGGATTTGATATTAAAAACAAATGAACCAATTCATGTGAAATAAATCCAAGTAACATTCCTGCAAGCATAACTGAAGCAAAAGCAGCAATATCTATTTCTTGTTCTTCTCTGCCCATTGTATCCCTCTTTATAATTCTCTGACTTTCTTAAAGTAATACCATAAAATAAATATTACTAATGTTCCTCCAACTAATACTGCCTTAAATTGAGTGCCAGTACTTACAATTTCGCTTTCTCCTGCAACTGCCTGTCCAGTTAATGGAGCATTTAAGAAAGAAATTGCAAGTATAGCAATCACTGCCAAAATAACTGCAATAGATTCTTTCTTCATTTTTTCTCCTCCTTAATAGAGTTTTTTTCTTTTAATTTTCTGTAAAAAAGTGTTATTCCATATAAAATCAAAAGGTTTGCAAGAACAGATGCAATCATTGCATAATAACGCAGGTAAGTTTGTATTCCGTAGCTTTCCATTATTACTGAATAAGCAAAAGAAAAAGTAGTAAAAAGAAATCCAACTGAACCTAATGCAATAAGAAAAGGCGGGCCAACAATTTTTGTTTTTGGAACAAAAGGACAATCTGTTTTTTCCCTGCAGATTTTATAAAACACTGCAGCAATCCTTATAAAAGAAAGAGTAATCAAAAGCATTCCAGCAAAATGAAAGATTATTCCAAAAACTTTTAATAAATTAAAAGGCATTAACAACACCTTTTTTTGTTTTCTCAAACAATTTTCCTGTAGTATAATACAACAGAATTCCTGCCAACAACAGGAAAAAGTTTGCTATTATAATGCTTTCGTAAAAAGTTTCCCTAAAATGAAAGCAATCTATAAAAAACCATGAAAGCCTGTAAATAAAAAAAGTGCCAATAATTAGGAAAAACATTTTGCAGGGTCTTTTTGTTTTTTTGGAAGAAGTGCACTTTATTACTTTTTTTAATGTAAAAAGAACTGCAATAAGAACAATCACATCTGCAAAAGCAATTATGTTTGTTATTATTTCTGCCGCAGTAAAATGTACCATTATATTATTACATTAAAGTAAAATATAATAGTTTCCTTGTCCACACAGTTTTGATTAGTTTTTGCACAGCAAAAACCTTTTGGGCAACTTGCCCTTTTTTGAAAAGGGCAGTTATGCAGGATGGAGGATCAACCCGCTTCCGTGCGGGTGTAACGGAATATGCC
>JAFCDN010000063.1 GCA_017609625.1 Candidatus Iainarchaeum sp.
TAATTCCCTTCTTGCTACTCTTCGTTGTTCTGCTATGGCTCTTTCATATTGTTCTCTTGTAACTTCCCTTCCAGAAATAATATATTGGGGTTTTTCTCTTGCTTTTAAAGTTTCTAATAGAACTAACTTACCATTTTTAAGCTGGACAACCCCTTCCTTAGCCAATGCCTCGGCTGTTCTGCGTGTAACCGTTCTCCTGCTTTCAATCCCTTCTGGATATTTCTTTAAGCTTTCGGCAATCCGTTTTGCCCTTTTTTCCTCAAAGGCTTCGCTCCCCCCAGTTCCTGGTGGTGTTGTTCCGCTACCTCCACCCCCACCCCCACTTGGTTCATCCGGTACTTTTCCAGTTCCTCCCCTAAAAAATGTTTGATTACCCAAAGTTTATCATCCTCTTTGTAACATAAGTGTAACAAAATTGTTACACCTAATAAAAACTGAATATACAACATCAAAACTTATATTTAATAATTACTATTCTTTAGTATTATACATAAAAATACAAAATAAATGTCCTAAATACAAATAAAAACATTTAAATAGTTCAAGAATACACAAAAATACACTGATGAATAAAAATGGGTGATGTAAGTTTACCAAAAGGATTTCTTGAAAAGATTGATAAATTAATTGATGAAAAATATCCAAAGTATTCTAGCAGATCACATCTCATTGCTGTTGCAATTAAAAAATTAATAGAGGATGAAAACAATGGGTGATCATTCTGAAGGTCAAGCAGTATGGAATATGAATGAAGAAACATGCAGGGCAATTAGGATGCTTCTAAATGATTGTTTACTCTTTTATGCTTCAAGCCAATATGATTCATGGTATAAAACATTAATCAATGCATACAAGGAAGTACTTCCCATAGTTAAAGATAAAACAGCAAAAAAATATGAGATTAACACAAAAAGGGATGAGGTAATTGATGCATACAAAGATTTCTTAAGGAAACAAACAGATAAACCTCAAACAAAAAAAATAGATGTTTCTTCTTTTGTTTGGGCATTAGAAAAATTTGAAATGGCCTTGAGAAATTCTTTAGCTGAAGATGGAATACTAATGGCAAAGGCGGATGATCCACGATTTGCCTTTGGAGGAAAACATTAATGGTAAAAGTAAATATTAACGGAAAGGAAATTTATATTGATGGATACTTAAAGGCGAACCTTGATGGTTGTAAAAGATTAGTCAAGAAAGATTGGGATATGGTATTTGTTGTTGATGGTGAAGAACGTTCTGGAAAATCTGTTTTTGCTCAACAAAGTGCTTTGTATTGTGATCCAACATTCAATATTAATGACATTGTGTTTAATCCAGAAGACTTTGAAAAAAAAATTGATGAAGCCAAGCAATATAAATCAATAGTTTATGATGAGGCCTATGGAGGATTGAACTCAAAACAAGTTTTGAGCAAGGTTAGCCAGATTTTAGTTAAGAAATTTACAGAAATTGGAAGAAAAAACTTATTTATTTTTGTTGTGCTTCCATGTTTCTTCGAACTGCACAAGTATGTGGCAATTTGGAGAAGCAGAGCACTATTTCATGTATACCATAAAAATTATGAGAGAGGAAGATTTGCATGCTGGAGTGGAGAGAATAAAAAATTTCTTTATATCAACGGAAAGAAATTTTATAGTTATGCAAAACCAAAACCATCTTTTATTGGATCGTTTACTAAAGGTTATACTGTTGATAGAAAAGAATATGAAGATAAGAAAGAAAGAGAAACATCAAAAACAGTGGAAGTATCAAGCGTATCATTAAGAAATATGGCGATAACACAGCAGAGAAATGCAATTTTTTATGTTGTGAACAAAGTTTATTGTAAATCTTCTACAAAAATTGCAGATGAAATGAACAAATATCTTCCAAATGACAATAAAATTAAGCCTGGCACTGTAAAGGAGGGGGTGACCTTGTTTGGCAGGAAAATCAGAAACACATAATTATTTTACTTGGTGATTAAAACCTTTAATTAATGATTAAAACTTTTAAGCAATGCTTAAAACCTTTAAGCAAAATGCAAAAACAAATTGAGATAAGGGAAGTTGATTATGGAATTGGAAGTTATTTCGGAGACTACATAGAAATTAATCGGAATCTTCCGCCTGACTTGAGAAAGAAAGTTCTTGAACATGAAATGAAACATACAACAAGTCTTTTTTCATGGAAAGAATTTTTTAGCCATACTCCAGAATTAAATTTGAAATTTTATTTGTGGATGTTCACGCACCCAAAAAGCTTTTACAATTTCATTCCTTATAGGAATGGACATTTAGACATAGAATTATGTATTGGGTATGCAATATTAGGAGGAATAATATGTTTAGCTTGGATTTTTATTATGGCATAGTAACAGGAACAATCATTATAATAATTTTATTGGTAATACTTTGGAAGACAAAACCAGACATAATAGAAAAAATAATAGAGGGATTTATTAAAAATGAATAAGAAGACGACAGGCAATGTTTTATTAGGAGTTCTTGTATTACTGCTTTTAATATTTATATGGTTTTTTTCAACACAAGGAGCAAAATGTATTTCTAATCCCGTGAAATATATTGAACATAAATACAATGTTAGTTCTAGTTTCATTGGACACAATTTATTATTTCGTGGATATGAAAACCAAGATGAACCAGACATATTTAAATGGAATGAGGAGGAAAGAAAATGAAGAAAGGAAAAATCTTTTTAAGAGGGAGTAAAAATATTTGGATGGAATATAAACGTGCAAGAAATTCAGCAACGTTTACTAACATAATATTTACATGGCTTATTGCAATGTGTGTTTTATTTATTGGTGTTTGTGAAAATTATTTTGTGGGGGTTCTCTTTTTTCTGGTCATGGTTTCATGGGGGTTCATTTTCATTGGTGACTTAATTTATATGAACCAACTCGCACAAAGATATATTCAAGAAAAAATAATGGAGGAAAGAAAAAATGTACAAAAAAAAACAAAAAAAAACAGAACCTAAGAATGAGTAGGCAGTTCCAGAAACTCCCTCACCACCAAAAGAAGAGGTAAATGAAGAAACTCCGGAAGGGTATTATGTGGCAAGCATTCCAGTTCAG
>JAFCDN010000031.1 GCA_017609625.1 Candidatus Iainarchaeum sp.
TTTCCTTTTTTCATTACTTTGAGTTTTTCTTCTTCTGTAATGTCTTCTTCTTTGCCTGTGCTTCTGATCCCTATTTTGAATTCAATTTTTTCCTGCAGTTCTCTTAAAAACAAATAGCCTATGTCAACTGTTCCAGTGCCTGCAATTTTATCTATTGTGCAGGTTCTTGCTGTTGCATCAGCATCAGTGCAGGTTTTCAGTCTGTCTCTTAATGTTTTGTATTCATTAAATGTTAGGACATATTTTGTACTTCCTGATAATGCGTTTGCGCCGATTCCTTTTAGTAAATCTTTATTTAATCCGCTTGGATCAATTTCTGCTATAATCCTTTTTTCGTCTGTTCTGCTTTCAATTTCTTTTATTATTTCTGAAACATACTGGTTTATTGTTCCTGCATTGGCGGTGTTTAAATTGTCTTTTCCTTTTAGTATATCTATTATCCAGTTTGCTTTTTCCACGCTTTCTGAATCCATCTGCTTATTGAGTTTTTCTTCTGCTTTAATAATTGAATTGTCTTTGTCCAGGAAAAAGATTAATGTTTCTCCTGTTGTGTCATCTTTTATTCCTGCTTTATCCAATGCAAACCTGAACAGGTTTTCTGCATCTTTTTTTTCACAGAATTCAATGCTTTCTTTGCATGAAGCTTCTAGTGTGATTTTGGTTATTTCTTTAACCAGTGCATCAATCTTTTCTGCTTTTTTGTTTAATTCTATTGCCATCTGTGTTGCATCGCAGTAAACTTCTCCTGAATCGCATTCTGTTTCTGAAATCCCGTTCCAGCTCCAATCTAAAAGGATTTTATTAAATCCATATTCGTTAAATGCAGCTGTTCCTGTATAACTGTCTTCTCCGCAGGTTTTGATTTCTGCTGTGCTTTTTCCTATAATTTTGTCTACAATTCCTTCTAATTCTTTTTCTCCCAGGTCTTTGCATTTTTCTTCTAATTCTTTCAGCCTTATAAGCATTTCTACAATAAGGTCTTCTCTTTTTTCTGACTGTTCTTTTAGTTTTTCTATTTCTTTTTTGAGGTCTTGTATTTCTTTATCTGTTACTGCCTCATCATAGCATTGTTTTTGTTCTCCTATCAAACCTTCTAAACAAATTGAAAACGGAATTGAAACTGTTTCTGTTCTTAATGGATTGACTCTTGAAAGCCTTGCCAAAAGCGTTCCTGTAATTTTTTCTGGACTGTATTTCATGTTTCTTTTGTCTATTGTTAATTTTATTCTGTCTCCGTTTTCAATATAAAAGTTCAATACAACTCCTGAATCATCTTTTATTGTGTTGTTTAATATTCTTACAATTCTGTCTGAATCTCCACAAAATACTTTTTTGTCTTCTTTTTTCTTGATTACTTTTTGTGAGTCAATTTTTGCTATTCCGTTTTCAAATAATGCTTCTGGAAAGCACCCGTTATCATTTGTTCCTGAAGTTAATGTGTTTCCTTTAAAGTCTAATGCTTCTTCATCAACACAATCATTGAATTTAATATCTGGGTCTCCAAAGTTTATTTCCCCTGCAATTATTGGTGCTGCAGCCCATAAATCTTCTATTATAATATCAAATGGAATTATCTGCTGCATTCCTGTCCTGTCAGAGAAAGTTATTGGAAGCCTTTCTTCTGCTTCAACTGTATAATATGCTCCTGTAATTTTTAATCTCATATTTGCAAGCTTGATTATTGGGTTGTCATCATTTGGAAGCTGAATTTCTGGAGCCCTGTATTCTAAATTTTTTCTTATTCTGAATTTAAGTTCCTGCATTACCTTTCCGTTTGCGCCTGGTTTGTTTACCAGCTGAATCAATTCAATTGATCTGATTATTCCAGAGCTTTCCAGTCTTTCTCTTCCTACTCCATAATCAAATGGAAAACCATAATTTGCTGTTCCGCTTCCGCTTAAATCCCTTGGAATTGAATTTTGTGTCAGTCTTATTCCCATATCATAACAGGTGTTCCATACAATTCCTTCAACTGGTTTTTGTATAACATCATTAAAAGTAAAAACTCTTTTACTCAGACTAATGCAGTCATAATAATTTCTTTCAAATTCAGATTCTACTAAAACATTGTATTTCATTATTTCTGCCGGCGCATCAGTTGAATCTTTGTGTTTTGCCCTGATTGTTAAAGGATACTGCCCGATAAACATTGTTGGAGTAACTTCTATTTCTTTATGGTCTCCTGAAGTTAAAATTAATGTGCTGTCTGAAACACTTATTTCTGAACCTGCTTCTAATTCAACCTGCACTGCTGAAGGACAGTCATTCTGGATGTCTATTGTTACTTTTCCTGGCGCGCCGAAATTCCACCCATAATTCATTGCCGGATTAATTCCCATTGGATTAGAAAAAGGTATCATATTATATGCATTAGGCCATTGCTGCCTTGTCCAGTCAGGAGAAAAAGTAACATTTGGATTATTTCTTAAGCTTCCGATTGAAGCATTTGGATCATAAGGATAATCTCTGTAAGGAAAATTCATTCCCATTGAACTCATATACTGCGGATTCATTGAATAAGGCATTGTGCTTGTTGGATCATATCCCATATATGTTTGCATATGCCCAAATCCCTGATTATAATAGTTCATTGAAATCCTAAGATGCTGGTCTGCCGGCCTGATTCTTAAACACTCAGCCAGCTGGCTGATTTCTGTCTGCACTTCAATTTTTTGCTTTAATTTTTGTTCCCCGTTTTCTGTTGGATTTACTGCCTCTATATATATAGTGGCTGCTCCAGAACCTAATGGAATTTCATCTGGGTCAAAGCTTAAAGTCAGATTTTCTTCTTCTCCTGTGTTTGGATTAAATGTTTTTGCAATCTCTTTATACTGTTCAGTTAATCTTGTAGTTTTTGTTTCTCCTATTCTTGAAGTCAAATCAAAAGAGCCAATTTCATTTTCTTTCCACATTATTCTTGCTTTAACATTCTTTAAAGCAATATTTTCTCCGTCTATTGTACAATTGTTTGCTAAAGTCAAATGCAGTTCTCTTTTGTTTCTTTCAGTCAACACAGTCCATTCTCCTGGAGATAAAATAAAACAGTCTGCTGAATCAACTTCTCCTCCTAAACCAATAGTAATTTTCACCGGAACATTTGCAGTCCACTGCCTTCCTGCATAAGTATTTTCCACTATAATTATTACTTCTCCTTCCAGCGAAGTAACTTCTTTTACTGCTTTTCCTTTTTCTGTCATTTTAAAGTTAATCAAAACCTGTTCTTCGTTTCCTATAATCAATTCTTTTCCTGTATAATCCTGTATTTCTGCAGAAATCATTTCATTAAAAGAGTTTGTTACTTCAACTGCAATAATCTCTAAAGGCATTTCAGTTGTATTCTTTAAAGTAATATCTCTTGTTACCCCAAAGTTTTTTTTTACATTAAATGATTCATTTATTTCTTCCGGCACCACAAGCAAAATCTGTTCCTGTACTTTTATTTCTTTTTCTAATGGGTTGTAACCGTATTTTTCTGCAATGATTTTGATTTCTTCTGCTGGTTTCATTGCTTCAAAAGAAAAAGCAAAAACTCCTTTTGAGTCAGTTTTTCCTGATGCAATTAATTCATCGTCTTTTTCTATTTTCACTTCTACATCTATTAAATCATTTTCTTCTGTGTCTGTTACATGCACTAATAAATTGTTCTGGATAAACGGCACAAGGTTTTTTGGCGAAGTAACAATCTTCAAATCTTTTGCATGCTTTACTTCTGCTCTTACTGGATTAAAGAAAATCTTTTCTTTTCCCAGAGTAGAGGTTTCTCCATACAAGCTTAAATCAATTCTGTTTGTTCCTTCTTTTTTTGTTGTAAACTTTATTTTTCCTGCAATTTTGTCTCCTTTAGAAATATTTCCGATTGGAATAACAATTTTTTCGTCTGCATCTTCTCTTATTCCGTTAATTTCAAATGAATCTAATTCAACTCCGTTTCCTTCAATCACTAATTCTCCATTAGAGTAAGTTCTGTCATTAATGCTGATTACATTAAATTCCAGTTCATATTTGCTTAAAATTTCTGCTGGGAAAGAGTCAATTATATTTGTGGTTGTTGCATTCTGCAGATCTTTTACCCTGAAAGAAGAGCAGAAATTTTCTGCACACAAACTGCTTGCGCCTTTTTCTAATGGTTCATATCTTACTTTTGCATATAAAGCCTGTTTTGCTCCAATGCTTTCTGCTTCCTGCAAGTCTTCATCAAATGGATCCCTTAAATATCCTCCTGAAAAAACCCATCCCCTGTAAGCCAAGTTCATTGAGCTTTTGCTTATTACTTCTCTTATCTGAATCACTACTTCAACTTCATAAACCCCTTGTTCTACTTTTTCAAACAATATATTGCTCCATTTGGCATTTCCTGAAGTTAAGTTTCCTAAGTCAATATTTTCTCCTGTAGCCGGGTTAAAGGTTGTTCCTTTTATTATTTTTGCGTTTGAAGCAACAACGCTTTTTATGTATAAGTCGTCTTTTTCCATTACATTATTCTGGTTTTTTGTGTCTTCTCCTGTTCTGATATGAATGCCTGCATTGCTTGAACTTACTCCTTTTGGAATCATTAATTTGAATTTTGCTTTATAGGTTTTTCCTGTTGTTACATCTGAATTTTCTAATTCCATTCCTTTATATGAAAGTTCATCCAGTTCTACTTTAAATGCTGAAATTGAATCTTCTAATTCAATTGTTTTCTCTTCTTTTCCGTCAAACATTTGTATTGGAACACTGGTATAATCTGCGTGAGAGCTTTCGCTTACTTCTAAATAAACTTTTTTGTCTGCCCTGATAGAAAAAGTTTTTATTCCTTCAGTGTTAGTCAAATCTTTATACAGTTCTTTTCCTGTATAATATTCTACTACTTTTATTGTTGCAGACTGGATTGGCTGTTTTTCTTTGTCTACTACTTTTACTTCTAATTCTCCCTGTCCAATATCTAATCTGATTAAAACTGTATTTTCTTCCTGTTCTTTTACTTCTACTACTCTTGAATCAACTCCTTCAAATCCTCTTTTTTCTGCTCTGACAATATATTTTCCTTCATCTATCCTGTCAAAAGAAACCTTTCCATCCAAGCCAGTAACTTTTTCCTGTCCTATTACGCTTCCTGTTACTGCGTGCTTTAAAAACACTTTTGTGTTTTCTACTGGCTCTCCTTTTTCATCTTCCACTTTTACCTCTAATCTTCTTATATTTGATGGAGTTGCTTTTTTCAGAGTAAAAGTAAATTCTTCTGTTCCTGGCCTGACTGTTTTTACATCTGAATTCAGATATTCTGCGTGTATTACTGAAGCAGTAAAGTCAACCTGTTCTGCCACATTAAATACTACAATTCCTTCTTTATTGCTTCTCTGTTCATTTTCTTCTGCTGAGTCTTTAAACAAGTTTACTAATGCATCTTCTACTGCTTCTCCTTCTTCATTTTTTATTTTTATTTTTATTTCTCCTATTACTCCTTCTTCTAATTCAATGTCAAACTCTACATTCTGGTTGTTTGAGTTGATTGGAATTGTTACTGTTTCGTCGCGTGAATCATATCCTTTATATTCTCCAGTGGAATCTCTTGTAGTAATATAATATTCTCCAAACCCAACTTCCACTGAACAATCTCCTGAAAGTGTTGTAGTACAATCATCTTCTGCATAATAATTTCCTATTGCAATTGCCTGAACTTTTATTCCTGGAGCAGGGTTGCCTGTTTTTTTATCTGTTACAGTAAAATAAATTTCTCCTTTTTCTGTTGTTTCTTCTTCTAAATAAATTTTTATTAAAGTAGAGTCTGCATCAAAGTCACAGCTTTCAATACATTCTTTTTCTCTTGGGTTTGCTAAAATTTCCCCGCAGTCTTCTGGAACCCCTGTTAATTCAACCGTGCCTGTTGAAACAAAAACTGTTTCACTCCAGTCTGAATTTTCAGAGCAGGTAAATTCTATTGTTATTTCTTCTCTTAATAGTTCATCCCCTTTCCCTAGCAATTGAACTGTTATCGGCGCAAGATAAGTTTCAGTTAAAACCATTGTTCCTTTTTTTCCGTCTTTTGTGTTAAAAGTTTTTGTCTCAGTTTTGTATCCGGATTTTTCTGCTGTAACCTTAAAGTTTTCTCCTTCAGTTACTTTCAGTATTGCTTTTCCTTTTGAATCTGTTTTTGCAGTGAAAGTTTCTTCTCCAATTTCATATGCCAGATTAACTCCTGAAACTCCTTCTACTCCATATGTTACGCTTAATTCAAAGTCTGTTGTTCCGGAAACAATTCCTGGAGTTAATAAAATAAAAATTCCTGCAATAACCAGCAAAACAAAAAGCACGGCAACAGGAAAAGACGGGATATTTTGTGCTTCAATAAAATCTATCACTTTATAAACTGGAATTCCTTTTTCATCCAAAGAATCCATCAGTTTGTAATATTTTTCTTCTATTGATGAATAAATTTCCTTTAATCCCATATCTATTCCTTCCTTTTAAAAATTATGTTTAATTTTATATCTAATAGTATTTTTTGTGTATTTAATTCTTTATATAGTTTGCGTTTTCTTCCTTTTTTATTGGCTTTTTATGGTGTAACTTCGCATCCCCCGCTGGCAGTTCCATCTGCTCCAGGCACGCCCCCCATGTCCATTGGATTTGATGGACTAGGACCATAGCTTTTGCATTCCCATTGACTTGCATAGCATCCTTGGTTAATTCCATTAATTGGATTCTCTTTTAATCCGCAATTTGAATTATTAATTTCAAATCTTCTGTTCTGATGGAATGGATCATCAGAATCTTCTGGAGTAAAATAATTGTCTATTAATTCAACTACATAAACCGGCTCCCTTTCTTTGTCTATAATATATTTTTCATCTGTTTCTCTAAAAGAAATTTTTACTACTATTCTGCTTATCTCAGAACAGGTTGTATACTGATTGCTGTGTGCAGTTGAATAACTTAAACAGCTTGAATCATTTTTTGTCTTTTCAATTATTTTATCATTTGAATCTATTCCTACTCCGTGTGTGTTCCACATATTTCCTGACCAAGTCATTGGGCAAGGAGATCCGCCTCCTAAATTGCTGTTTGCATTATATGAACCTGTAAAACCAGTCTGAGTACTGACCCCAGAAAAAGTTCCTTGCAGCAACTCACTGTTTTTTGCAGAATTTCTTGTCCTGGAAATTATTGTCATTGAAATCCTGTTATCGGTAGTTGCAGAACACTGTTGTTCTCCTAAAGGATTCCCAACCAATTCCAAACTGTCTCCTGGATTCTGGTCTAAAAATTTTCCTGTTCCAATATTATATGCGGCAATATAACATAACCTTTTTGCAACTAATTCTTCTAATGCATTTCCTTGATTGTCTGACTGCACTACTGTATTTGGATTATATAATAATACAGTTCCAGAACCAGAACAAATCCCTCTTGCAATCAAATCTGAAGTGCATTTAACCGGAACATCATAAGAAAAACCTGAAGTGTTTGGGCAAGTTCTTGTTAGCATATTTTTTTCTGATGGAGGGATGTATGGATTGTCTCTTGCATTACAATATCCTGGATCACATATTCCTAATTTCATTTCTTCTATTTCATTATGAATTCTTGGAGAAAATAAACCATAATTGTTTTTCCACAAATTTCCTGTTTCTTCTCCATACTCTAAAGCCAAACTTCTTGCTTCAGCCATTACTTTAAACAATCTGATTGGAATATAAAATTTTATATTTCCTTTGGGAAAAATTGATTCCTGCAAAACCCTTTGGGTTCTGTAATTTTTTACTTTAATCTGTGGCAATGATTCATAAACTTCATCTTCCAAATCTTTTGTTTTTAAAGTCAAATAAAATGTTCCTAAACAGTCTTCTGGGTTTCCTTCTTCACAGTCTACTACTTCAAAGAATTTTCCGTTTTCAATGCTGTGTCTGTACAGTTCTTTTAGTCCTTCTTTTATTATTGCCTGTCTTTCTGTTGCGTCTGCTCCTTTTAGTTCAATTGAAATTTCATATGGGCCAATAAATTTTTTTCCAGGAAAAGAGTTCACTAAGTTGTGTGCCATTTCATTTACAAATTTATCTGAATTTTCGTCTGCTCCAAGAAACCTGTCAGAAAAATCATCTTTTATTTCTTCAAATGAATGATATTGCGGATAAATTTCTATTGGGTTAACCAAATCTGTTTCTGAATCAAAATAATCTTCAATTGATTTTCTGATTGAATAATTAAATGTCTGTAATGCTTCTGCTCTTGCAAGGTCTGCCATTGCCTGCATTTCTGCTTGTTCTTCTATATTTGAAATTACTTCTGTTCTGTCTCTTTCTGCTTTAATCATTGTCTGCACTAACATTGATGTAAGCAGAATCAAAACAAAAGAAACCAATGCAGTGAAAAGTGTAAAACCTTTTTTGTTCATCTTCTATAATTAGTGTTTTGTTGTATTTAATCGTTTTTATCCTTTCCTGTTTTTGTTTTTCTTTTGTTTTTAAGATGCTGGTTCTGTTTTGACAGAAAGTAATTGAAAGCAGGAATTATTTCAATTTTATTTTTTTGTGGTTCTTCTTTGTTTTGGGTTATAATGAATCCTTTTTTTGCCTTGAATTTTTGTATGAACAGTTCAAGGCTTTTTGATTTTGTTTCAGATAGCTTTACTTCTATTGGAATTAATTCAGGTTCTGTGAGAATTAGGTCTACTTCGTTTTTGTACTGATCTCTCCAGAAAAACTCTGCATTCAATTTGTTGACTATCAGGCATTCCAACACTTTTGATTGAGATAAAGAATCTTCCTTAAAAGTAAGTGCAGGAGACATTACTGTGGGATAATATTTTTTCAGTTTTCTTTCTGCCTTTCTTTTGTTTGGGGAGTAATTGTAAAGCTTTTTTGTCAGAAAAGCTTGTTCGAGAAATGAAAAATAATTTGAGATTGTCTGCCTTGTAGTCTTAAATTGAGATGCAAGAGTCTGCATTTCAATTATCTGTCCAGGCTCTTCCATTAAGAGTTTGAGTAATGCTTCCAGTATTGTTGTTTCTTTTACAGAAAAAACCGTTGGAATATCTTTGTAAACTATTTTTTCAACTATTCCTTCCTGTAAATATTTTTGTATTATTTGTTTATCGGTTATATTAACTAGTTCCGGGAAACCCTGAGTTTTAATGAATTCCTTGAATTCTTTTAAAAGTTCTTTCTGGTAAAGTGCAGTTGGCTCCAGTTTCTTTTGCTTGAAATCCAGATACTCTTTGAATGACAGTGTTTCAACTTTAAAATAAAATATTCTTCCTGCAAGTGTTTCTTTTGATTTTGTTTTTACAAACAACGATTCTGAGCCTGAAATGTAAATTTTTGCTTTTCCCTTATAAAGGTCATAAACAGTTTTTATTTTGTTTTCCCAGTCGCTTATTTTCTGCACTTCATCAAACAGCAAAAGACTTTTTTCTTTTGAAATGTCTTTCCCAGTAAGTTCATTATATGCTTTAATTATTTCGCTTAGTTCAGTGTCTTTGAATTCGTCAAAAGAAAAATACATTATTGATTTTTTGTCTTTTCTTCCTGCAATTTCATCCTGCACTGTCTTCAAAAGCAAAGTGCTTTTCCCGACACGTCTTAAACCAGTCAAAGCCACTATTTGGGGTAATTTATGGAACTTTTGAATTTCGCTGTAAATCTTCCTTGGCTTGAAATCTAAACTAAAATTTTCTTTCCACCAGGGATTAAATTCAACAAGCATTTCTTTGACAGAAACCATGTAAAAAACACCTAACACAGACTCTTATTTTATGTTAATTATGGATAACACAAAATATAAACCTTTTGTTTGTTGTTTTGAGCACAATTCGGGCTGTTTTTCAACTTGTTTGTTAGTCTTTTTTACTATTTAATTCTTTATTCTGTTGGCTCTCCGCCAAATATTCTCCCGCCAGTGTTATCCCAAACACTATTAAGCAATCCTTTTCCTTCTTCTGGCAGTTCGTCTTCTTCTCCAAGCTCTTTCCCGCCTGAAGAATCTTCTTTTGTTTTAATTTCTTTTTCTTCTTCTATATCCATTTGTTCTTCTATTTCTTTCAGCCTGTCAAGCATTTCTTTTCCCAGTTCTTTTAACGGCTTGTCGCAGGCATCTGTATCCAGTCTTTTATCTTCTGGAATGCTTCCTAATTCCCCTCTTGGGACTTTAGAGTATCTGTAAGTGAATTCTCCTGTTTTTGCATTCTTTTTTATTACAACTTTATATGTCTGTCCTTTTTCAAAATATTCTGCTCCTTCTTCTGCTCCTGTCTTTACTTCTGGAATATCTATTTGTTCATAATCCCCTTGTATTGCATTTGCAACCATCCAGCCTACTGCTCCTCCAGCCATTGACGCCAGTCCGCCTAAAAGACCTTTTACAAGCCTTGCTTTTCTTGGATTTCTTTTAGCCCATGCAAGTAATTTTTTCTCAGCTGAAATCGCTTTTGGTGCTTTTATTGCATTTTTCATCTGGTCAGCTGTAATATTTGTTTTTATTTCGCGTCCTCCACTTAATTCTTCTCTTGCTTTCTTTGCATACTTATCTAATGCTTCCAGCAACTTTTTTCCTTCTTTTTCGGTTGTAGCCTTACCTTTTAATAATCCTTCAAAAGCTTCTGTTCTCTTAGCCAGGCTTCCTTCTCCTTGTGTAGCAATATCCTGTGCAATCAATTCTGGCTTAACTGAACCTTTTGCTCTTACAATTTCATCAATTTTTGCTTCTGCATTAATCGGAACATCCCCAACTTTTAATTCTTGCATAGCATCTGCCAAAGCGGTTTTCCTTGTTGAAAATGCACCCCCTGTATATTTGTTATCTTGAATCAGTCTAACAATCCTTTTTGTTCCAGGATCTATAGCTTCCATTACCATTTTTCCGGTCGCATCTCCTGATGTTCCCATATACACTCTTTGAATTCCAGCATTTTGTATTTTAACCCTTGCTTCATTGTATTTTAAGAAATCAGCAGCTAAGTCGTCCACTTGTTCTGTTAATTGTGTTGTTCCTAGCTTTTGCAGTTCTCTTGCTTCTTGCATTGCAGTTACTGCTTCTTTTCCTGTAGGCCTTAACAAAAATTCTGCTGTCGGAACTGCCCCGGCTGTTATGGCTGCTGTTTTTTCCAGGTTCCAGAAAAATTCTGAATCACTTTGTATTCCTGTATTTTTTTTCAGTTCTTCCACTTCCCCTAAATCCACTCCGATTGATTTTAATCCGTTTAAAGTTCCTTCTTTTGCTGTATGATAAACTGATTCTTCATCAGAGAAAGCAGCTATGCCAACAGGAATTCCTGTGTTTAATATACAGTCTAACCACAGCATTCCTCCTGTTGCCATTGCAACTCCACTGCAAGCAGCAAAGGAACCAAGACTATAACCAACCAAACCCCAGGTTTTCCTTGTTCCAAGTTCGCCTTCTCTTTTTTTCATTGGATTTTCTTCTGGTTTTTTGTCGTAATAATATTGTTCTATTGCTCTGAATTGGAGTTTTTCCGGAGAGCCTTTCCAGTCAACTGTTGCATACCAGATTCCTTCTGCTTCCTGGCTTCTGCTTCTTTCAAGGAAAGTAACAGGGTCAATTGCACACTGGCCAAAAGTTAATTCTCTTTCTTTTAAGCCAGTTATTTCTAATTTAAGTTTAGAGCCTTTTGAATCTCTTATTCCTTCTGAATCTGTTGCACTAAAGCATAACTTGACTTCCAGAGAATATAATTTTCCTTCTTCTTTCCATTTCTGCCTGCTTAAATACAAGTTTCTTTCTCCTTTGTTTGTAATTTCCTTTTTATCTGAATTTTTGAATACAGTTTCTTCTGGATAAATTCCTTGAAGGTTTTCATTTACTAAACTCCAGGAAACAACTGCTTCCGGCGCTTCAATTTTACTTTGTAATTTTAAATCAACACAAGTTTCTGTTTCTGGATACAAATTAATCAATTTTGTTTTGTCTTTCCATTGCAGTCCGCTTTTTTCTATTATATCTGAAACATTTCCTAAAATTACATAATCCATGTCTTTTGAAATGCAGCCTTTTTCTACTGAACCGTGTTTCAAATTTGAAATCATTGTTCCGGCTTC
>JAFCDN010000064.1 GCA_017609625.1 Candidatus Iainarchaeum sp.
TTTTAACATCTCACCTTTTGTCTTAAATTGATATGGATTGATCAAGGTTACATTAATTTTAGTTGCTTCGAATAACGATTGCACACTTTGAACATAATAAGGATGTGTTGTTTTTGTGCTCAAAGAGCCTATACGCCTTGAAGTTAATGGCGCATTAAGAGATATAAAACCATTTTCTGGAACAAATAGTTCAACCTGCTTCAACTTATTTATCTTAGAAATAGCACATCCTCCGATTACTCCCAATGCAAAAAAATTGAAACTTCTTGTTCGCATACTAATATCCGTGGAGCTTTTTAGTGAGTGAGGTGGCCTTGGATATGCGTTTATCGACAATCTGGAAAATTTTCCTTTTCCCTTTAACTTTCCAGCAATAGTATCCTGCAGTGATTTGTCATGTGTGTATGAGTGGCTAACAAGTAAGGGTTTTCTACCGTTTCTTAATAAGTCAAGTGTACCAACCGTACTATCTGCTCCACCAGAGAAAAGGCAAACGCAATCTAATTTTTCTAGGTCAATTAAATGATAACGACTTTTTCTACTGTAAGGAATCGGTGGCGGGCACCCTCCATCTGTAATCTTTAATTCCCAAAGATCCCCACTTAAAAAATGAAGCAATTTTTCTATACTATTTTTTTGTGCTATCCAAGGCGCTGGCTTATGAAGAGAAAGCTTTAATTCAATTTCTCTAGACCATCCGTCAGAAGCATTTTTCCGTTGTACAAATGTATCAGCAGCTGTTACAGCTAAAGCCAAAGTCAAATAATCAAAAGCTGCCGAGGTTAACTCAACTCCGAGCCTTTTTATTTTATCAATAACTGAATTGCCAATAGTTGCAATGTTATTCTTTTTCCGACCATCTATACCATAAATTTGTACCGGGATAACATTTTTTATAAAAGAAGGTAATTTTCCACAATCATAATCTACTACAACTCTGTTCATTGATACCCCTCCCATTCTCTCCAAACAATTTTAATTACTTCACTTTGTAAGGTTTTTATCTCTTGCTTGGTAAAAGTTCTTGTGTTCTTTTTAAGTCTTGGTGCCATATTTTTGTCAACTATCACTTTAATCAACTCCATTAAAGTATTCTCAGCAATGGCAATTTGTGTCGCTGTTTCAGCCTTCGTCCAAGGTATTTTCCCTGCATCCATAACAATTTGTAAAAATATCACCTCGGATAAATAATTAATCATGGTGCTAATAATAATTTCATCTGTTATATTTGTTGGATCAAAAAAAACTATTCCATCTAAAGCTTCCACTAATGCGTGATTCATCGCGACACTAATCTTATCAGCATCACCATCACTTGTAGCCAAAGATCGTGTAATAATATCTATCGCTATATCGCAGGGTTGTCCTTTTAAATCATCTAAATCTATTAATACATCCGGCGGCACTTTTGATTCAGCAAGGCTAGACAACATTCCATACAATCTAGCACCGGCACTTGTAACACTTCCTAATCGCCTTGATGCTAAGTCACCTCCGCCCGTGCCCTTACGGGCATAATGACCAAGAGCTGATCTTAAATAAGATTGATTGTTCGTTTTTAAAAATCGTCCCAAAGATCTTCGGAATGCTGCAAATCGAGCACCAAGTGGTTTAGGCAATGGTTTTTGGGGTTCATCGTCAGCCCAAGGTGGAACTAAAGGTGAGCTGCCACCAGGGCCTGAACTTGATTGAGATGTTCCCATTATTAAACGTCCTCCTTATTCCAGTTTTCATCTTTTATCATTGTTGTCATCCATGGATTTTGACTAGGTAATTGATTAATAAAGCGCTTCAAAATTTTAGAAGCTACATCAGAATGCCTTGCTAATAAAACAGCACCAGCAAATCCTTTCGGTTGAGTGGCCCAATCTGAAACCTGGCGTAAATGATTAATGATTCCTTCCATAACCAAAACTTGTTCTTCTAAAGGTAATTGTTTTAGTGCATTTTGGGCAGCAACCGATGACAAATTTCGTACATTAACAAGTGCTGTTAAAGCTTCTTTCCCTTGAACAGATAATCCAACAGTATAGGCTCCTATAGGCATGGTTTCGCGAGATAAATAAACAGCAGCACGCAAGTCAACGTTTTTTAAAGAAGGTTCCAATTGACTCCATTTCTTTATAAATGTTGATGTTGTATTATTTTTAGTCCAGCTCTCTGGTAAGCCTTTATCTGGTAAAGCATTTGAACTATCATTTTCTATAAGATCAAATATCTTTGGCTTGCCTAATTCCGCATCAATAAGTCGGTAAAGATCTGCTGTTGCCTCTGCTCCAGCGCATCTTTCAAAAATTACTAATTTTGTAATAATGCTTTCATCTAAGGATATCTCACGGAGATTGGCAACTTTCTTGCGCATTTTAACTACATTAAGAAGGCGCTTTACGATCCGTGGATTTCCTTGAATAAATGGAGATGTTGCTAAGATAGGTGCTATTCGATCAGCAAGTTCAAACATTTTTATAAAAGTGGTATCTTCAGATTTTTCTATTAGAGCTAACGCAGTTTCTTTCTCAATAGGTGCCTCTTGCCAAGATTTTTGTAGTGACCTTTCTAATTCACTTCGTAATATTTCTAAAATGTCATTTTGGATATCAGAAGCTAATGCAAATAACATAAATAAATAGGAACGTATTTCAAGAATCCCTGTTCTTGGTACACGAATAGGTACTTGGATAAGCTTGTCAATATAGTCAATCTGATGCCGATCAGAAGTACCTTTAAAATATTCAGCAACAGCTTCACGAATCATTTCTTCATCAGCCGCAATTATAAAAGCAGTTTTAGGCAAAAATAGAAAAAGTCTAATGGCCTCTAATGTATGTATTGCATTAGCCGGAAGACAACGATCAAGATTATCAATAATTACAATTAATGGTTTTCCTATTTCCTTTAAAATTTCACCATATTCTTTGCGGAATGCATCTATTTGTTGAGGTGGTGTTGTAGGAGGAATTTTTTTGATTAAGCCATTAAAAGTTTCTATCCCTTCTTTAGCAGTCTTTTTCAAACCTTTAAAATCTTCTTTGTT
>JAFCDN010000013.1 GCA_017609625.1 Candidatus Iainarchaeum sp.
AGTATGGGATCCGCATAATGAAATTACAGAAACAAATGAGTCAAACAATGAAATGACAAAAACTATTAGTGTGGAATAATTAATTATTCGTTTTCTAATCAAAGAAATATTCTGCTTTTTTTGGCTCTGGATCCATGCCTTTTCTTTTCCTGATGTCAACTGTAGTTTTATTCTGTAATTCTCTTGGAAGCATTTCATACCCTGAATATTCTGCTGTCCAGACTGCTCTTCCTTGTGTTGCCCCGCGAATCGCAGCGCTAAATCCAATTAGTTCTTTTACTGGAGCTTTTCCTATAATAATTGTTTGATCTCCTTCGTTTCTCATGTCTTTAATCTGTGTTCTTCTAGAACCTAATTCTTTGCTTACTGCTCCCATGAAATTCTCAGGAACCAGAATTGATAAAGTCTGTTTTGGCTCTAACAATATTGGATCTGCTTGCAGCATGCATGCATAAATTCCTCTTGTAACTGCAGGCAGAACTTGTGCCGGCCCGCGATGAATTGCATCTTCATGCAGTTTTGCATCTACTATTACAACTTTTACTCCATGGACTTTTTCTTTTGCTAAAGGCCCCTGGTTTGTTGCGTCATTAAATGCCTGAATAATAAGTTCTTTTACTTCAAATAATGCTTCAATTCCTTTTGTTGCATTAACTATAATATTGTTGTTGTTTACTGCCCAGATTCTTTTTGCCTGGTCTCTTTCAAATCCCATTTCAATAAACTGTTCAACCAAATGTTTGTCTTTGTCTCTGATTTTTCCCTGGATTTTTGATTCAATTAATTTTTCCAGTATTTCTTCCGGGATTTTTTCAACATGCATTAAGAATTTATTGTGCTTGTTTGGAGTTTTTGCCTCGTGTTTTAATGGAGAATTTTTTGTTATTGTTTCTCTATACACTACTATTGGCGAACTAACCGTAATCGGAACTTTATGGTCAACCTCAATTCTGTGCTGGGTTACTTCTAAGTGTAATTCTCCCATTCCTGAAAGCAAGTGTTCTCCTGTATCCTGATTTATTGCTGCTTTAATATTTGGGTCTTCTTTTGTTATCTGCCTTATTACTTCAATTAATTTCGGCAGATTTTTTGCTTCTTTTGCTTCAACTGAAACAGTCATTACTGGTTCAGCGTTTGACATAAAGCTTTCAAATTCATTTATTTGTTTTGTTGAAATTGTTTCTCCTGCATAAACTTCTTTTAATCCAACCAATGCAGCAATGTTTCCTGCCGGCACTTCGCTTACTGCAACTCTTTCCGGCCCCATGAATAATCCTACCTGTTGAACTTTGATTTCTTTTTGTGAGCCAATTAATTTTACATCAGTTCCTTTCTGGACTTTTCCTGAATAAATTCTTCCTGTTGCAACGTCTCCTGCATGAGGGTCAACGCTTACATCTACAACCATCATTGCTAATGGTCCGTCTGGATCACAGTTTAACATTGCTTTTCCTTCTTCGCTTTCTATTTCTCCTGCCCAGATTTTTGGAATCCTGTATTTTTGTGCTTCTAATGGGTTTGGCAAATGCTGTATTACTAATTCAACTATTGCTTCATATAAAGGACTTTTTTCTGCCAAAGTTTTTTGGTCTTCGTTTTTGCAGAAATCAAATACATCTTTAAAGCTGATTCCAGTTGTTTTCATATGTGAAGCAGAAACTGCCCAGTTATAATAAGCTGAACCAAAAACAACTGAACCTTTTTCTACATTTACTTTCCATTTTTCCTTAAACTGTTCTGGGGCATTTTTGTCTATCAGCCTGTTAACTTGAGTTATTGTTTTTACAAATCTTTCCTGCATTTTTTCCGGAGTCAACTGCAGTTCATTAACCAGTCTGTCAACTTTATTTATAAACAAACAAGGTTTTACATTTTCTTTTAATGCCTGCCTTATTACTGTTTCTGTCTGCGGCATTACTCCTTCAACCGCATCCACTACTAATATTACTCCGTCTACTGCTCTCATTGCTCGAATTACTTCTCCTCCAAAGTCAATGTGCCCTGGAGTGTCAATTATATTAATCAGATGATCTTTGCCTTTGTAATTCTGTACAATTGAAACATTTGCTGCGTTGATTGTTATTCCTCTTTGCTGTTCAAGTTCATAATAATCCATGAACTGCTGTTTTCCTGCCAGCTCTGTTGAAATTATGCCTGAAGCAGCAATCAAATTGTCTGTCATTGTTGTGTTGTGAATAATTAAACCATTTCCAATAAAGTTATGTGTGTCCTCTACACTAAAGTCATAAACAAATTCTTCTCTTTGAAATTCTTTTTTTGTAACAAATAGAGTTGAACAGTCAAACAATGTTTTTTCAATTTCCTGTATTTTGTTCCATGCTTCAGGATTCTTAATTTTTGGGTTTCCAACAAAAGAATAAACAGTAGAAATAAATTCCTGAAAATTCAGTGAGTAAACTTTTTGCTTGCCTAATTCAATTGCTTCCTGTGTTTTTTTGAATACATTTAATGGAATTTGCAGTTCTTTTCTTACTTGTTTCAGAATTCTGCCAGAAATTGGTAATGCATCAGTATTCCTGTTTGTTTGTGTAATTGCAGCAAACTTTAATGCTTTAACCTGCTTTCTTTCCAGTCTAAAACCAACCTCTTCACTAAAAGTTTTTAAATTTGTTCCAGAAACATAAATAGTTTTATTTTTTGCATTAAATGTAGCAAGACACCCAAACCTTAAAAGACTAATTTGAAGCTGCTTTAAAATTTTTATTGATTTAGAGTTTAAGCTGGCAGCCCTTCTAGATGTTTCAACTGTTCCATCTGAGTCAAAATAGCCTTGGATGAATGCTTTGAGAAGCTGGTTTGAAGAGCTCTGAATAAGTTTTGGGATTTCAATGCTTTCAGATTTTTTCTCTAAAGGAAAATTAAATGCTTGTTCCAGAATTTTCAAAAAAGTTAATCCTGCTCCCAAGTCAATTCTTGTTGCTTTGCCTTTATATTTTCTTTCAATAGCTTTAACTTTGAAGACTTTTTCCATTATTGATTTTGTTTCATTAATTATTTGTCTGTCTTCATTTGTTATTCTGATTTCTTTTCCTGATTTTCCGCCATCTCCCCATATTAGCCCAAGAAGATACATAAATTCAGTGAACTCATATTCTGTTTTTGGAAGTTTTAAATCAATTGAAGAGTGACCTTCTTTTTTCAGGCTTTTTCTGTAGTTGATTGATTCAATCTGTTCAAAGCAGTTGTATTTGAATTTTTCGCATATTTTTTTGAAATCCTTTAATCGGTATCTTCCATTGTATGCTCCATGATAAAAAGATTTGTTTTTAAGTTTTGAGTCAATTTCCTTTCTTGTTTTTTCCAAACCGTAATCAAGAATTTTTCTTTTAACTTCTAATGAATTCCTTCCATTTAACCTGACAAAAAAGCCTTTGTCTCTTGTAAGGAGTTTCAGAATATTTTGTTTTAATTCATTTAAGTTTGTTGAAGTTGTTTTAATGAACTTTGGAGTTAAAATAAAATCATTTAATTTTATTTCTTTTGCTGTTCTTTCTGAAATTTCCCCATGCTCATTCAAGCACAAAAATTTGTGTTCAAAGGTTGTTTTAATTGTAGATCCATTAGAAAGAGTTAATTTAACAAGTTTTTTGTCTGTCTTGAGCTTCCAAATATGGGTAATTTTTTTTGGAGCTATTTCTTTTTTGTTTTTGTCAAAGCTTAAAACTTTTTCATTTAAATTTGATACATCAAAAACTATTTCATTTTTAGTTTCTTTTACTTTTTTTCCTTTCTCTGATAATTCAAATAAATTTTCTGCTTTTTCAATTCTTCCGTCCGCAAGCAACAAATTTGTTTCTCTGCTAACACATTTTCCATGGTCAATATGTGCTACAACACCGATATTCCTTATGTTTTCTCTTTGGCTCATGTATTTTTGTGCTTCTTTTGCTACTTCTTCCCGTTTGCTCATTTCATCACCTAAACTTTTTCTAAAAGCTTATATATTAATCAAAAATATTATTACCTTGAACTTACTGCGATTCTTTCTACTTCGTTTTTTCTTTTAACAGAAAAAGAGTTTGAATCATTTTTTGAAGCTAAAATCAGTTCTTTTGCCAGAGTCTGTGAAGCTTTAACTTTTTTGTTGAAAGAAGAAGCAAATGCAGATAATGCAATGTTTTTCAATGCCTCATCTATTCTTTTTAACGGAGCTAAATCAACTGAAATTGTGTAAGCGATTCCGCCTTTTTTTATTCTTGTAATGTCTTCTCTTGGGGCAGAATTTTCTAATGCTTTTACCAACACCTGCAATGGATTTTGTTTTGTTTCATTTTCTATTATAAAAAAAGCATCTTCAACTATTTTCATTGCATGCAGTTTTTTTCCACAGCTTTTTCTTCCTCTAATATACTTTCCTGATAATTTTCTTTTTCCTTGCCCTGAACGCATTACTTTGTTTATCAGTCTTTCAACTATGTTCAGGGTTCCTTTTGAAAGTCTTTTTCTTGTGTTTTTTCCAAAAGTGTGCGGAATTATTTTGTCTTCAAAGTTTATGTATTTCACTAAACTAATGTCTTGTATTTGCACTTCTTCTGAACTCCATTTTCCAAATAATGCTGTTTTCATTTTATTTACCTTTTAATTTTTTCTTTCTTTCCTTTTCTTAACATCTCTAATGACTGGTTGTTAACTTTTATAACCTTGAATTTTACTCCCCATAAATCGCCTTTTGCTCCTTTTTTTCTTCCTCCGCCGCCTTCAATTAAAACTTCGTCGTGCTCGTCAATAAACTTTATTGCCCCGTCATATGGAGCCAGTGCAGTCAATTGTTTTCCGTTTTTAATTAACTGAACCCTTACGCATTTTCTTATGCCTGAGTTTGGCTGCCTTGCTGTTACTCCTCTTTTTTCTAATACAATTCCTCTTGCCTGCGGAGAACCTTCTAAAATATCCTTTAGTTTTTTCTTTTTCCTTCTGGTTCTAATCTTTTCTTTTGGATTCTTTTTTTTCCATTTCTTTCTCTTCTTTTGAAGACTTTTTGCACTGAATTCTCCTCTTGCCATTCTTTCACCGTATTCTTATGTTTTCTATGTTATAATTTCTCTTCATAATCTCTTTTATTTTTTTCAGTTTGTTGCTTTGAGATAAAATCTTCCTTTTGTTCTCTGTTTCTAGCGAAATATAAAGGTTTTTTTTTTCTTCTTCTTTTAATTCTACTCCGTCTATTTTTATTTCTTTTAATGCATTTCTAACAAATTTTTCAGGTTTTTCTGTAAAACCGTAAACTTCAATGTTTTTTTTCAGCTTCATTCTGAGCCTTTTAATTTTTTCTCCTTTTTTTCCTATTGTGTTCCCCACATCTTTTTCATTTACCACAAAAAGGATGTTTTTGTTTCCTATTATGCAGTCTCTTGCAGTTACTCCTGAAGAGTTCTGCAATGCGTTTATTAATAGTATTTCTTCGTTTGATATTTTCATTTCTTTTTCACTGTCTTTTTTGGTTTTCTTGTTTTCCTTGCTTTTGTTTTTCTTTCTTTTTTGATTTCAAGGATTTTTGATTTTCCTTTGCTTAACACTGTTAAAACTGAAACCGGAAAAGGCTTTCCACAAATAGAACCCAATTCAACTGAAGTTCCAGGAAATTCATAAAAAGGAATTTCGCTTAACTTTGCATAATGTTCCAGTCTTTCTTTCAAGAGTTTTTTTGTATTGGAACTTATAATAATTAATTCTCCGTTTCCCTTTAAAATGTTTTTTTCTGCCTGTTTTTCTCCAAATTGGGCTTTTCCTGTGTCAACTGCTCTTCTGATTTCAATGTTTACTTCCATTAGAACTACCTCATAACCAACTCTACTTTTCCTGTTCCTACTTTTATTGGCTGGCCTACAATAATGTTTTCCACTACTCCGGCGAGTTGTTCTACTTCTGATTTAAATGCTGCATCAAGCAGGTGTTTTGTTGTTTCTTCAAATGCTGCTCTTGCTAAAGGAGAGCTTTTTTGTCTTGTGATTCCTGTTCTTACAATTCCTTTTATGTCTCCTTCAAAGCACATCAAGTCTGCCAAAAGCATTACATGCCTTACATCTATTAGTATTCCGTTGTTTCTGAATGTATTGTGGAGTTCATTTACTATTGTTGTTCTTCCTGCTTCTATTCCTAATACTTTGCTTATTTCTTTTATATCGTTTGTTGTTGTCCTTTCTTTGTCTACTTCATTAATTTTCAATACGTTTTTCAGATTTGTTCCGCTTGTTTTAATCATTAATTCGCCTTTTTCTTCTACTACCATTATTTTTTCTATTCCTCTTACCCCGTGGATTCTTGTTGAAATAAGCTTGTTAAGGTTTTTTCTTCCTTTTAGTAAAGATTCTTTTGAAGGGCCGAATTCAAATCCATTGCCTTTTTCTTTTGCTTTGAGCTTTAAATATTTTTCCATTTTTTTGATTAAGTCTTTTCTGTCTATTCCTTTTGTTTTTATTTCTTTTTCATCAAGTGTAATGAAAATTTTTTTCTTTGTTAAATCTTCTTCTATTTTTATTACATCCCCGATTCTTACATCTATAAGTGCATTTCCAAACTTTTCAACTGTTTCTTTGTCTTTTCTGAATTCTTCTTCTAAATAAATATTCATTGTAGGGTATTTTGATTTGCTTCTTCCGTCAACTATTTCTTCAACTCTTTGTATTCCTGATCCCATTGAAACTTCTGCTGCTCCTGCATAGTGTTTTGTTCTAAGGGTTAACTGTGTTCCTGGCTCTCCGATTGATTGTGCTGCAATTATCCCGACTGCTTCTCCTGGTTCAACCCTGTTTTTCAGATAAGTTTTTTCTGCAATTGAAATCAGTTTTTGTTTTTCTGATGCATTTAAAGAATATCTTTTTACTCTTAAATCAATTTCTCTCATTACAGAAACCGGAAGAAATTCGTGTTTGGTTGTGTCTTCTTCTTTTTTCTTGTGTAAAATATACTCTGGCTTTATTGGTTCTTTTTTCTTCTTTTTTTCCTTTTTCGCTTTTTTTTCTTTTGTTTTTGCCATAAAAACCCCTTATTTATTCAGTTTTTCCAGTTCTCTTGCAATATTTATTGTTTTTCCTCTAGAGCTTTTCATTGGAAATACTCCGTCATCTCCGTAATTAAACTGGATTATGTTTTCGCTTGCACTTCTTGTAGTTGTGTCGTTTGCTATATTTAAATCCTTTAATGAATTTGCAAGCCTTCTGTATAAATATCCTGATACTTTTGTTGAAACACCTGTGTCTACTTCTCCTTGCCTTCCTCCCATTGAGTGGTAGAAGAATTCTTTTACTTTCATTCCCTGCATGAAATTCTGTTTTATAAATCCGCCCGCCATTGCGCCTACGTCTTTTTGTTTATTGGTTGCAATCAGTCTTTCTTTAAATCCTCTCCTTGGCCTTCCTTCTCTTACTGAAGCCTGGCCCCATAAAGCCATAATGTTTGTTAAATTTAGTGCGGAACCTCTTGAACCAGACATTATCATCACTGTTGAGTTTAATTTAGGGTTGCTTGAAAGCAGTTCTTCTATTTTTTGTTTCATTATTACCTGCTGGATTTTTTCTTTTGTTCCTGCTCCTAATCTCATCATTCTTAATTCAAAAGATTCTTCATATGTTCTTCCCGGAATAAGTTCTAAATTTCCTTTGTGAAACTGTTCTACAAGTTTTTCTGCTTGTTCTAGTTCTTCTTTTACTGCTTTTTCTTTTACTTTTTCTATTTCTGAGTTGGTTTCATATTCATCTAATCCTACGCTCATTCCTTTTTTTGTTAAAATATCTCCTACTATTCTGTTTGCATTGTGATAGAATTTTTCAACTGTTTCAGGCCCGTATTCGCTGAAAAGCGTGTGGATTAGTGTTCCTTTTCCTTCTCCTAAGGAGGCATCATCTATTACTCCTGAAGTCAGTTCTCCGTCTTCTATTTTCAGGAATGCGTCGCTGTCGCATTTTTCTTTTTTGCAGACTGAACACATTCCTCTTTTTATCAGTTCTTTGCATGTGTTTGTTTTATAAGCTAAATTTAATCCTTTTGGAAGCAGAGCGGAAAAAACTTGTTTTCCTGAAAAAGCGTTTTCGTTTTTTGTTTTTGGAAGTTCTGTTACTCCCATTTCATAATAATACTGCATTGTCTCTTCTTTTGAAAGCTTAGTGCTTTTCATTGTTAAAACATAGCATCCTGAAACCCCGTCTTCATCTAAAATCAATACCGGTGCACCATATCTTGGGGAAATTATCTGGTCTTGTGCATACATTAATTCTCTTGCTTCTGTTTTTCCTTCTTCTGTCTGCGGCACGTGTAAATTCATTTCGTCTCCGTCAAAGTCAGCGTTATAAGGTTTGCATGTAATTGGATTCATTTTGAAAGTCTTTCCTGGCATTACCCTTGCTTTGTGTGCCATCATTGAAAGCCTGTGTAATGAAGGCTGTCTGTTAAACAAAATAATATCTCCGTTTTGAAGTGTTCTTTCTATTTTGCATCCTGGCTCTATTTCTTCCATTATTTCTTTTTTTGTTGCATCAGAAACTTTTTTTCTTGCTCCGTTTAACCTGACAAAATATTTCACATTTTCAGAGTCTTTAATCATTTTAATTATTTCTTTTTGGTTCCATTCTGTTACCAGTTCAGGAACAGTCAAGTCATCTGCTATTTCTTTTGGCACTCCAACTTCATTAATTGAAATAAACGGGTCTGGAGTTATTGTAGATCTTGCTGCATGGTTTACTCTTTTTCCAGTCAAATTATATCTAAATCTTCCTTTTTTTCCTTTTAATCTCTGGACTAAAGTTCTTAATGCCCTGCCGCTTCTGTGTTTTGCAGGAGGAACCCCTGCTGTGTTGTTGTCAAAAAAAGTTGTTATATGATATTGTAACAAATCCCATAAATCTTCTATAATCAATTGCGGCGCGCCTGCTTCAATATTGTCTTTCAATCTTGTGTTTATTCTTATTACATCAACTAATTTGTGTGTTAAATCGTCTTCTGATTTTATTCCTGATTCTAATGTAATTGAAGGTCTCATTGTAATTGAAGGAACTAATAAAACCGTAAGTACAAACCATTCTGGCCTTACTTTTTCCGGGTTATACCCTAGTAATTCCAAATCCTCGTTTGGAATTTTTTCCAGCCATTCTCTTATCTGTGTTGGGTAAATTCTTTCTTTATTTGAATAAAAGTTTGTAGGCTTGTCTAATAAAATTTCTTTTTTTGCTATTCCGCAGTGCGGGCATTTTTTTGCTTTTTTTGTTCTTAATAAAATTCTTTTTGTTTTTTGTTCTACTGGTTCATCTAATTCTCTTATTTGTTTTAGTTTTTCTTCCGTCACTGCAATTCTTCCGCATGAATCGCAGGTTGCATGCAATGCATCTTCTACTTTTTTGCCGAACTCTGAATGCACTACAGGCCTTACCAGTTCTAATGAACCAAAGTGTCCTGGGCATTGTTTCATTTTTTGACCGCAAGTCTTACATCTTAAACCTGGATTAATTACTCCCAAATGCGGGTCCATTAATCCTCCTTCCATTGGATAACCGTCTTTGTCATAAGTGTCTGGTGTTTTTATTTCTAATGCACTAAGCTTTCTGCTTTTTTCAGGGCTTATTACATTGAATTCTATTTGTGCAATTCTTTTCATTAACATATATTTACACCTTATCCTTTATGACTAATTTTGGCAGTATTCCAAGAGTTTTTAATTCATCTAACAATAACTTGAATCCATAACTCATTTCAACCGGATAAACTGCACTTGAATTGCATACTGAACAATATCTTCTGTTTCTTATCTGGTCGTTTATTGCAATCAAACCGCATTTTTCGCATACAAATTCAACCATTTTGTCTGAATCTTCCATTAATTTTTCCTGCAACAGCATTGCTGCTCCGTGACCAACTAAGGTTTCTCCTTCCATTTCTCCAAATCTTAGCCCGCCTTCTTTTTCTTTTCCTTCTGTTGGCTGTCTTGTTAAAATCTGTACCGGCCCTCTGCTTCTTGACTGCATTTTATGTGCAACCATATGGAATAATCTCCTGTAAGCTACTATTCCATTGAAGATTTCTCCTTCTAATTTTTTTCCGCTTAATCCGTCAAAAAATGTTTCTTTTCCGTCTGCCCTGAATCCTGTTTCTTCAAGCATTTTTCCTATTTCTTTTTGTGAAACTGAACTAAATGGAGTTCCGTCAATTTCTTTTCCTTTCATTGAACCTGCTTTTCCTCCAAGCATTTCAATTAAATGTCCTATAGTCATTCTTGAAGGAATTGAGTGCGGATTCAAAAGAAGATCAGGTTTTACTCCGTCTTCAGTAAAAGGCATGTCTTCTTCTGGAATTATTGCTCCTACAACTCCTTTTTGCCCGTGTTTTGAGGAAAATTTGTCTCCTACTTCCGGTACCATGTCGCTTCTGATTTTTATTTTAACTAATTTGTTTCCTTCTAAATCTTCTGCAATAAAAACTTTATCCACATATCCTGGTTTTCCTTTTCTTACTGTAATAGAGCTTTCTCTTCTTTTTTCCTGCACAACCCCGAATTCTGAAACTTCTTCCAAAAACCTTGGAGGAGAAGTTTTTCCTACTATTACATCTTTTTCTGAAACATATTCTTCTAATTCTACTATTCCGTCTTCTCCTAGTTTTTTGTAAAACTCTTCTCCCAGGTAGCCGACTGTTTCTTCTTTTGGAATTTCAAAGCTGTCAATCTGTCCTCCAGGATATCTTGATTCTGCGGTTTCATATGTCCTGAAATAAGCGCTTCTTCCTAATCCTCTTTCTATTGCTCCTTTGTTTATTACTACTGCATCCAAAGTATTGAATCCATAATATGGCATAATAGCCACAACAAAATTCTGAACCTGAGGCCTTTTGTCAAACTCCATTAAATCGCTTGTTTTTGTTTTTACTATTGCTTTCTGTGGGTAATGCAGTAAATGGCCTTCAGTGTCTGTTCTTAAATTATAGTTTATTCCTGGAATTCCTAAAGCCTGCTTGAACATTTTTGCTCCATGCAATGCCTTTCCTGCCATATTGTGTTCTAAGTAAGGTACTAAAGAACTTACAACAGATAAAATTTCTGCTGAGTCAATTTCTATATGAGTATGTTCTTTGGTAATTTCTTCAGGGGTTGTTGCGACCAATGCATTTTCTTCTTCTTCTGCATCTAAGTATTCTATTATTCCTTCTTTTACTAAATCATTCCAGGAAAGTTTTCCGTCTTTTACTTGTTTTAATTGTTCGTCTTTTAATTTCAGCTTTCCATTTTCTACAACAAGCAAAGGCCTTTGCACTCTTCCTGCATCAGTGTTAATGTAAACTTCTCCTGTGTCTTCATCAAAAGCAATGTTTGCCTGTGCATTTATTTTTCCTTTTCTTCTCTGTAAAATTAAGTCTTTAGTTAATTTCTCTGGGTTTTTGTGAAACCCAATTAATCTTCCATTAATGTAAACTTTTCCTTGAGAAAACATTTTATCACAACTTTTTCAGCTTTACTCCCATTTCATCCAGAATTTTTTCTATTGGCTCTTCTGGAGAGTCAACTGTAACTTCTGCTAATAAACTAAGATTTTTTACTAAACCGCATTGAGGTCCGTCTGGAGTTTCAATTGGATCAAGCCTTCCCCAGTGTGTTCCATGGACATCTCTTGCTTCATAAAGCTCGCGATTTTTATCCAAAGGACTTTTTACTTTTCTTAAATCAGTTAATGGAGCCAAGTAATTTACTCTTTCCATGAATTTTGATACTCCGGTTGCTCTTCCAATCCAGTTTCCTGTAGACATTGCAAACCTTATTCTTTCACTTATTGCTCCAGGCCTTACTACAGTTGAAATATTTAATTTTCTTCTTCTGGTAACTGTCCTGTCAATCTGAAACTTTAAATCTTTAATAAAGTATTTGAATGAATATCTAAACAAGTGTTCCATTAATTTTCCGCTTAATTCCAGTCTTTTGTTTTTGTAATGGTCTTTGTCGTCTTCTTTTCTTATTCCATAGCTTAATTCAATTGATTTTGTTGCCATCATTGCCAGATAATATGCTTTTGCTAATCTGTCTTCTGCTCTTTGTCCAATATGCGGCAGCAAGAAAGCATCTATTACTTCTTTTGCTCTTCTTAACCTGTATTCTATCACTTGCCCTGGTGCAACATATTTTCCTATTTTATCCAGTGCATCTGATTCTTTTTTAATGTCATCAAGTTCTAAGTTCAGTAAAACATCATTCATTATTTCTTTTTCTTCTGGAAACGCTCCGACAATTTCTTTTTCTGATTTTAATCCCAAAGCTTTTAGCAAAACAAACAGCTTTAGTTTTTTTGGAGAAGAAGGAAATGTAACTGACAAAACTCCGTCAATGCTTCTTGTAATTCTAACTCTTCCTTTAAATGCTCCTTTAGTGGAAATAACTTCTGCGATATCCCTGTCCATTTGTTTTGAAACCAAAACCCTGTCTGAAGACAAAACCTCTTGTGTCATCAGGGATTTTTCTGAACCATTAATTATAAAGTATGCCCCAAAATCCATTGGGTCTTCCCCAAATTCTATTAATTCTTCTGAATTTAATCCTTCAAGCCAGCACCTGTTTGATTTAAGCATTATAGGCATTTCTCCTATATAAGCTCTTTTTTCATCTTGTTCTACATCTCTTCTAAGCAGTTTCATTGTCAAAAACAAAGGACCAGAATAAGTTCTGTTTCTTGTTCTTGCTTCCATTGGAAAAAAGTTTGATCTAGGAGAACCATCTGCTTCAATTATTCTTGGCTTTAATACTTCAATATTGTGTAATTCGATTTTTACTTCTTCTATTTTTGGCACAATTGTTTTGTTTTCTTCTACTATTTCATCTAATTTTGAATCAATAAACTGGTTGTAAGAATCTATTTCCTGTTGTGCAAGGTTTTTGTTTGAAAAATAAGAGCGAATTAATGGCCAGCCATTCATTTGACCACCACTCTGTAATAAACAGTTTTCCCTGCAGTCGGAGTCTCTCTTGTAATCCTGATTAAGTCGCCTTTTTTTGCTTCAAGCTCTTCTATTACTGGATCTAAAAGTAGAATGTTAGGAAAGTTTTCTTTTTTTCCGTATTTTTTTATTATTCTCTCTGCTTCTTCTTCACCTACAATTTCGTGTATTGGAACTAGCAAATGGTTCATTATAGAACTTAGCGTCTTTTCCAAAAAATCATCTCCAAAGAGAAAAATGCCTTTTCAAGGGAAACTTTATATTAATAAACAATGAATTTTCAACTTTTATAATTGACACTGAAAACGACTAACTTGTGCAAACTAACTATTTAGCTTGGGAAAAGCATTTAAATATTATGTTTAAACTAGCTTTTCTTTGGATTCAGTATTGTTTTTAACCAGATTTTTTCTTATTTGTTTATGCACCCTATAGAAAAAGATTTTTCTCTTTTGCTTTTCATTGCAAAAAAATCCTTAAACTCTTGTTTTCATGCTTCAACTTCAGAGATTGCATTGGAATTAAATTCTTCCCAGCAGACTGTTTCAAGAAAACTTTTTTTTCTCTCAGAAAAAGGTTTGATTGAAAGAAAAGTCCTTGCTTCAGGAAACATTCTTTCTTTAACAGAAAAAGGAAAAAAAGTTCTTTTGAAAAGAAAAAACGAATTAGAAGAAGTTTTTTCTTTGAAAAAACAAAACAAAATTTCAGGAAGAGTTCAGTCAGGCTTGGGTGAAGGAAAATATTATATAAATTTAGCCGGCTATCAAAAACAGTTTGTGGAAAAATTAGGCCAAAAAGTTTTTGCAGGAACACTAAATTTGAAAATAGATGAAACCAAACTGGAAGGTTTTCTTTCCTCCAAAGAAAAAATTCAAATGCAAGGATTTTCAACTAAAGAAAGAAAATTCGGCTCGGCAGTTTTATTCAAAGTTAAATTAAACAATTCAGTTAATGCTGCATTAATAATTCCTGAAAGAACAAACCATCCTTCTGATGTTGTAGAAATAATTTCTCCTTTTTTTCTGAGAAAAAAATTAAAATTAAAAGACAACTCAAATGTTTTCATTTCTTGAATGGTTTTTTTAGTTTAGAAAAAAAGCTTTCTTTTTTATTTTCTTTTTTTTCTGGTTTCCTTCCGGCATAAGAAACTTTTCCTAACTCCCTTTCAGTTTCTTCGACTAATTTGTTAACTTTTTCTGTCAGCCTGTCTTTTTTTAACAGGTCATCATCTTTTTTCAGAAACCCTATCATTTTTTCTATTTCTTTTTCTCGAGCTGTTTTTTCCAAAGTTTTGGCAACATTTTTTTGGTCAAGCTTTTTTTCTAAAAAAGGTTGCGGTGCAGCTTTTTCTGAAAAAGGTGTTTCAGCATCTTTTTTTTCTTCAGATTCAGCTGGTTTGTTCATTCCTTTTTTTTCATTTATTTCTTTAACTTTTTCTTTAAGCTTTTTTCCGATATCTTCTTTTTTTTTCACAGGAATTTTTGTTTCAGATTTTTGTTCAATCTGTTCATTCTTTTTCTTAGTTTTTTGTTCACTAACAAAACCTTGATTTTGTTGTGCACTCAAACCTTTGGTTTGAGTTGCAACCTTTTTTTTCAAAAAAGGTTGTTTCTTTTCAATAAGGGTCATCATTTCTTCAATATTTTCTTTTTGTTTTTCTCCCATTTTATCCCTCTATTTTTAGGTAATCCTTTAATTCCACTTTTTCGTTGAAAGTGATGTTGTATTTTCTTGTTTTTATGATTATTTCTGCTTCGTAACCTGAAGGAATTTTTTCCATGCTTAAAATTTTTACTTCAGTTGTTCCAAGGCCTTTTTCCAGTTCTTTTCTCATTTTTCCTTTTATCTCTTCTTCTGATTTAGGAAAAAGTTCTTCTGATGTTCTTTTTTTCCACACTACATAAATTACTCCTACAATAATAAGAGAAATAAATCCTCCTGCAACCAAAAGGAAAGGAAATTCTTCTGGCGTGGTTCTTTCAAATTTTATTTCAATCAATTCTTGTTTTCCATGAAAATAAGTGAAACCTTCTGTTAAAACAAAATCGTTTGGGGTTACTTCCAGAACTTTCTCGTTTACTTTCACTTTTGTTTCTTCGTAAGATATGTTTGAAGAAAAAAAATCTTCTTGTTCTTCAATTTTAAGCAGATAAAAATCTTCTTTTTCTTCCAGGCTGAAGCTTTCGTCTGAAAGTTCGCTTAATTTTTTCACTGCGGTTTTGGAGTTTTCAAAGTTTATTTTAAGTTCTCCTACTTCTTCATTTTTTTTCATGCTGCAGGTTAAAGTGTTCTTCATTTCTTTCAGCAGAATAATTTTTGTTCTAAGAATTTCTTTTTTGTATTGATTTGCTTCTGTAATCTGTGAATCAAATTCTTTTTCTTTTGCTGTAATCAGTTCTTTTATTTCTGTTGTGCAGTTTGAAACAGTTTTTCCTTTTCCACTCAGAGTTCCTGCATAAAAGATTTCTGTTTTTATTATTTTTTCCCCGATCTCTATTGAAGTCGTTTTTTCTGCTGAATCAAAGTAGTTAATGCATCCGCTGGAAAACAGCAGCAAAACCAATGCAGTGAAAGCAATTATTTTTTTCATCCATTAACATTAGTTTTATCATCTTAATAAAATTTTGCTTTCTTTATAATCTCATATACATGAGGTTTCCAACAGCTAGAAACATATAAAGAGAAACAGCGCCTATTGGAGTAAAAATGAATTCTCCTAAAAATTCAATTTCAAATATGTTTAGAAATAACACAAGCAAGTATGTGATTATCCACAGCCAAAGTCCCTGAATTAAAGATTTTTTTATCATTTAATCACTTACCCAAATACATTCATTTTAAACAAAACAATCATTACTGCAGCATATGCTGTCAAAACTAAAGGGATTTTTCCTTTTAGTGAAGGAACTGTTTCAGTAAAATTCAGAAGGACAACTTCTAGGGTGTAATAAACAAACAAAAAGCCTGCAACCAAAACAACCAAATTGACTCCTGCTAAAAACTCTAGGTAACCAAAAATTCCTAACACTAAAATAATCAGAAACTTCCATGTGAATTTTTCGTTGTAAACAAAAACAATTGCAAAGAACATAAATGCCCAGAGCAGATTGCCCATTATTAGTTCAACAAACCACATCAAGTCCAGTGAAATTAACCTTGGAATCCATTCAACTGAAAGCATTTCATAACCTCATAAACAAATTATTCAGAATTGAAATCAAAAATAATCCTGCAATTCCTTCTACTGAGTAAAGAATGTCTGAAAAAAATCTTATTCCAACTAAATTCAAGACAAAGAGAGCAGTAAACAAAACGCAGAAAACTTTTATTCCTCCTGAAAATCCTTTTACCATTTTTTACACCAAAAACAAATTATAGTAAATTAACACTAGCCAGAACTGCACTGCCATAATTGCAGGAAAGCTCTCTTTTAGTGATTCAATATTTCCTGCAAAAGTTAATATTATGACTCTGCTAATATAGTTAAGGAAGAAAAATCCGCCTACTAAATAAACCCAGCCAACCATTGGCACAAAATTGATTAAAGTCCAAATATAAAATACGCTGACAAAAAAATATTTTGAGCTCCACTTCATATTATTATAAATAAAAGCAGCCATTCCAAAAACAAAAACCCAAACAAGGTTATCCATAGCTAACTGGACAAACCACATTAAATCTAGTGCCAGAAGCCTGCTAAAAAACTCAAATACAAGCATTTTATCTACCTTAAACTAACCAATTATGTATAAAATAGGCAAGAAAAAGCTTAAATAATCATTTTTTCACTGAAATAGGTTACTTTATAGAAATGAAATCACTATATAAAAAACCCCTAAAGCAAAACAAAAATAGCTGAAATTAATTCTTTTTGCAGCTTTAATCAAATATTTTATGCTTAAATAGCCAACAGCAAATGCAACGAAAACTGCAATCAGCAGGTTTGCTTCAAACACAATTCCTTCTTTTAACCCAAACAACGCTTCTGCAAGAAACACTGAAGGGATTGAAAGCAGAAAACTCAATCTAAAAGCTTTTTCCGGAGTAAAACCTGTAAACAATAAAACTGAAGTTGTTACTCCGCTTCGGCTTATCCCTGGCAAAACAGAAAACCCTTGTCCTAATCCAAGCAAGAAAGCATTTTTTTTTGTTTTTCCTGCAGTTTTTTCTTTTTTCTTTTTCCACTGCAAAAAACCTGTAACCAAAAGCATCAAACCAATAAGCAAAGAGAGATAAAATGAACTGGAAGAAATTTGTTTCAAAAACAAATACATTGGAATTCCGGTTATTGCTGTTGACAATACTGCTATGCCCAAAAACTGCAAAAGGTTTTTTTCCCGTAAAGAGATTATTTCTTTTATTTCTTTTCTAAAGTATAATAGAGCAGCTAACATGGTTCCTGCATGCAAAAAGATTGCATAAGAAAAAGCTTTTTCTGCAGGAATTCCAAACAATTCTGTTGCTGCAATTATTGTCTGCCCTTGTGAACTAATCGGAAGCCATTCAGTTATTCCCTGCAAGAGTCCTAAAAAAATCGCCTGAAATAAATCCATTTATATAATCTGAACCACAAGTTTTAAATATGTGATTACGCATAATAATTATGTGATATTATGCCTAATCTTACTTTATCTGTGAGTGATGAAACAAAAAGAAGAATGGATGAACATCCTTCAATTAGATGGTCTAATGTAGTTCGTTCAATTATAGAAAAAAAACTAGAAGATTTTGAGGAAGCAGAAAAGCTTGCAAGAAAAGGAAAGCTTTCTATGGAAGACTTTAAGGAAGTCTCAAGAAAAATTGATTCTGCTGCTTCAAAGCACGCAAAGGCGTTGTTGAATGAAAATAACAGTTGACGCTAACATATTGTTTGCCTGTTTGATTAGAGAAGGACAAACAAGGAAAATGTGGTTTAATCCTGAACTTCAGTTATTTGCTCCTTCTTTTATTATAGTTGAATTTTTGAAATACAAAAAGCTGATCCAAAAGAAATTTGGTTCAAAAGAAAAAGAATTTGACAGGCTGGTTGAATTAGTTTTAAATCAAATTAATTTTGTTTCTGATGATGAACTTAAACCTTTTCTTCCTGCAGCAGTTTTTCTTTTAGAGGATTCTAAGGACTGGCTTTATTTGGCTTGTGCCTTAAAAGAAGATACAATAGTCTGGAGCAATGACAAAGGATTCAAAAAACAGAAAAGAGTTGGAGTTAAAACTACTTCTGAAATGATTGAAGCTGATTATTCTCTTTAATGAAAATTTTTTTGATTAAATCCGCGTAAACCAACTTTTATATATTAGATTAAACTTATAATAAAGCTATATGAAAAGAATTTTTTTTATAGGATTTATTTTAATTTTAGCAGCAGGCTGTACTGAAATAGGTGACAAAGGTTCAATAGATAAATCTGGTGCAAAATACTGTGAAACAAAAGAAGACTGTGTAATTAAATACAATGTTTTGTATAACGGAGAATGTTCTGCTGGGTGTTTTAATACTGAATCTAAAGTTGATTCTCAATGTAATTCAACAACAAAATGGGAGCCTTTTGCTCCAAACAAAACATGTGTTTGTGAAAACAACAAATGTATAATGAAAGAGAAAACCTCTTATGATGAACTGGAAAATTATCCTCCTCAAACAAAAGAGTTATGTGAATCTGGCGGAGCAGAATATGCAGGCTTTAATACAGGCTGTCATGATGAATGTGTTTATGAAAGATGGTCTTTAGAAGAACCTTTTATTTGTACTCAGGCTTTATCTTCTGGCTGTGACTGTGGTCAAGATAAATGCTGGAATGGAATCGAATGTGAATCTAATTGATTTGCTTTAATTCTTTTGGAATCCACAAACTTGTTTTATACACTAAAACAGTTATCCCTGTTCCGGCTAAAGCTGAAAACAAGAATGCAAACCAAATCCCTTCTAATCCTTGATTTTCTTTCAGAAAAAATGCAAGTACGATTATCAGAACCCAATACACTCCTGTTAAAACCATTGCAAGAAAAGTTTTTCCTGCTCCCTGAAAGCCCGCAGAGATTGTCATTAAAATTCCTCTAAAAGGATAAGAAAAAGCAATTATTGAAAGATAAACTATTCCAATTGAAACAACTTCTTTGTCTGAAGAAAACAATTCAAAAAACGGTTTTGGAAACAAAAAAAGTATTGCTGCAACCAAAGTCATTAATACAGCAGAAATTGTTGTGGAATAAAAAATAGTTTTTTTTGCTCTATGAAGTTTTTTTGCGCCAATATTCTGCCCTACAATTGCAATTGTTGCACTGATTAATCCAAGAATTGGAAGTATTGCCAAAGAATCTAATCTTGTTCCAATTCCATATGCAGCTAATGCAAAAATTCCAAAGCCTCCGACAAAACTCATTACCAGAGTTAATCCAACTGAAATAGTCAAATGTCCTGCAGAGGCTGGTGCTCCAAGAAAAAAAATGTCTTTCAAAATCTTTGGCTTGAAAGAAAAATCTTTTGGTTTGATTTTGATTATTCCTCTTGATTTCAGAATATGCCAAACATTCAGCCCTGCTCCAATGCTTCTGGAAATAACTGTTGCTAAAGCTGCGCCAAAAATTCCTAAAGCTGGAAAGCCAAACAAACCAAAAATCATTATTGGATCCAGAATAATATTTATTACAACACTTATTGCCATGTTAATCATTGGAGTTTTAGAGTTTCCTTCTGCCTGCATTATTCCTTGGGAAATAAATCCAATAAACAGAAAGATAAAACCGATAAAAATTGTGTTTGAATACAATAAAGTGAGTTCAAGAATCTCCGGGGTTGCACCCATAAAAACAAAAATCGGTTCTCCAAAAATAATTCCAAGAACTGCAATTATTATTCCAACCATCCCTGCTAAAATAAGAGAGTGTTCTGCAACGTTGTCTGCTTTTTTGTAATTCTTTGCTCCAATTGCCTGTGCAACCAGAGTAGTTGAACCTACTGCCAAACCTGAAGCCAAAGCAATGAAAATAAAAACTACAGGAAAAGTTATTGCAACTGCAGCTAAAGCTTCTGCTCCCAGCATTCCAATAAAAATAGTGTCAATTATATTGAATGCAGTCTGCAAAAGCATTCCAACCATTATCGGCAGTGCAAGAAAAACCAAGTTTCTGAGAATGCTTCCTTGAGTAAGATTGTTTTTTTTGTTCATAAAAATCAGTTCTAAAAAACAAAAAGATTAAGTTAGGCTAACCAAACATTTAATAATAATTATATGCAACAATCGCTTTTTATTTCTTTTCCTCTTTTTCTAATAACAGATTCAGATGAATGATTTTGTTAACTGGAAGATAGGCGGAGAAGCAGGGTATGGAATCCTTTCTGTCGGGATTTTGTTTGGAAAATTCTGCACAAGAAACGGTTTGTATGCTTTTTATTCAAGTGAATTCCCTTCTCTTGTAAGAGGGGGGCACAATACTGTTCAGCTGATGGCAAAAAAAAACCCTGTTTTATCCCAGCATTCTGAGATTAATTTGTTGATTGCATTAAACAAAGAAACAATAGAAAAACACCTGCATGAATTAAGTCCTGATGCAGCAATAATTTATGATTCAAAAGAATTTGACTTAAAAGGAATCAAATTAAAAAAATCTCTTGTTTTGATTGATATTCCTTTAACTGAGATTGCAGAAAAGCACGGAAAAAAAATAATGAGAAACACTGTAGCATTAGGTGCTTCAATTTCTTTGCTTGAGCTGGAATTCAATGAACTTGAAGGATTAATTAAAGAAGCTTTTTCAGGAAAAAAAGATGCTTTGATTCCGATTAACATTGCTGCAGCAAAAGAAGGATTTAATTTCATTAAAAACAGAAACATTAAATTCAACTACAAATTAAAAGCACAGAAAAAGAAAAACAATATTTTCATTAATGCAAACGATGCTTTTTCTTTTGGGGCAGTTAAATCAGGATTAAAGTTTGTTGCAGAATACCCTATGACTCCTTCTTCTTCTATTCTTTCTTTTATGGCTGCAAATGAACTGAATTATGATATTGTAGTAAAACAAACCGAAGACGAGATTGCAGCAATTAATATGATTATTGGCGGAGCTTTTGCCGGAGCAAGATCTCTTACAGCCACTTCCGGCGGAGGATTTTCTTTAATGGTTGAAGGCCTTGGTTTAGCTGGAATGACTGAAACTCCAATTGTAGTGGTTGAATCCCAAAGGCCTGGGCCTAGTACTGGCCTTCCAACAATGACAGAGCAAGGCGATTTATCTTTTGTTTTAACTGCTTCTCAAGGAGAATTCCCAAGACTGATTATGGCCCCAGGAGACGTGCAGGAAGCATTTGAAACAGGATTATATTCTTTTAATTATGCAGAAAAATACCAGCTGCCGGTTATTGTTTTACTGGACAAATATGTTTCTGAAGGAAACACTACAACAAAAATGTTTGATTCAAATAAATTCAAAATTGAACGCGGGAAGTTACTTTCAAAAGCTCCAAAAAATTATTTACGTTATGCTTTTACTAAAGACGGAGTCTCTCCGCGTGTGCTGCCAGGAACTCTTGGAACAGTGTATAAAGCAAACGGAGACGAGCATACTGAAAAAGGGGTTTCAGATGAAGAAGAAGCTAACAGGATTGAAATGATGAACAAGAGAATGCGCAAATTAGAGTATTTGAAGAAAGAAATTCCTGAACCAAAGTTGTATGGAGACAAAAACGCTAAAACAACTTTAATCTGCTGGGGCTCAACTAAAGGAATTGCATTGGAAGCAATAGAAGAATTAAAAAAACACAAAATTAAAGCAAACTTATTGCATTATAATTTCATTTTTCCTTTTAAAGAAAAAACTCTTTTGAAATTATTGAAGAAATCAAAAAAAGTTCTGCTTGTGGAAAACAACAAAACCGCGCAGTTAGGAAAACTTATTGCAGAAGAAACCGGAATAAAAATTAAAAACAAATTTTTGAAATACACTGGAAGACAATTTTATCCCCAGGAAATTGTAAAAAAAGTGAGGTCTTTGAAATGACTAAACAAAAACTGGAATGTTTTCATACAAAAGAAAATCCAACCTGGTGCCCTGGCTGCGGAAACCATTTAATTCTTTCAGCATTAAAGAAAGCGCTTACAAAAATGGATTTAGATCCAACTCAAGTTGTAGTTGTTTCCGGCATTGGATGCAGTTCTGGTTTGCCTCACTGGATTGAAACTTATGGTTTTCATTCAATTCATGGAAGAGCTGTTCCTGTTGCAACCGGAGTAAAATTAGTTAACCATGATTTAAATGTTTTTGTTGTTTCCGGTGACGGAGATGGTTATGGCATTGGATTAAATCATTTAATTCATGCAATGCGAAGAAATTTAGACATAACTTACCTTGGCCATGACAACCAGATTTACGGCTTAACTTTAGGCCAGACTTCTCCTACTTCTGAGAGAGGAGCTAAAACTGTTTCTACTCCTCATGGTTCAATTGAAACTCCGATTAATCCTCTTGCTTTAGGCTTGGCTTCTGGTGCAACTTTTATAGCAAGAGGTTATGCAGGAAAAACAGCCCATTTGGCTGATTTGATTGTTAAAGGAACTGAACACAAAGGTTTTGCTTTGATTGACATATTCCAGCCATGCGTTACTTTAAACAAAGTAAATACTTTTGAATTTTTTAATAAAAGAGTTTATGAATTAACAGAACACAATCCTGCAGATTTCAATAATGCCTTTTCCAAGTCTTTTGAGTGGGGAGAAAAAATCCCGATTGGATTGTTTTACCAGACAAAAAGAGACACTTATTCTGAAGACCTTCCGCAATTAAAAGAAACACCTTTAGTAAAGCAGAAAATAAATAATGTTGATATTAGTTCTGTTTTAGAAAAGTATAAATAGTTATTTTGGGATAATAATTTTAACTTCTGTTTTTTCTAGGTCTTGTTCTAGTTCTGGATATTCTTTTGTCAACTCTTCTATGCTTGAATATCCTTGGATAGTTGTTGTTGGGCTTGCTGGTTGTTCGCAGTTTCCGCAAGGGCATTCAGGAACATTTTTTTTGTAAACCCAGTTAATCATATAAACCACATCAGTTGGGTTAATAGTTCCATCATCGTTTATATCCCCACAGGGAACATAACAGGCTGTAGGATCTTCAAGATTCTTGTAAACATAGTTTATCAGGTATACAACGTCTGTTGGAGAGATTGTTTTATCTCTGTCAAGGTCTCCGCAGAAATCAAACATTTTTTCAGCATTAATTCTTTTTCCAATTGGTTTGTCTGTTTCTATATAATCTCCTGTCCCAACTATTATTTCCTTAACTTTTTCTTTAGATAATTCTGGGTTTTTGGATAACAACAATCCCGCTAATCCTGCAACATAAGGACAAGCCATTGAAGTTCCGGAAGCAACATAATAATTTTCATTAACAATTCTTCCTAAAGTTCCATACATGTCAGACCCTTCAGCTCTTAGAGATAAAATGTCTTTTCCTGGTGCAGCAACATCAACCCATTCCCCGTAGTTTGAAAATGATGCTTTTTGGTCATATGCATCTGTTGCTGCAACTGCAATAACATTTTCATAACCAGCAGGATAAAATTTCAAGTCAGTATTATTATTTCCTGCAGCTGCAACCAATAAAACTCCTTTATCATAAGCATAATTCAAAGCGTTCTTAATTGACATTGATTCTTCAAAACCTCCAAAACTCATGCTTATTACATCTGCTCCATTGTCTGCGGCATAGTATACAGCCTGTAGTATATCTTTTAGTTCTAAAGTTCCTGCAAGGCTTCCTGCAACATCTAAAGCAAAACCTGTTCTTATAGGCATTATTTTGCAGTCAGGGCATATTCCAGCAATTCCTATTGAATTGTCAGTGCTAGCTGCAACAATTCCTGCACAATGTGTTCCATGTCCATGAACATCAAAAGGATAATTATCCTCTTCTGTATAATCTTCTTCTGGTAAACCAAAATAACACCAGGTTTCATAATTATCAAGAATTATATCTACAAAATCATAACCTGTTCCTTCAGGACAGCCATTACTGCAATCTGCCAGCATATTATCTCTTAAATCCTCGTGAAGAAAAACTATTCCAGTATCAAGAATAGCAATAATTGGTTCTTTTAGGGATGGCTTATCCCAAACACTAACAGCACTTACATCAGCTCCAGACGTCCCTTGATTAAATACAAGTTCTTCTGTTCTGCTCAAATCTAAAACCGCATATAAATCTCCAAGTAAATTTTCTTCAATATCTGAAATAATTGAATTATAAGGAAGCCCTTGAGAAAAAACACTCCAATTTTCGTCTTCTTTTTTCCATATGCTTTTATCTTCAGAAAAAACTATTGGATTAGGGCATGAAGTGTGTATATCACGGTCATCATTAAGGTAAGATAATCCAGCATAAATAATATCCCCATTTTTTTCAATAGATGTTACTCTTTTATATCCAAAAACAGAATCTCTTTCCCAAAGATTTCCTGCATCTGTTGTTTTATAGAAACCATATCTCCCTCCAGCAAAAAGAACATTTGAATCAATTGCTTCAGTCTCTAAATCATGAATAATGTAATTATTGCCAGAAAAAGTATCAATAATCTCTTCATTTATTGCAAACCAATTTTCTCCAGAATCAGTTGATTTGTAAATTCCATTGTAGCCCAATGAGGCAGCATAAATATTATTATTGTTAAAATGGTCAATTTCTATGTCAACAATATTACGAAGATATGAAAAAAGAGGTTTTTTTATCCATGTTAACCCTTTATTGGTTGTTTTATAAAAATTAAAAAACTGTTCACTATTTGAGCCAATGTCCCCCACAGCATACAATACATTTGGGTTAATAGGATCTGATTTAACAACACTAAACGCTTCAGAATATCGATCAAAATTAGTGAGATGTTCCCATGTTAAACCTTTATCAAAACTTCTATAAATCTTGTCATTGGTTGCAGCAAAAAGCACTCCGTCTGAAGTAAAAGTTATATCCATAACAGAAAAATTTTCGAGACCTACCCTGAACCAGCTGTTTCCACCATCTGTTGTTTTATAAATACCAGCTTCTGGATGGAAACCATCCCCTGCTGAACCAAAACCTCCTTCTTTTTTCAAAACGCCTGCTCCAATATACATGGTTTCAGTATTATCAGGATCAAATAATATCCTGCTCAGGAACAAATCAGGAAGCCCAGTAGAAACATCCACCCACATTTTTTGAACAGGATCAAATTTAAACAATCCTCCGTTTTTCTTTTGAGGTGTATAGTAATTTTGCTCTGTGTTTTTCAGAGGCCACTGGTATTCAAAAAGAGGGTCATCTGGTATGTAAGAAGTATAAAATAAATAATTTGGTTCTGCATATTCAACATTTGGGTCAGCTTTATAGTATTCTGCTAGCGCAGGAATATCTGCACTTAAATCAACATTAATAAGAAAAATTGTATTTAAGCTGTAAGTGTCAGCAACTACATCCTTTTTGATTAACCTTTCTATTTTTTTAATATTTGATATGGTAGAAGCAGTTTTTACCTTTGAGTTCTGCAAATATGAAGAAGCTTGGGAATCAGTTGTAATTCCTGTATTTTGTTTAAATTTAATAATCAATTCTCCAGAAACATATCTAGGTAATTGCTTTTCCTCTTCCTCCTCAAATTTAACACAAACATTTCCTTCATCTATTTCTTTGTCGCAGTCATTATCTTTTCCATCACACACTTCAGTTGATGGAAAACAAACTGGTTCTTTTGGAATCAGTTCTTTTTCCACACTTAAAGATTTTATTGCTATTCCTACTCCGTCTTCTGTACAGCCGCTGAACATAATTACAAAGATCAGAAAAAATGTAATGAATTTTTTTTTCATATAATTAAGTTTATGCATTAGTAGAATAAAAAGTTTTGCTTTAATCCGATTTTTTCTCTAAAAAAGTGGCTACAAGCCAGCGGGTTTTTGAAAGATGTAGTCACATGGTTTTTGGGCGCCTACATTTCACTTTTTTGTGGCCACCTTTAATTGTTTTCTGGGAATTCAGATTACTTTAATCAGTTCAAAAGCATAGATGATTATTCCAACTAAAACTCCTGCTCCAATCATTTCTATTCCATGGATTAATCTTCTTTCTTTTGCGATTTCTCCGATGAAATATCCTAAAGCAAAAAGCGCTAAAATAATCAATAGAATTGAAGTAAAATATGCCTGTATTTTTGAAATAAAATTTAATTGTGCAAGAAAAAACGGAATGATTAATACTGAAGAAACAATGCTTGAACTCAACCCATTTGCTAAACCCATTGCTAGACTCATTTTTTTGTATTCTTTTTCTATTTCTGTTTTTCCTAATTTTCTCAGCAAATGTTTTTCTAATATTTTTAGGGTTCTCTTTCTTTCAGCTTTTTCTGCTGAATAGCCTCCCCAGATTCCTGAAACGCCTGTTGCAATTATCACTCCCATTGAAGAAATGATTACAATCTTTGGTTCTAATGCTCCTGCTATAAGCATTGCAATTACTATTCCTAAAATAGTTAAAACTCCGTCAAAAGAGTTCATTATAATATATCGTCTGATGATTTCGTTTTTCTTTATTAATTTCAGGAAAAGCATTTTACAACCCTTTTTTGTTTTTATTTTTTTTGCAGGATTTTTCTTTATTTTGTTACTTCTTTTGCGTTAACTTTTGGAACATCAATTACTTTTTTCTTTCCTACAATTACTTTGTCTACTGAATGAATTACTGCACCATATGCATCAATTATTTTTTCCACTGCTTCAAAGTCTATGTTGTCTCCTTCTAGCGTTACCTTGATTGATTCTGTTTTTTCGTCTATTGCATAAACTGAAAGGTTTGCGTTTCCAACAGTTTTTATTCCGCACAATGCTTTTCCTAATTCCACCAGATTTGGTTTATGTGGTTTTAATACATCCACTTCTATTACTTTTATTCTCTGCTTTGCAGATTCTTTTTCTGTCATGCAATAAATAACACTATTTTAGTTAAAAAAACTTTGGGTTCTTTTAACTTTATGGAGAAGATTAAAGTAGATATTCTCTGCCTTTATGCAAAAAAGACCGGGCAGACAGTTTATCTTGATAATCTGGCAGAAGAACTGAAAAACCTTGTTGACCTGAAAATAATTTATCCAAACAATAGTTATGTTTTTAGTTTTTTGAACCGCTTTAATAGTCCTTTGGCAATAAAATCCCTTCCTTTTGTTGTAAAAAAAAGAATCAGAAAAGACTCTATTGTCCATATAGTAAACCAAGAAATCTTTTTTCTAATTCCCCTAATTAAAAACCCTTTAGTGGTTACCCTGCATGATTTTGGCTTGTACACTTACTATTTGGTTTGGAAGAAAAAAGAAATTCAGCTTTTGGATAAAGTTGAAAAAATAATCTGTGGTTCAGATTCAACAAAAAAAGAATTATTAAAACATTTTCCAAGGTTTGAAGAAAAAGCTGTTGCAGTACATAATTCTTTAAGAAAAAAATTCAAAAAAAGCACGCAGGATTTAAGAAAAAAATTCAATTTAAAGCCGACTGACAGGATTATTTTGTTTGTTGGAAGCGATGACTCAAAAAAAAATTTTCTATCTCTTTTGAAAGCGTTTTCTGAATTAAAACAAGATAATTTAATTCTAGCCAAAGTAGGGCTTCCCTGGAGTTTTAATGGAAACCAGAGGAAAAATTTTGCAGAGTTTATTTTGAAAAACAATTTAGAGGAAAAAGTAAAGTTTTTTGATTCTCTTCCAACACAGGATTTAATTGATTTGTATTTTGAAGCAGAAGTTTATGTTCAGCCATCGCATTACGAAGGTTTTGGTTTGACTTTATTGGAGGCAATGGCTTCTGGGACTCCAGTAATTTCTGCAGACAATACTTCTCTTCCAGAAGTTGCAGGAAACGCAGCATTATTTTTTAACAGTAAAAACGAAAAAGAACTAAAAGAAAAACTTGAAGAAATTCTGAACAACAAAAACCTGCAGAAAGAATTAATCCAAAAAGGCTTTGAAAATGTAAAAAGATTCAGCTGGAAAGATTCTGCAGAAAAAGTTTTTGGGGTTTATAAAAAAATAAAAAGAAAAGAAAAAGAAGATTAATAGTATTTAGGGTAATTGTTTTCTTCTTTTTCTGCCATTACAAGGGTTTTTATCAGGCTTAAATCTTCAAGAGAGTTTGCCAGAATTTTGTTGTTTGAAATAGTGTAAAGAACATCTCCGATAAATAAAGATCTTTTTACTTCAGTTCCTCCTCCTGAATAATAATAGCCGGATTTTTCCAGTGAATCATCGTCTTCATCAAGGTGAGTGATTCTTCCCTGCAACTGGAAACCGTTTTCTAATGAAAGATTATACACATAGGCTCCTTGGAAAGTAAAGTCTCCATACATTGGACCCCAACGGTCTCCTCTTTCATATGCTTCTCTCTGCTCATCTGAAATCTCTGCTAACTGCACTGGAATCACTAATAAGTTTTTTTCTTTATCAAAAAGAAATGCTTTATGGTCTTGTAATGCATAAGATTCTGTTCCTCTGTCTCCAATTATTTCTTTGTACATTTCTTTTGGGTGCTCTACATCAGAAACATCAAACACTGCTATTTTGATTCCCTGATACCATGCAAAGTCTCCTTCTTTTGCTTCAATTGTGTCTTTTCCTATTCCAATTAAATGAGTTTCATCTATTGGGTGCAAATAATCAGAGTATCCAGGAATTTTTAGTTTTCCTAAAACTTTTGGGTTTTCTGCATTACTTAAATCTATTACAAACAATGGGTCAATTTTTTTGAATGTCACTAAATAACCTTTTTTGCCCATAAATCTTGCGGAATAAATCTGTTCTCCTGGAGCAAGGTCTTCTAGTTTTCCTTTTATTTCCAGATCTTCTCCAAAGATGTAAATATTGTTTGATGTGTTTCCTCCCATTCTTGATGCATTGCCTGCTGTAGTTGCTATTCTAAAGTTTCCTTCAAATTCGTCCATTGAAAACTGGTTTAATATTCTTCCTGGAGCCTGCATTACCCCTAAGTAACCAATTTTTCCGTTTTGCAGAGAAAACTTGTGAACTGAAGTTTGTTCTGTATTGTTTGATATGACACTTTTTACTACATCAACTACTTCTGATACAATTGGAATGTAATCAGTGTAATTGTATTGAGTCTGTGCAATGTATAAATTTTCCTGTGATGCATAAAGGTTTTGTGCTGAACCAACTACTGTTTCTTTTTCTATTTCTGAATTAAAGTTGTTCATTGAAATTGAAGCTAAAGTAACAAAGCTTTCTGGGTTGATTGGAGGCAGATATCCAATATCAGTACATCTGCTTATTTCTTTGAATTCATCTCCTTTATCTGAATCAGAATACAATGGAACAATTCCATCTCCGCCATCTTCCAAAACCCTATAGTTTGGATAAGAGTTTATTACAAAATAAACATTTTCATTTATTTTTCTTGAATTCAGATAAGAACCTTCAAATTCAACTGTTCTTTTAATCTCTGGATTTTCTTTGCTGCTTATGTCAATCATTTTTATTACTGCTAAATTGCTTCCATAATAAGGATAATATTCTCCTGGCGCAATTGATTTTTCTGCATTTTGTTTTTCATATTCTCTGTAACTTTGTCCAAAAACCAATACAACATCTTTGTGAATAAAAATTTCTGTTGGATTAAACTCTAAATCTGTTTTTGATAAAATTTGTGCTGTTTCTGCTGGAAAAGCTTCTGCTATAATCAAATTTTTGTTTGATATAACATAAATGTATTTTCCGTCTGTTTTTACTATGTCTGCTTCATCTACTCCTTCTACCTGAATGTTTGTTTCAGAATATCTTGGAGTTGCTGAACTTGAGCTGTCACTTTTTGCTGTTCCGGATTCTGACATCATTGGAGCTCCAATCATGTCCATTATTCCATAACTTCTTCCATAATTGTTTTGTGCTGCTTCAAAAGTGTTTTTTATTTCTGTGCAAGAAGAAAATTTTGGGATTTCTTTTGTCTGCTTTACTGGCTCTGGCGGGGTAATGCACCCTGCAATAAATAAACTTGAAACTAAAAACAAAACTAAAACAATTTTTAAACTTTTTTCCATTAAATCACCTGCAATGAATTGTAGCTTTTTCTTTTAATAATCCTTGCTGTTTTTGTAAGGAAAAAAGCTAATTTTTTCACCAGCTGAAACTTTTAAACTAAAAGTAATTTAAGTTATATCTATATCCCCACAGTTTGTGGGATAAACCCAGGATTCTGTTTTTTTGTCATAATATGGCGTGCAAGTTGTTATGCATGTTCCTTCAATGCACCCTATTGAACAGTATTCAGGTATTTTTTCTTCACAGTTTCCATAAGGGTCTGGGCAAGCATATTTTATTATTCTGCTTGAATCTAAACAGTAATTGGAGTGTAAGCCTTGATTGTCTGTGCAGCCATTTGAGGTCACTGTACAAATTGGATTGCATTTTCCATCTGAACAGCCTCCATAACAAATTGTTGGGGGATAATAATCACAAAACCCTTGTTCTCCTGAATTACAGTAAGCTTCATTTATGTTGTCGCCAGAACAATAATCGGAATTAACACTAATCCCCTTCTCAAAAATTTCTGAACAAGTTCCTGTAACAGTATTATTTATTCCATTATCTGAATCTTTGCAGCTAAGGCATTCTCCACCTCTGCACCCATACCTGCATGTTGAATCAAAAGATTCTTGATTGAGGATATAAACAGATCTGTCATTATTTGAATTACAATAATTTTCTACAATGCCACAATTTTGTTGTGTTTCAGTGCATGAAAAAACTTCGACACCATTAAGAGTGCAGTAATCATAAGTATCATGCGCGCCCTCCAAAACATCTTGAAGGTCTTTTGTCAAGCCTTTTTCAAATATTTTTATTCCATTATCAGAATCTGTGCAAGGACTTGGGCAAAATGTTTCATTGCATCTATAATATTGTTCTCCACAATCTGTTTTTTCTATACAAAGCGGATTTTCATCAAAGTAGTTTGGAAATCCAGGAGAAACTTTTTCAACACAAACCCAAACCCCTGTTCCTCTGCAACCAAACCAACCATAAAAATTTCCGCCAACAAAACAATCTTCATTGCATTGGTCTCCATAAGGATTGTTGATTCCTAATGGCGCAGCATAATCACATAATTCTCCTTCATCTAATGTGCCATTGCCACAGCTGTTTGAAACGAGTTCATCAAATGTGCTGTTCCAATTATTTAGTTCTTCTTCAAAGTTTCCGTTTTTTATAATATTTTCATAAGTTTGTGTAGCATTTGGATAAGCATCTTTATAATTTCCGTAATTAATTTTTTTTTCTAATTCCCATTTCCCGTCTGCTTGCTCTAATGCAACCATATAGTGTCCATCATCAGTGTGGCTTGGATACCATTGTTTGTTATTTCTTGTATTGACAGTTTCATCAATATGCCATATTAAAAGACCTTTTCCAGGCAAGTATGTGTCATAGCCTATTTTTTGCCTGTTTTCAATAAGAAAATATTCTTCACTAGAAAGATCATTGTCTGTCCATAAACGAAAAACTCCTTGGTTAGAATTTTCTGAATTAGGGAGCTGAATTGTTGCAGGAGATGTTGCAGGTGTTTTTGGATTTATAAAACCCAGTTTAACTTTGCTCCATGCATCAAAATGTGAAGGATAGCTTCCATCATAATTTGGACCACTCCATGAACCAAGTGCCATTACACTCCATAATCCTAATCCATGCGAGTCATAATCATAATCATATAAATCAGGCAAGCCAAATAAATGTCCTATTTCATGACAATAAACTCCTATTGTCATGTCTTCAGGGTTAGTCCAGTATTCAGGCTGAATTGAATATCTAGAAATATCAACTCCGTCTCGATTTTGTGTAGAAATGCCCCATGCATGTGACCAAATGTCATTTGAACTCCCTGTTTTTTCTGCGCCAGGACCTGTATGAACTATAACTAAACCTTCAACTTTACCATCTCCATCATTGTCGTATTCAGAAAAGTCTACTGTCGGATCAATAATTTCTATTAAGTCTTCCGCTAATTTTTGGCTGTTTTGTGGATATCCTCCAATTCCTTGCTGTGCATTAACATAGTATGAATATGTTTCTGGAGCTCTTTTCCATCCCATAGAAGAAGGAAGATTAACTGTTATTATATCAAGCTGGCTGTAAGAATTTTCTCTGTAATATAATCTGACAGAACTCTCAGTTTCTGAAAAAATAAGTGAATCAAAAAACAATGGTTCTACTTGAGAAACATTGTCTGAGAAGTCTGCCAAAATAACAAGAATTTTAAAGTCAGTTGCAGAATCAGCTTCTGATATTGTTTTTGTCAATGCTTTTGATTCTAAATAATCTATAAGCTTAAATTCCCCTGGCTGGTCTAAACCTTTTTCTATTAGTTCATTCCTTTTTTTTATAGCATAAGGAATTTCTATTATTCCTTCTTTTATTTTTTCTTCAAGGTCTGGATGTGAGGGCATTGGAGAAGGTGCAGATACAGAAACAGTTGCAGTCATTGTAGATTCCGAACCTGAAATGTTTTCAATGCTGATTCCAGTATCAGTTCCATCATAATTTCTTGAATCTGGTTGGGTGTCAAATTTAAATGCAATATTTCCTTCACCGGTTTTTCTTAATTCTACATCATCAACATAATTATATAATGACAAATCCAAATTTCCTGAGCCAGCAGTAATAACAAGTTTTGGATTGTCATTTGTTGAATCAGGAGTTGTAAATACACATTTTGTTTGATTCCAGTCTTCTGTTACATTTCCATCGCAGCCCAAACTTCCAAAATATGTCTCTCCGCAATAGCTTAAATCATTATCAGAACATATTGTAATTCTTGTTCCTTCTGAATAATTTCCTAATAAACTCCAGTAAGAAAGTATATATTCAGTATTTGGTTCAAGAGTTAGAGGTTGATAAAGTTCTAAATTTCCTTTAATTGCCTTTACACAATAATTTCCCGAATGACACTGAAGAGCTGTTATAGCTTGAGCAGAAGTTTCACAAACTCTTTCTTCGTCTATTTGTGTATCGCAGTCGTTGTCTTTTCCGTCGCAGATTTCAGTTGAGGGAAAACAAGCAGCTTCTTTAGACAAAGGTTTAAACGCTTCTCCTATTCCATCTTCAGCACAACCAGAAAAAAGAATAGCAAAAACCAAAAAAAAAAATGCAAAGTTTTTATTCATATAATTAATTAATGCATTACTAGTATAAAAAAGTATTCTTAAAACACTATTTCTTCATTTCTAAAACGTCTTTTACTGCCTGGATTATTTCTTTTGAAGTACAGCCAAACTTTTCTAATAGTTCTTCTGGTTCTCCTGATTCTCCAAACCTGTCTTGTATTCCGACAAACTTGATTGGAACAGGAAAACTTTCAGCTAAAACTTCTGCTACTGCAGAGCCCATTCCTCCTTGAACCTGGTGTTCTTCTGCTGTAACTACTGCGCCGGTTTTTTTTGCTGCTTCTATAAGAGTTTTTTTGTCTATTGGTTTTACTGTATGGTTGTTGATTACCATTACTTCAATTCCTTGTTCTTCTAGTTTTTCTGCTGCAATCAAAGCTTCATAAACCATTATTCCGCATGCTATAACACAAACATCTTTTCCTTCCCTGAAAACTTCTGCTCTGCCGATTTTGAATGGAGTTTGTTCTGTTGTAATTGTAGGAACTTTTTCTCTTCCAAATCTTAAATAAACCGGACCTTTTAGCAGACCTGATTCTATTGTTGCTTTTTCTCCTTCAACTGCATCTGCCGGCACAACCACAACCAGATTTGGAATGCATCTGGTTATTGCAATATCTTCTAATGCCTGGTGTGTTGCTCCATCCGGCCCGACAGAAATTCCTGCATGAGCTCCTTCGATTTTTACATTTGCCTGAGAATAGCATACACTAATCCTTAATTGATCCCAGTTTCTTCCTGGACTAAATACTGCATAAGAGCTTACAAAAGGAATTTTTCCTTCATCTGACAAGCCAGCTGCAATTCCCATCATATTTTGTTCTGCTACTCCGACTTCAATAAATCTTTCTGGAAACTTTTCTTCAAACCAGCCCATTCTGGTTGAATCAGATAAATCACAGCATAATGCAACTATGTTTTCATTTTTTTCTCCTAATGCAACCAATCCTTTTCCATATCCGTCTCTGCTTGGAATTCCTTTTGCTTCATGAATATTTTTTATTAAATGCATGTCCTGATTAATCATTTTATTCGCCTTCCTTTATTTTTTTTTCTATTTCATTTAATTCTTTCAAAGCTTTTTCTTTTTCTTCTTGGTTTGGAGCCCTTCCATGCCATGTATGTTTTCCTTCAATAAAAGAAACATCTTTTCCTGGAATAGTGTTTGCAATTATTGCAATGGGTTTTCCTTCAACTTTTTTTGCTTTTTCAAATGCGTCAATCAGTTCTTCCACTGAATTTCCATTACATGTTATTACATGAAAATTAAATGCCTCAAATTTTTTATCTAATGGATCTAATGGCATTACTTTTTCTGTGTTGCCGTCAATCTGAATATAGTTTCTGTCAATCACTATAATATAATTATCTAATTTGTGTTTTGCTGCAAACATAAATGCTTCCCATGCCTGTCCTTCATTTATTTCTCCGTCTCCAACCAGACAAAACACTTTGAATTTTTTGTTATCCATTTTTGCTGCCAAAGCAATTCCTGCTGTAAGAGAAGTTCCCTGCCCTAAAGGGCCTGAAGTGCTTTCTATTCCAGGCAAAGCAAGGTTGTGCGGATGGCCTTGCAATCTTGTTCCTAATTTTCTCAGGGTTTTTAGTTCTTCTACTGGAAAAAAACCAGCTCTAGCCATTGCAGCATATCTTACAGGGCATACATGCCCGTGAGATAAAATTAATCTGTCTCTTTCTTTCATTTCAGGGTTTTTGGGATCATGATTTAATGTATTAAAATATAATACAGCCAGCATGTCTGCCATTCCTAATGACCCTGCAGAATGCCCTGATTTTGCTTCTGCAAGCATTTCAATAATATCTTTTCTTATAGTATTTGACATTAATTTCAATTCTTTTATTTCAGTAATTTTTTCCATTTTTTATCACTCACAAAAATCAGGTATTGGTTCTAAATGAGTTTAACTTGGAAAATCTTTTTAAACTTATTTCGCAGGGGATTGACGAAAACTGCTTTAAGTGATGTTAGGCGTGTCTCCGTTATCTGCAACGCAAACCATTGTTCCTCCAACTTTTGTGCATGTCTGTCCTATTGGGCAGCCGCATTCCCAGCACCAGCTTTCAAATTCTCCGTTGTTGCAGTAATTTAATCCAGAGCATTCTCCTGTTGGAGTGCCGTTAGAGCAGAGTGGACATTTTCCTGGGCTTTGTGCGGTTCCATTTAATATTTGTGCAAGCATTACAACATCAACTGCGCCTAAACTTCCGTTCCTGCTTAAATCTGCACAGCAGACATTTTCTGGAACAGGAGTTGTTCCTCTGTAAACAATTTCTGTTAATAAATTCAGGTCTGTTTCTGTAATGTTTTGGTCTCCGTCTACATCTCCAATCTTTTGTCCTGTTATGCAGGGAGTTAAATTTACTGGGCCTTCAACATAGACTTCTTTGTTTATTAT
>JAFCDN010000032.1 GCA_017609625.1 Candidatus Iainarchaeum sp.
AATATGTGAAGAGAATAATATGCAAAGAATGCTGTGCTTAAAGCGCATGCCTCACTTTACTACTTTACAAAAGTTTGTGCAAAGAACACCAAAAACATTATTTGAAAAACTAGTAAGAGCATGCAGAAAACTCTTAAATTTAAAAAACATTGAAGCAAGCATTGACGGAACAGGATTCTCAAACACTAACCCATCACACCATTATCTAAAACGAATAAACAGCATAAGAGTCAAAAACTATACTAAAACAGTATTTTTAGCTGACAACAAAACAAAACTTATCTTAAACCTAAAAACCCATTCAGATCACTCAAGCGAAACACTAGACTTATTCCACTAGTGAAAGACTTGAAAAAAGTATTGTCATGCGTTTTGGGCGACAAAGGATATGACTCAATGCGCAACCGCAAATACTGTTTGAACAACAAAATAGAAGTGCACATTCCATTTAGAAAGTTTGCTCAATCCAGACAACAAGAGTCTGGCATTCCATCAAAAAGAAAAATATTACAAAAAAAGTTTAACAAAAACAAATACAACCACAGAAGCATAATAGAAAGCATAATAGAAAGCATAAACTCAAGCATAAAAAGAACACTAGGTCCATATGTCTGCTCTCACAGACCAGACAACCAACAAAAACAAGTCACAATAAAAAGCATAACCTACAACATCAAACACATAAACAAAAAAATAAAAATCTGGATATTCATAAACTGCTAAGGATTTCTACAGCGCCAGAAAAAACACAAAGTATAAATAATACTTTGATTATTAATATCAAATATGAACCCAAAAGGAAGCCCTTCTTCTAGTTTTGTGATTAGCACAATAATAATTATAGCTATTATAGTAATTGGAGGTTATGCTTTTTGCGTTATTATGTGGTGATGCCCTTGGCCTTCGCCAGAACCTGATTCTTCTGAATTAAATTCTATAGAGCAAGCACTAAAAAATGCGTCTAAATCTCCTGATGGCAGTGTTTTTACCAAAAAGTATGTTTCTGTTCCAAAAGACCACATTTTTAGTTCAAAAGAATTTTCAAAAGTTTTGGGGATAGACGAAAGTTGTATAGAACTTGATTTTGATTCTGAAAAAAATTCAATAGAATATATTAACGCCCTAAATAAAGATGCCATTAAATTCAACCAAGAAACAGAAATAGATTTTTTTATTGTTTGTCAATCTAAAGAAAAAGGAATTCTTATTTTGCATGATGAATCCTTAATGAACTGCCCTGAATCATGTACTGAGTTTTGTTGTTTATCATCTTTTGGAGCAAATCCAACAGTAAAAAATTGGTTAAGCAACCTTGATTAAACAAATTAATTTTGAATTAAATACTTTTCGGAAATTACTTTGTTAGGCGAGAGAAATGGAAGAAGAAACAGAGACAACAGAAGAAGAGCAAGGAGAACTAAACAAGGAATTAAATGAAAACTTAAACAAAGAATTGAATAAAGAATTAAATGAAAAAATAGATGAAACAAATGGAATAGAAGAAGAAATAAAAGAAACAAAAGAAGAAATAGAAAAAGATTATCTGGCAGAAGAAAAAAAAATTGAAAAATTAAGGCAGTTAGTGGAATCTATTTTGTTTATGTCTCCCCAGCCAATTGCGTTAAAAGAGATTGCATCAATCTGCGAAAGCAGGGATTTGGAATTAATTTCAGAATTAATTGATGCACTAAAAAAAGATTTAATTGAAAGGAAAAGCGGAATAGAAATTGTAAGGGAAACAGAAGGATACAGAATGCAGGTTCTATCTGAATTAGAAGTAAAAGTTTCTCATTTAGCAGGCCCTTCAAGGTTTTCTAAAGGAGTAATGAAAACAATGGCTTACATTGCATTTAAACAGCCGGTAAAACAGTCTACAATAATCAAATTCAGAACAAACAAGGCTTATGATGAAATAAAGATTTTAGAAGAACAGGGATTTATTTCAAGAGAAAAAGCAGGCGTAACTTATGTAATAAAAACAACAAAAAAGTTTCTGCAGTATTTTGGAGACAATGCAATCCGACTGAAAAAAAATCCTGAATTTGAAGGCTAAAACTTTTTCCTAAAAATCAGTTCCAAAACAGAATTATTAAAACTAGAAGAAAAATTTCTTGGCTCTATTTTTTCTTTCAAAGAAATTCTCCTGAAAAAAGATTTTTTTGGAGCTTTAACAAAAACACTTTTTTCTGTTACATCAACACTCAAATCGTTTCTTGAAACATTTTTTGGAAGTTCAAAAGAAACCAGAATTTCGTTTTTGAAATAATGTGCTTCAGCAAGAGTTTTCTGAAGGTTTTTGGGATTAATTTCTTTTTCTAATTGTTTTTGTTCTGGAAACTCTTTCAGTTCCTCTATTAAAGGAAGCTCGTCTGAATTGAAGTTGATTGTAAAGCCAATAATAAAAGGCTGTTTTTCTGCAGGAACTTTTTCCATCATTGAATCCATTAACTGGTCAACCATTTCTTCTACTTTATTCATATCCATAGAAAAATGAATAACTTTTTTCTTTTTTGTCTGCATTTCAACTCCCCTTAAATCAAATAAGCATGGGTTAGTTTTAAAAAACTAATTTTAATAAGCACATTTTTATGTGTTTTCTTTTTCAAAAACTTTTAGAAAAAGTTGTATCAAAATAATTTTCTCTGGAATTTTTTATCCAGAACTCTTCTGGAAGTGTCCCAAGAATTCCTTGCAAACTCCGGAAGAGAATTGTTTTTTTTCATCCATTCTTCAAGGAATTTTACTGTAACTTCATCTCCAGGATAGCCTGAACCAATCTCTCCGTATTTTTCTGCCAGTTTTTTTATTTCAGAATCTCTTTCAACTTTTGCAATAATTGAAGCAGCAGAAACAATTGGATAGTTTAAATCAGCTTTATGCTCTGACTTAATAATACAGTCAAAATTCAGATACTTTTTAATGCGCTTGGAAAAATTTTTTTCAATTATATCCGGAGAATCAACAAAAACTATTTCAGGTTTTTGTTTTAAATTATTCAAAAGCAGTCCAATCCGCATTGCTTCAATTTCATTCAAAGATTTTCTTGTTCTAAGTGAATCAATTTCTTCTGCAGGAACATGAACTGAACTGAATTCGTTCACTAATTTTTTTATTTCAATAAACTGCCTTTCTCTTTCTTTTACAGGCAAAAGCTTTGAGTCTTTAACTCCTAAATCAATCAGTTTTTCTTCATCTTTTTTGCGGATACAGCATACTGCCAAAACCATTGGCCCAAAAACCGGTCCGCGGCCTGCTTCATCTATTCCAGCTATAAGCATATTCTCTGAAATAGAAGAAGCCTGAAAAGTTTAAGAGGTTAATGTGTTTTCTAAGGAAAAAGTTTGGTTTAAAAGTGTTGCGATACACAATTTTTTGATACTATTTTTAAGAGGTACATATAATGAAACTTACAATAAAAAATTTTCGCAGGGGAAGAAGAACACAGCATACAAACCAGTTTGTTTTAGTGGCAGACTCAGTGGATTCAAAAGCAAAAGGTTCTGCTTTAATCGGAAAAAAAGTTGAATGGACAACCAAAAGCGGAAAAAAAATCCAGGGAAAAATAAGCAGAATCCATGGAAATAAAGGCGCAGTAATAGCCAGAATGGAAAAAGGACTGCCAGGAACAGCAGTCGGAACAGACATCACAATAAAACAACCTTTTTTAGAAAAAAAGATCGAACAAAAAAAAACCGAAAAAAAGAAATAAATCAAATTAAGTTAAAAGAACTTGGTTAAAGATGGCTGAAATTAAAAAAGAGTTTTTTGATAACTGTGTGTTTAAAGAAAAAGGCTATCTTTCTTATGATGAATTTTTTGCTTTACCTGAAGGAAAAGAACACATTCAAAAAAGAATGGACTATTTAATGCAGTTCAAAAAAAAAGGCAAACTATTAGATGTTGGATGTGCGTTTGGGTATTATTTAAAAGAAGCATCAAAAAATTTTGAAGTCTATGGAATAGATGTTTCAGATTATGCAATAAAAAAAGCAAAAACAATTGTTGGCTGTAATGAAAACCATTTAATCGCATCCAGCGCAGAAAAACTTTTGTTTGAGAACGATTTCTTTGATGTAATTATGATTATTCATTCAATTGAACACATAAAAGAATACAAAAAAGTTTTAAAAGAATGCAATAGAGTATTAAAAAAAGACGGAATATTGTTTCTGGATTTGCCTACAAACTTGTTTGAATTCCCTCATTTTCTTAATCCAACAAAAAAAAGTGTTTTTCAAATAAACAAGTTTCTCAGAAAAATCGGCTTACAACACAAAATACAATTCGGCTTTGACAAAACACATGTTTCCTGCCCTTTTCCTTGGACAGTGGCATCAGGAAAATATTTAAAACCGTTTTTTGAAATAAAAGAAATAAAACCAAAAAAAAAGTTTAAGCAGTTTTTTTCTGCAGGCTTTTCAATAATCGCCAAGCCCATTAAATAAAAAAGAAAAAAAAAGAAAAGAAATCAGATTTTGATAAACCTTTTCTTAAAAGGTTTTTTTTCTGACTGATTTCCTTTTGGAAGTTCTGACTCTTGTTCTAGTCTTTGCTTTGACTGTTTTTCTTGAAGCTTTTCTTGAAACCTTTGCTTTGGTTTTTCTGACTCTTAATTTAGTCTTGTTTGAAAAACCTAAGTTTGTTTTGATTTCATTGAAAAAAGCTGTTATTCTTCCTAACTGATTCATTTAATCCCTCCATTTTTTTGGTTAAAAGAATTTATAATATACATAACATCTGTACAAAAAAAAAGAAAAAAATAAAAAGCGGTTTAAGCAACCACTTCAATATTCAGCCTTTTCTTAAGCTCTCTATACCTGTTCCGGATTGTAACCTCTGTTACTCCGGCAACATTTGCAACTTCTTTTTGGGTCCTTCTTTCTCCTTTTAAAAGTCCTGCAATATAAACTGCTGCTGCTGCAACACCTGTAGGGCCTCTTCCAGAGATTAATCCATTTCCTATTGCTTCTTCCAAAATTTTTCTTCCTTCTTCCTGGACTTCTCCTGAAAGGTTTAATTCAGAAGCAAATCTTGGAATATAATGGATTGGATTGGTTAAAGGAACCTCTAATTTCAGTTCTCTTACTAAAAACCTGTAAGTTCTTCCGATTTCTTTTTTGGTTAAACCAGAAGCTTCAGCCATTTCATTTAGTGTTCTTGGAACATGATATGTCCTGCACACAGTGTATAATACTGCTGCTACAACTGCTTCAATCAGTCTTCCTCTGATTAAGCCTTTTTTGACTGTTTTTCTGTATAACAGTGCAGCTGCTTCAACCAAAGAATCTGGGATGTTTAAATAAGAAGCTACTCTTCTTAATTCAGTTAAAGCAATTGAAAGGTTTCTCTGCATTGAGCTTGAAATTGAAGCTCTTTTATGCCATTTAATTAATCTATACATTTGTGCTCTGGATTTTGAGGATAGCTTGTTTCCTCTTAAATCTGTTCCTCTTCTGTCAATCATTGTAACTAAACCCTTGTTTAGTTTGACATATTTCATTGGAGAACCTGTTCTGGCTCTTTCTTCAAACTGGTCTGAATCAAAGCTTCTCCATTCTTTTCCCTGGTCTATTTCATCTTCTTCTATGATTAAACCGCATTTATTGCAGACTAATTCTCCTTTTTCTGCGTCTTTTCTCAAATCTTTACTTTTACATTCTGGGCAAACTGCCATAAAAACTCACCTTCTTTTTAAAAAAAAATCAATATTTTTCATAACACGTTATAGTGATAAACGAGATTCAGTACGAAATGAAAAATGAATACAAATAGCGCATCACTATATAAATAGCCGCTTAGGAAGTATATAAACCTTTTGGTTCAAATTCCTTTATAAATGAAAGTTAGGCAAGGCTAATTTCTTCCCTTTCCACTAGAAATCTTCGTCTAAAACCGGACAGTGTTTGCATGGATGCTCTTTTGCTTCTGGAAGGACAATCTGGATACAGTCCTTTACAGTTAGGAAAACCTGCACGCCTGGCATTCTCTATTGAATTATCCTGAAATAAAGCCAATAAAACCACTCTCTCAATCAACTATAATCCAGAACAGTATTTAAATTTAGCTGAAAAAAGGCGTTTTGGACAGTTTTGCTGAAACAACTAATCTTAAAATCCCTTTCAATAAAATATGTTTTTATTGATTAAAATGGGAACAGCTATAGGGGAATTAATAGAAAAAGAGGCAATAGAGCTGGACTTTTTGCAAAGCAAAACAATAGGAATAGATTCATTCAATATACTATACCAGTTTCTCTCTAATATTAGAGGACAGGACGGAAGCCCTTTAATGGATTCAGAAGGAAATGTAACCTCACACCTTACCGGACTGTTTTACCGCACTACAAACCTTCTTTCACGAAATATTAAGCCTGTTTTTGTTTTTGACGGAAAACCACATCCGCTTAAAGAAAAAACCCGCGAAAAGAGAAAGGCAATCAGAACTGCAGCAGAACAAAAAATGAAACAAGCACAAGAAAAAGGGGATTTAGAGACAGCAAGAAAGTTTGCCCAGCAAAGCTCTAAATTGACTAAAGAGATGGTAGAAGAAGCAAAAAAGCTTGTAGAATATATGGGCCTGCCTGTAGTGCAGGCAACAGGAGAAGGAGAAGCACAGATTTCAATGATGACAGAAAAAAAAGAATTGTTTGGCTGTGTAAGCCAGGATTATGATGCACTGTTATTTGGAACTCCGTTACTGCTTAGAAATATTACTATTGGAGGAAAAAGAAAAATTCCCGGAAGAAATATTTACATTGATGTTTCCCCTGAAAAAATTGAATTAAAAAAAATGCTGGAAAAAAATGAAATAACCCGCAAGAAGTTAGTATGGATTGCTATTCTGATTGGAAATGATTTCAATGAAAAATTCCCAAAAATCGGGCCAAAAACTGCACTCAAATTAGTGAAAGAAAATGATTCTTTTGAAGAGATTATAAAAAAAACAGAATTTGAGCCGGATTTTGATTTCAAAGAAATTGAAAAGATTTTTTTAGAGCCGGAATACAACACAGATTTTAAGATTGAATTTAAAATGCCAGAAAAAGATAAATTAACTGAACTATTATGCGAAAAACACCAGTTCAGCAAAGAACGGGTTTCAAACACTCTGAATAAATTAGAGCAGAAACTGGAAGAAAAAGGCCAGCAAAGCTCTTTAGGGAAATGGTTCTGAACCAAATAAAAACTTCTAATTAGCGATAAGTTTTTAATAACACCTTGTGTTACAATGTGTTATGGAGTACATTAGTTTTAGAGTAGATAAGCCTGTTTTAAGGCAGATAGAAAAAGGAATAAAAGAATTCCATTACAACACAAAATCTGATTTTTTAAGGGATGCGATAAGAACAAAACTGCAGGAGTTAGAAGAAAACAGGAAAAGAAAAAAGGCGTGGAAAGCATTGTATGCTGCAAGAGGAATTTTCAAAGGAAAAGGAAAAGCAAAAACAGATGAAGAATTCAGGAAGTTAAGAGAAGAAGCCGGAAAAGAATTTTTTGAAGAAATGGAAAAAAGATTTAATCAAAAATAATTTCTTCTGGTTTTATAATTTTAACTATATCTGTAAGACAATCAAAGTGTTTGTCTCTTGAAACAAGAACAGCCTTATTGTCCCTTGCAAGTATTGCGTGAAGAATGTCTGCTTCATGACTTTCTTTTATCTGCTTTGCTAAAATTTTAGATTCAAGTATTTGTTCATCAGAATACTTCACTTTTATAATAAAGTCCTGAAAGGAAGAAAACACTTCTTTTATTCTTTCACTGGAATAATCTTTTTTTAGTTCATAAACAACAAGTTCTGAATACAGTACTTTCCATTTATTCTTTTCACAGTTTTTCAGAAACTGGAAAGCAAACTCGCCTAAAGGCCTTAGATCGTCTTTTCTGTCCTCAAAGTAGTCTCTCCAAATAGAGGTGTCAAGATAAAAATTTTTCCGCATAGAAACACAGGCAAAGCCAAAGAATTAAGAGGTTTGTGTACGGCAATAAACGAAATTGCTAATCTTAAAAAACAGTTTTGTTGCATGTTTAATAGGGACAATAATGCAGACAAACTTTATTCCGGAAAAAATTGTTCAGGATTCAGTTGAAAAAATCCTTAAACGCTATAAGATTTCAGAAGAGAAAGCAGAAGAGTTCTTCCTGGAGGAAGCATTCAAAAACAAGAGGTTTATGGAAAATGTTCTGGAGTTTTCTGAAAGAAAAAACTTTGGAAAATGGAGGGAATACAGAAAAGTGATAAAGAAAACGAAGAAAAATGTTTATTATTTTTTAAGGCAGTACAAGCACGAACCAGAAGAAAAAATAAAAGAAAAATTCAGTGAACTCAGAAAAGCACTGAAAAAAGAAGGAAAACTCGAGAAAACTCTGGAACTGCATAAAGAGCTTTTAGCAATGCATATTTCTTCAAAGGAAAGAACTGAATCCTACAAAAATTTTTATGAAAAAATTTTCAGGGTTACAGGAAAACCAGAAAGCGTTTTAGATGTTTCCTGCGGATTCAATTATTTTTCTATTCTATTTATGAAACTGGAAAAACTTTTGTATGCAGGAACAGAATTCAAAAAAGAGTTTGTTGAAGAAATGAACCAGTATTTTCTTTTAATCAAAAATTATTCTGAAATAAAAGCAAAAGGTTTTCTGCTGGATTTAAGGGAAAGAGATTTTGAAACAAGAAATGAATTATTGGATTTGAATAAAGGAAAAGAATTTGATGTTGCTTTTCTTTTGAAACTTATTCCGGTAATGGAAAGAGAAAAAAGAGGCTCAACAAACGGTTTGATTGAAGCAATTCCTGCTAAATGGCTTGTGCTGAGTGTGTCAAAAGAATCTATGACAAAAAAAGAGAAAATTGCCTTTAAAGAAGTGAAAATAATCAAAAACTTTATTAAAGAGAACAACCTTTATTTGAATACAAAAATAGATTTTGAAAACGAAATTGTTTTCATCACAAAAAAGGAATAAAAATGGATAAAGAAAAAGAAGAACAGATAATAAAAGATATAATTCAGAAAAAAAAGCAGGGTGTTGAAGAGAAACAGATACTGAATTTTCTGGAAAACTCCGGTTATCCTGTAAGGTTTTTAGATGAAGCAAACAGACGGCTAAGCAAGGGAGTAAAAGAAAAAGAAGAATCAGGCCTGACAATTAAAGTAATCGGCCTGCTTTTCATTATTTCTTCTGCGATTGAAGCATTTTATTTTTCTATTATAATTCCTGATAAAGCACTGGTTATTCCAGAAGCATTTACTGTTCCGGCGATTTTTTTAGCGCTTTTTACTTTGCTTTCATTTGCAATAGGATTTGGTTTTTTTAAAGAAGAATTATGGGCATTTAATTATGGAACAATATTATTGTTTTTGAGAATGGTTTTGCTTGGATATTTTGCAGCAATAAACAACCTGTTTTTTGTTTTCCTGATAATGCTGAATTTGATTTTGCTTGCAATAATTCTTATACTAAAGCCATCTGATTTAGGAAACAAACTTCAAAAAGAACAGTATAAAATGATGGAATACATGGAAAAAAGACAAGAGTGAATTCTACATAAGCGGTTAAGGAATAAAAGAATTACGCTGAATATTAGTTATCAAAATCAGGGGGTATAAGATGAAAAAAAAAGCAATTATAATGGGAGCCGCAGGCAGAGACTTCCATGACTTTAATTCTTTTTTCAGAGACAATGAAGAATATGAAGTTGTATGTTTTACTGCTACACAAATTCCAGGAATAGAAGGAAGAGTTTACCCAAAAGAATTAGCCGGAAAACTTTATCCAGAAGGAATCCCGATTAAAGCAGAAGAAAACTTAGAGAAGCTGATAAAAGAAAAAGATGTAGACATAGTTTTTCTTTCCTATTCTGACTTGGCTTTTCCTTATATTATGACAAGGGCTTCCAGAGTGCTTGGAGCAGGAGCTTCATTTCAATTATTAGGGCCAAAAGCAATGCAGTTAAAAACCTCAAAACCTGTTATTGCAGTTAATGCAGTAAGAACAGGCTGTGGAAAAAGCCAGACAACCAGATATATTGCAGAAATCTTAAAGAAAAAAGGAAAAAAATTCACTGTAATCAGAGAGCCAATGCCTTATGGAAATCTGGCAGAACAGGCAGTAATGAGGTTTGAAAAATACGAGGACATGGAAAAAAACAAATGCACTATAGAAGAAATGGAAGAATTTGAACCTCATATAGAAAAAGGAAATATATTATATGCCGGAGTAGACTATGAAGCAATTGTAAGAGAAGCAGAAAAAGAATCTGAAATCATTTTATGGGACGGAGGAAACAATGAATTTTCTTTCTATAAAACAGATGTTCTTTTTGTTGTAGCAGACCCGTTTAGAGTAGGGCATGAATTAGAATACCATCCAGGCATGGCAAACTTTTTGATGGCAGATGCAGTAATAATCAATAAAGTGAATACAGCAAAAAAAGAAGATGTAGAAAAACTCAGAGAAAACATCAAAAAATGGAATCCAAATGCTGCAATAATTGACTGCAACTCCAAATTAATAGTAGAAGGAAATGAAGACCTAAAAGGCAAAAAAGTTTTGGTAGTAGAAGACGGCCCGACTCTAACTCATGGAGGAATGAACACCGGAGCAGCATCAGTTGTAGCAGAACAGCAGGGAGCAATAATGGTTGACCCAAAACCTTCTGCAGTTGAATCAATAAAAAAGACTTATGAAAAATACAATCACTTGGGAAACATTCTGCCGGCAATGGGTTACGGAGAAAAACAAATTAAAGACCTGGAAGACACAATAAACAAAATTGACTGTGATTTGGTTTTGTCAGGCACTCCAATTGATTTGGGAAAAATAATTAAAACAGACAAAAAAATTATTCGCGTGAGATATGATTTGGAAGAGATTAATAAAGGTGAAATAGAAAAAGAAATAGAAAAGAAAATCAAGGATTAATTTCCTGACTTTCCTTTCTTTTTTTTATTTTAAAAATTAATTAATTATTTTTTCTTTTTTTTCTTGGTTTTTTTCTTTTTAGCCATTTTCATGACCCCCTGAATTCTATGAAAAAAAAGAATCCAATATTATTTCGCTTTTATAGTATTTATTCTTTTCTCCTAGTTTTTTCGTTAATCCCCGAAGAAAAAAAGAATTAAAGCTTTACTCAAAAGTTCCCCTTAAAGGAACAAAAATAAAAAATCCCTCCAGAAAATCTTTTTTGAACGGCTTTCCCTGAATTTTTGTAATAGCCTGAACTCTCTGCGTAAACCTGTCTCCTACAGGCGCAACTGCGGTTCCTTTTTCTTTTAATTCATCAAAAAGTTTTTTCGGCAGAAAAGGACAGCCGGCAGAAACAAGAATTCTGTCAAAAGGCCCTTTTTTTGTTCCTTCTACAGCATCAAAATTGAAAAAAGAAATGTTTTTTCTTTTTTTTACTTCAGAATTTTCTTTTGCTTTTTCATATAACTCTTTTATCAGTTCTACTGCAGTTATTTTTCCTTTTTTCCCAACTATTTCTGAAAGCAAGCAGGCAGTGTATCCAGAGCCTGCTCCTACATCTAATATTTTCATGTCTTTTTCTGCTTTAAGCATTTCAAGCATTACTGCAATAGTATAAGGCTGGGAAATAGTCTGGTTGAATCCAATTGGAAAAGCATTGTCAATATAAGCATTCTGTTTTGTTCCTTCCTCAAAAAACTCTTCTCTTTTTACTTCCAAAAAAGCCTGTTCTAAGTTTTTTGATTTAATTGCTTGAATGTCTTTTAAATGCAGTACAAGCTTTTTTTTCTCTAATTCAAAATCAATCATTAAACTAAATAATATTGAAATATGTTTTTTAGGCTTGCCCTGCAAAACTTAAGAGCTTGTTCCAGACTTTATTGTCTTCCAGTTGTTTTGAATTAACCAAATGCACATCCAGCAAAGGAGTTAGAATAACAATAAATGCACTAACACTTGCCAGGTGCAACAGCGTAAACGGAATCTGCCCGATTAAAGCAGCTTCAAAAGACATTTGAAACATCCAGGAGGAAAATATTGGCCCTGTAATGAAATCAAAAATCAAAACCGCAATTATTCCGCTTCCAAGATAAGTTTTCAAATTGATTTTCTTTTTTTTCTTATAAATCTGATGAAACAAAATTCCTAACCCTGCATAAGTTAAAGCAGTAACTAAAGTCCAGATTCCAACCATTCCTGTAATTAAATCAAAAGAAAACATTGTGATAAAAGCAAACAAAGCTGAATTCCACCATTTATCCTGTCTGGCAAAAGGCAGCATACAGCCCATAATAGGATCATTATTTGGAATAAATCTAAACAGCCTGTAAAGATTGCAGAAAAAAATGCTTAAAATATATTTTACGATTTTCACAGCCCATACCTCCAGGATAATTCCATTAACTCTTTTTCTGCGTTTTTTAGTTCTTTTTTTGTCAGGGTTTTAGATTCAAAAACATAACCTAAATCCAAATCATACAAAGAGTTTTTCTTCAATTTAATTCCCAGTTCTTTTTGCTGTTGTTCAATTAAACTGTGTTTTTCTGCAGAAAATTTTGCATAAATAAAAGAATCAATTATTCCCTTATTTTCCCTCAAAAAATTTAATGTTTTTTTGATATCATCAAATGTTTCTGTCGGCAAACCATAAATTAAAGAAATTTGGCTCATAATTCCGGCTTTTTTTGTTTCTTTTAGTATTTCTTTTGCATTTGCTAAATTTATTCCTTTATTTATTACATTTAATATTCTTGGGCTTGCAGATTCCATCCCAAAAAGCAATTTTTTGCATCCAGACTGCTTTAACAAACCCAAAACTGGAATAATTTTTTTATTAAACCTTGCCAAAGCAAAATATTCAATATCAATTTTTGATTCAATTAAAGCTTTTGCAAGCTCTTCTAATCTTTCAGGCCTCATTGAAGAATCCACAAAAGAAATACATTTTGTTCCATACTTTTCTTTTAATTTTTTTATATCCTCTAAAACTAATTCAATCTTTCTTTCCTTATATTTTGGTTCAAAAAAAGGATAAGAACAAAAAATGCATTTACCCCAAAAACAGCCTCTTGAGGTCTGCAAAGTCAAAACATTTTTTAATAAATATTTTTCCAAAACAAGCCCGTCAAAATTTGGGGCAGGCAATTCATCAAGATTCTGGTTGCAGACAATTTTGTTTCTTATTATTTTTTTTCCTTTCCTGAAAGCAATGTTTGGAATTCCCTCTAAAGAATCTTTTTCCAGAATTCTTTTAGAAATTTCTGCTAAAGCAGTTTCTCCTTCAAAAAAAACAACACTGTCAACTAAATCAAAAAATTCTTTTTTTTCAGGAATAACATCAAATAAATGAGTGCACCAGGGGCCTCCAACTGTAATATGGGTTTCTGGAAAATTTTCTTTCAGCAAAGAAGCTAAAGTCAGTGCAGGAACAATCTGGTTTGCTCCAACCAAAGAAAACCCTATAACAGGGAAATTAAATTTGTTTAAATCATTAGCTAAAATTTCTTCAAAATATTTCCTGAACTTGTTTGTTTTGCTTTTGCAGTGCTCAAATAATTTGCTGCTGGAAAGAGTGTAATAACTCTCTGAAAATCCGATAAAAAGCCTGTCATGATAAGATAAAGTCGATTCTTCCGCTTCTTTTGAAGGCTCTTCATAATAACTGCTGAACCTTTTGCACAAATCCCTAAACATAGTAGGATTAATCTCTTCTTTTAAAACTTTTTCTTTAAATTCCTTAAAAGAATTTTTTGAGATAAATTTCAGCCAAAAATAAAAAAGAGTTTCTTTTTTTGTTAAGTTTTTTTTTGCTTTTTGTTCAATTAAATGTTTTTTTATATTATCGTAAATAACTTTTAAATGTTCTTCTTTCTTGAAATGTTCCCAAAAATCTGTATTCAAATCTTTTTGCTCTGCTTTAAACCCTTTTTTTTCCAGAAAAGCTTTTAGTGTCGGAGTGCTTAATGGAGGGGTTAAAGACTGCCAGACAGGCGGGAAAACCAATAAAATTTCTTTTTTATCCATTTTCTCACACTCAAAACCAATCATTTTTTCTTCACTATTTTTTCTATTTCGCCCAGAAACTCCTGAGCAGTTAAAATGGAGTAATTAGCTTCATAGTTTGATATAATTCCTGCCCTGTCATAAGTTGCTGTATGCCGTTTTCTTCTAATCCTGTCAAATGCATTAATCTTTTCTTCGAATTTTTTTCCTAAAGCAGTTGAAACAAATTTTTCCACTGTTAGGTGCTGATCTTTTCCTACTGCTCTGAAACCATGAAAAAACATTAAAGCCCTGCATGATTGGAGCATTGAATTATAAGCTATATTAAAAGCCCAGTCCAAATCCTGTTTCAGCATTTTTTTTGCAGTTTTTAAATCTCTTTCAGCCAATTCAATCAATTCTTTAACCGCCTCTTGCTTAAACCCAATCTTCCTAATCAAACCTTTGTTTTCTAATTCTTCAAAGTTCATTTTCACTGCCTTTAATCATTATTTTCTTTGATTTCAATATATTACTGATAAAATGTGTTTTTCTATTTTTCTTTTCATTGAATTCTTTTATTGAAAAAACAATATAATTTATTTCGCGTTTAAACTTTTCTTCCATCTTTTTTATCTTTAAATTTAATTCATCTAAATCAGGTTTCCCTATAATCATCAAATCTATATCGCTGTCACTTCTTTCTTTTCCTTCAGCAACAGAACCATAAACAAAAGCAAAACTTATTCCATCAACATCCAAAACAGTTTCTTTCAGAGAAATTAATACCCCAAACTCTTTCAAAAAAATGCTTTTTAGTTCTTCAAAAATAAAAAAATCTTTATTAACTGAAAAATACTTCTGCCTGCCTTTCTTAACAGAAAAAAGAAAGCCAACCTTTTCTAATTCCTTAAGTTCCAGCCTGACAGAATTAGTATTAGAGCGAGTGTCTTTTGCAATCTCCCTTAAATAAAATTCTTTCCGCGGATTAAGCAAAAACAAACGCATCATCTTAATTCTGCTTTTGGATGAAATAAAACTATCAATCATGTATAAATTATTTATACAAACGTATAAAAAAGTTACTCATCTTTCTTTTTCTCTCTTTTTTTTATTTCACTCATTAATTCTCTTGCTTTAGAATAAGAATCCAGTTCCTGCTCTTCTATTATCGGAGTGGAAGAGATTTTTTGGAGATTGAATTTTTTGGTTATAATCAGCGAGTGAGAATCAAAAACTGCTTTTGTTTTTTCTAAAGCAAAAGCTTTTTTCTGCAAATCTTTTTTTTCTTTTCCTTTATCTATTAACAAAAATTCTTTTTTTGTTCCAAATGCTTTAAAAGGAGCATGCTTGAATTCAATTACATCTAATCCTAAAGAGTGAATCTTTTCCAGAGAAGAATCATCAAATGTTTTGTCAAAAATCCCTGAAGAGTTTTTTTGATCAAACTTTTTGAAAAAAGTTTGTTTTTCTTCCGGCTGTGCAGAAACAAATTCTTCTAAAAGGTTTTTTTCCAGAATCAAATCTGCTTTCAGCAGTTTTTCCAGTCTTTTTGCTGTTTCTAAGCTTGTCTTAAACCCGTGTTCCAGCCTGTAAAGCGACTCCTTAGTTATGCCGGTTTTTTTTGCTAATTCTTCCAGAGTTAAATCCATTTCTCTTCTTTTTTCTCTTAATCTGTCTGTTTCTAGTTCTACTATTGTTTTTCCTTTAAAGTATTTCATTAAAGGAACTGCTGTATCAAAGATTGAAACAAAAGTCTGGTAATTCATTGCAGGAATTAAATGCCTTTCATATACTATTCCTTTTTTCATTTCAAATGCTTTTGTTTTTTCTCCTATCAGTAAAACCACTGCACTAAATGCTTTTGCTATTTTTTGCAGTTCTTCTGCCTGTTCTTTTCTGAATCCGTCTATATTTGAATAAACTTTTACTAACAGATTCAAATCTTCTCTTTTTGCAATCAAATCAAAACAAGAGTTTGAGTCGAAAAAAGTGCTTACAGTAAACCCTGAGTTTTTCAGGAAAGAAATTGTTTTCATCAACAATAATTCGCGCATTCAGCTCACTTGGATAAAACTATTGAATGCCAGAGGTTTTAAGAATTGGCATTAAAAGAAAGCATTCTAAGTAAGACTTGAAATAAAAAAAAACCAGAAGCAAATCTGAAGAAGTGTTAATAACCCTATAATCAAAGCTTTTTTTGAATAATTTTCTTTCCAATTTTTTTTAGCAAATATAATAGCTGAAATAGCTATAACGCCTGAGTAAGCAAAAACAGCAGGGAAAGAGATTGTAAAAAAGATAGCCCATACACTAAAAAACGAAATTAAACCTAAAATAAATGCAGAAAAACCAGGTTCTTTTGGTTTAACAAAACAAAATATCAAGAAAACAGATAAAACTGCTAACACTATTGCTATCAAAATTTCTATCATTGTTTTTTCTGCGTTATTGCAGCGAAAAGATTCTCCTTCATTTACAATATTTCCAGTAATTTTTATTGAAGGGCCCTCTAAAATAAAAACATCAACTTCTAGATCACGAGCAGGCCATATATCTTCAAAAAAAATTTCAGCGTTATAATTCGGCGGGATCACAACTTTTTTTGGATCTGGAATCGGATCTGCATACAAATGATATTGCCTCAGTTTTGGATTCCAATTAGGGTGGTCAGTAGAAGAACGTACAAAATATTCTTTACCCTGAAAATAAAATTTGTCTAAAACAATTTCAGAATTACCCTTATTGATTATTTTTGGAACCACGCTGAAGCACCTGCCTGAAAATTCTTTAACAGTAATATTCGGGTTCTCTGGAGTGATTTTTACATTACAGTTAAGAAAAGGTGAACACGCAGCAAAAACCACAGGAATAAGCAATGCAATTAACAATACCGACAAAACTTTCTTCATGTTTTCAATATAGTCTAAAGTAGTATTTCAAGCTTTCGGTTTTTTGAATTTATTGTAGAGTCCCGTTATTTTTTCGTTTTGATTTAAACAGTTTTCTTGGCACTACTTTTATGACTAAATTATCTAACAAGAAAGTGAAGTTTATTGTTAAACAAGCTGTGAATGA
>JAFCDN010000033.1 GCA_017609625.1 Candidatus Iainarchaeum sp.
TTACAGAAGAAGAAAAACTCAAAGTAATGAAAAAAGGAAAAACAGTTATAAGAGATGTATTAGACACAGACTTTAAAGAATTCTACAAAAAATACATAGACTTTACTTCATACTTAAAGTATGATGCATTCAGCACAGACTTCAGAGAAGACTTTGAAGATGTAAGCGGATACAAAGAAAAAGACAGTTTTAATAACTGGAGCTTTACCCCGGAAAAAGTTAAATCAGGAGAATATGCTGTAAAATTCAATTACCACTGGGATGACAAAGACAAAACAACAGTTGAATTTGATTTAAAAAAAGATTTAGAAGACATAGACAGAGAAAACAAAACAAAGTTTGCAGAAAACTATTTGTTCAGCGTTCCATTTGACGGAGAAACAGGAATTAACGGAGAATTAGAAAGAAAAGGATATGGAACAAGCTATGGAACAAACGATAACGTGCAGAACATTTTCTTGAACGAAAAAATAAACTTAGAAGAAGAAGATGGAAGTTATAGGACAGGATTAAAGAAATTCAGCAGCACAACCAGGCCAGAAAAAATTAGTGCTACAAGAGACGGAAAAATAATTTATATGGATAATAAAGGAACATTTACTTTTACTCCGTCAAAAGCAATTGGATTAAAAGCAGAACTTGGAACAGGAAAAACAGGAGTATTCTATGAGCTGGCAGTAGGAGGACAAGCAATTGGAATAGAAAGAGAAGAATTAGAATACTTGTTTGAATGGACTCCTGCAGGAAAAGATAAAGAACAAAAAGAAAGCGACCTAACAAAAAGCAGCGAATGTTTAAACAAAAGATTTGGAATAATTTTCGGTTCAGGAGCAGAAACAACCCAAAAAATGTTAAGCTTTGTTCCGGTAAACTGGCTCTATAAATTCAAAAAATACTGCAGTGCAGGAATAGACAAAATGACTGGCTATGCTTTTGAACACACAGGAGAATTAGATGCAAGTCCATATAATCTGCCTAAAACAGAAAGCTTTAGTCCAACACAAGTGGATTTAGATGTTCTTGAACAAACAAGTATTAATAAGTGGATTAACCAAATAAAATCAGGCAATGTCTGCTTTACTACAAGTGATAAAGAATTTGAATTAGAATGGAACAGAGAAGCATTAATAAAAGAAATAAGCTAAAAAAGAAAAAATATTAAAAAAAAAGAGAATAAAAAAAAATGAACGGTGAAGAAATTTGGGCTTAAAGGATTTTTACTATCAAATAGAAGATAAATGGTATGAAATAATAGACAAAATCAGTGAAAAAATTCCAATAAACAAATTAACTGACGCAATCGATAAGTATGTCCCGTCTTTTATGGTTTTTATTGCATTAATAATAATTGTAATCCTTGGATTGATTTTGGCATTTGCCGGAACAGGATTAGGAGAAGAAAAAGACTTAAGCTTTAAAATAGTCAATGAAGACAGACAAGGATTAAGCCAGGTTGAAGTAGTGGCTTCTTTTAATGAAAAAACTGAAACACTAAAAACAGATGCTTTTGGAAAAACAAAAAAAATTCAAGTGCCCTTGAATTCAATGGTGACGTTTACAATAGAAGAAATAGGCTTTCAAAAAACAACTGACTCATTTAAATTTACTGAAGAAGGAGAAAAAAAAGTTATACTAAAAAAAGCAGGAATTGATGAACCAGAAGGAACAAAAAGAATAATCAAATTATACAACAAAGATTCAAGGGAATTAATCACAGGAAAAGCTTATACAGTGAATTTCTACTGCAGCAATTCTGATGCAACACCTCCGGCTTCAATTGTAATAACAGACGGAACAGGAGAAGTAACAGAGCCAGCAGACTGCGGAGAATTAACAGCAAATGTTTCAGGGGATTTCAGTGAAAGCGTTACAGCAGAATTAAGCCATCAGACAAATGAAATCTATTTAGAAGAACTTATAGGAGAAAAAAACAAACTAACAGTTGAAGTAGAAGATAAAGACGGAGAAGCATTAGATGAAATAAAAGTAAATGTTTATGCATTGTATCAGAATAATCCAACTCCGTCTTATATTGACACTTCATACACTTTTTATGGAGAAGCAGAATTTGAATTAGATACAGGAGAATACCAAATAGTTGCAATGGATGAAGGAGAAGAATACTATCAAGAAAGCAAAGAGATTTATCTTTCTGCAGACAAGAGAATAACAATTGTTTTAACCAAAATTCCTGTAGATCCTGACGAAATTCCAGAAGAAGCAGGAAGCTTAACTATTAGAGTAATAGATGAAGATACAGAATTAGAGATTAAAGATACAAAAGTAACATTATATTATTTAGGAGAAGACATAGTATTTGAAGAAAGAATAACAGATAAAAACGGAGAAGCAAGGTTTTATTCAGAAGACAAAGAATTATTGTTTGATGCAACAATAGAACATGAATTATATATAGTGAAAAGAATAACAGAAATTTTGATTGATGATTCAACCAGAACAATTGGATTAGAAAAGTTTACAGGACAGGCAGGAGAACTAAAAGTAAGGGCAGTAACTGTTGAAGGAGAAAAACAAAAACCAGTAAGAAATGCAAAAGTTGCATTATATATCGTAGAAGACGATGAAATTACTTTAAGCGGAATAACAGAAAAAACAACAGACTTTAATGGCTATGTTGAATTTACTAGAATAACTAACAGAACATACAAGGCTTTTGCATATAAAGGAGTTTCTTCTGGCTGGAGCGATGCAGTATTATATGATGTACAGCAGGCAGAGGACACTGAATTAACTGTTGCAATGATTATTCCAGACGGAACAATCAAATTAACTGTATTAGACCAGGATGAAAAAGCCATTCCTTTTGCCAAAGTAACTTTTTATGAAGAAGGTTTGCTGAAAGAACTAAAAGCAGACAAAACAGACGGAAACGGTTTTATTTCTTTTACAACAAGAGGAGACAAAAAAGTTTATTTTAAAATAGAAAAAGAAGACTTTTTGGATTACCACAGCAAAAGCTATGAAATATTCGGGGCAGTAGAAATAGAAGAAACAATTCAAATGACACCTGTGGAAAGGGCAGAAAAGCCAGAAGTAAAATTAATTGGATTATTTAAAGAAGGAGAAGAACTATTAGATGTATCTTCTTTAGATCCAGGAGAAGAATACACAGCAAAAATCCAGTTAACAATTCCAGAGAATAAAAGCTATACTGAAGCAGGAATTCACTTTAGAACCGGAACAGACATTTTCATGGAAAACGATTATGTTTTCTTAAAACAAGTTAATGCACCAAATGCATTGCTTATAAAATACACAATGTTTGATCCGAATAATTTAAATGACTCCAAAAAAAGCCAGACACAAGGAGACGCAAAATGGTTTAACGCTGTATGGAGAAACCCAGAGCCAGGAATTTATACAGTGGAAACGACTATCAAAGTAAAAGACAGTGCATTCCCGGGAGAAGAACTGAAATTATTATTCAGGGCATGGGGAAAAGAAAGAGGAAGAATTGACAGAGACCCAGTAGATGCTTCAGTCAGCACTGCAACAGATTTGCTTGCACAAACAAAAGAAAAAACATATTCAATTGGATTTATAGGTTCAGAAATTTTTTGTTCAGATGAATTCTGTTTCAGCGCTTCAATACTGGATTTAGAGGATGATATCAGAAGCAGCACATCAAAAATTTATCCTGCAAAAATACTGCAAAAATACAGACTGCAGTTTACTGTATTAAATAACAACAAGGAAAGAAAACACTATAATGCAAGGATTCAGCTGAAGAATACAAGTGAAATGCTGGAGTTTGAGGATTATGAAATAAAAAATGCAGACGCAGTTACAGTTAAAGGAAAAGCAGATGCATCAAAGACTCAATGGTTTGATTTGGGGGACTTTGATCCAAACACTACAATAAGAGGAACAGCAGACTTTACTATAACAGAAACAAAAACAGGAAATATTTTGATTCAGATTGTATCAAACCAGGAAATAGTGTTTGAAAAAGAAATTGAATTAGAAGTTCTTGCACCAAAACTTTTCAGAATAGAATTTGAGCCAGAAAGAATAACTGCAGGAACAACAAACCAGATTGAAGTTACAGTGTTTAATGAAGAAACAGAATTAGAGGTAGAAGGAGCGCAGATAAAAATTTTAGACAGGTTTAAAGATGCAATTTCAGGGCCAGTATTGACAGACAAATTAGGAAAAGCAGTTTTAGGAATTTCCGCACAGGCTCCAAGCACTAAACTGAGTTTCAGGATTCAAAGAAAAGAATATCAAACACTAGAACAAGAGTTTTTCATTGACGGAAACATAATTGAAGTGATTCCTAAACAAATCGGAATTACTTTGAATACTCAGACAAAAAAATCTGATACTTTTGTTTTAAAAGTAAAAAACTTATTAGATTTTGATTTGGAATTAAGTTCAATAAAGTTCACTGGAAATTTCAGGGACTTATTAGATGAAGAAGCAATGAATGCATGGATGTATACAAACTACGGCAACATAACAATTCCGGCAAACACAACAAAAGAAATTGAAGTAAAAGCCATTGCATCAAATTATGTAATAGAAAGAGCAGAAAGAGACACAGTTGACTTGGATTTAGAATTAGAGGTTTCAAATTCAGAAGCAACATGGAATGAAAAGATTCCTGCTAAAATTTCAATCGGCATAGGCGGAGAAGTAGATGATCCAAATTGTCTGACAGTTGAAAGAAAGGAATGGAAAACCAATACAGAAGGAACAGAAGTAAAAATAGACTTTGCAATAGAAAACTCCTGTACAATACAAGGAGAGCCAATAGAATTACAGGATCTGGAAGCAAAAGTTGTCTGGCAAAGCAATCATATTGGAAAATACACTTTGACTTTTGAAAACAATCCAATAGAATTAAGGTCAGCATATTATAGAAAGTTGACTGATTTAATGGAAAACAGATCAGCTGTTGCAACACTGGCTTTCCAGCCTTTTGGAGGAACAGATGGAACAGCAATAGCAGATATTATAGTCAGAGCAAGAAATGAATTAGACGGAAAAGACGAGTTCTTAGAGGATTTAGTGCATACAGAAATTAAATCTTTGAATATGATTGACTGCATTGAATTATCTGATACAGAATTAAAGATTCAAACAGGACAGACAAGTTTATTTAAAGTAATAACAAATGAATGCGGAGATAATGTAAGGTTTACTTTTAATTCAGATTTAAAGTTAAGCAAAGAATCAGTTACTTTAGGTTCAAAAGATTCAGAAGAAATAACAGTTGATTCAGCTGGATTTTCTCCTGGAAGATATTTAATTTCAGTTGATGCAAAAAGCGGTGCAACGCAAATGAAGTTCCAGGTAAGCAATGTATTTGTAACAGTATATGATGATTCATGCATACAGTTAAGCAGATATGAATTTGATATTTTTGATGACCCGGAAAATGAATATGATGGATATGACACTGCACAATTATTCAATTACTGCGACGAAAAAACAATTGACATTACAATAGACATGCAGGACTGGAGTCTGGCAATGAAAGAATCCTTGCTTCCGGCAGTGATTGCTTTTGGATTAAGCGCAGCAAGCCAAAAACCAGGAGACGAAGAAATAGACCCAGCTGATATTCACATTCCAAAAAGCGCGGGAGACGAAGAAATTGAAGATGAAGTTAAGTTTAATACAAGAACAGAATTGGAAGAAATCAAAGAACCAACCTATGTTGATGATATTGCTGACCCAAAGGTTTATACAGCGCCAAAAGAAACCACTCCAACAACAGGATTGTTTTTGGGGCTTCCAGCAATAGGGCCTATCTCGCAAATGCTTGGATTGAATAATCTGCTTGGAAACCTTTTAGGAGGAACAAATCCTTTTGCAATGTTTGGCTTTACTTTTGTTGCAGCAACCTTATACAACTATCTTGATTCTGATAAAGTAGAGTTTGTTTCAGTAGTGGACAGGATTACAATAGATGATGTAAAACTGTTGGATGGAATAAAGTTTACTACAGAAAAAGTTGAAGTGCAGGATAAAGATATTTCATTGTTTTTGGACGGGCCGTTTAACTGTTATGATGCAGTAACAGATGCAACAATAGACTGCTGGGATATTACATTCAAAAACGAAAAAGGAATAATACAAAAAGACGAACAAAAGCCGATAATGAAAATACTCAAAACAGAATCAACAGAACACTTTTGGAGAAAAGATTATGATTTGGATTACTTTGACAAAAGACACGGGTTTTTTGACAGAATGCTAAACGGAGCAGATTTAGACTTTGATAAAGCATTAGAAGAAAAAACAGGAGAACAAGAAGAAATCAACCAATATCATAGACTGCAGTTTAATTCATGGGAAGAAAAAGAGTCTTCAACAGTACAAAATGCTTATACTAAATGCGGAATCAAAAACTTAAGCGGAGTAACAATGCAAGGAAATACAGGAAAAGATGCAAGGCCAAGAATTGAATTAGACTGGAAATGGAGTTCAATTCCAATAAATGCATGTGATGAAAGCAATGAGAACTATATTTACTGTGATGCAACACAGTTTTCAATTGAAATACTTCAAAAAGTAATTGAATTAACAGATAAATTAAAAACAGCCCAACTTGTGTGCGAAACAGAAACCTGCAGTACAGTGAATTTAGGAGAATTAATTGAAGCAACAGAAAAAGAAGGAACAGTAGCAGAAAAAGAAAGAATAAAAGAATTAGTAAACTTTAATGCTTATTTAATAAAAGACGGTTATTCAAAAGACTTCCAAAAAGACTTCCATGATTATGCAGTAAACACTTCATTCTTTGATGCTCCAGTAGAATATTATAATGAAATAGAAGACACAGGGATTGGAGTGTATTTTAAAGACGATTCATTGTTTGAATTTGATTATGCAGGCGCACCAAACCAGCCATTAACGCATCCAGGAATGTATAGAATAGAAATAGAAATCACTTATAATGATGATTCATGGGAGTTGTTTGCTGACGGAGAAGCAAATGCAAAAATCAAAATAAAAATGGACAAGCTCAGGACAGCAGAACCAAATTCTCCATTTTATTACCTGCCGTTTAACGGAGAAATTGGAATTGACTCAGAAAATGGAAGAATAGGATATGGATTAGATTATGTGAATTTAGAAGGAGAACCAGTAAGGATAAATGATGGAACAGGTTCAATCAGGACTGTTCCAATTGCAGTTGCAGATCCGGTTGAAGTATTAAAAACATCTTATAAAACAGACTTTAAGAATTCAAATATAGATCAGAGAGCAAAAATAATGGAATTCCAGAGAACAAACTCTGGAACAAAATTAATTTATACTCCGTCAATTGCAACTCCAGTTTTGCTTGAAATAACAAGGCCAAAAGAAAACCCGGCAGAAACAGCTTATGTGTTTTATACAATTACGGCTGACGGTCAGGCACAAAACACCGGAAGCAGTGGAATAAACAACTGGAGCGGAATACAAGGAGAATGCAGAGACTTTGAAGACAAAAGTTCATTGATTTATATGGAAACTCCGGATTTGCATGGATTAAGCCAGGATGCAGCTTATGGATTAATTGGAACAGAAAAATCAACAGCTTATGGATGGGTATGGAAATATCCGGTTAGAACAGGAAAATTCTGGTTAGAATCAATAATCTTCAGTCCGCTTAATTCAGAAGCAAGAATGCATTTAATGAGCACAAGCAACTCAGCAAAAATTTCTACTCCAAACCAGGCAGCAGTTTTAACCCAAACCTCAACCTCTAGCCAGTTTGTTGAATTAAACGGAGTAACAAACAAGCAAATCACTTCACTGCAAAAAATCCTGGATTTGGTTGAAACAGGAAATGTGTGTATTTCAGGAGTAGGAAATTCAAGTTATGCAACCTTTTTCTGGAACCCGGAAAAAATAATTACAGACCTTGATTCAAAGAAAGCAGAAATCAATCCAAAAGAAAACTGCATCAGAGACTGATTAATGTTTTTAAAACAAAAACAAAAAAACAAACAATTAAATATCAATAAAAATATAAATATTCACTGAGAAATACTAGAGAAAAGTGGTTTTGTTGGTTTAAAAGAAATCTATTATTCAATAGAAGACAAATATTATGATTTACTGGAAAGCATTGACAAGGTTGTTCCAATAACAAAACTGACAGACAAGATTGATTCAGTTGTTCCGTCTTTTCCGTTATTTGTCGTATTAATTGTTTTGATTTTAGGCTTTCTTTTATGGCCGGTTCTATTTCCAGATGACGGGCCCGGCGATGAATTCTATTCTTTTGTTATCCAGGTAAAAAACGATTCCGGATTAGAGTTAAACAAAATTGAAGTAATGGTTTCTTTAGGCGGAGAAAAAAAAGGATATAAAACAAACACTGAAGGAAAAGTTTCTTTGCAGGCAAAAAAAGACACTAAAATAAAAATAGAAATAGATGATGCAAGATATAAATTTTATGAAACAGAATTTTCGCTTACAGAGAACAACAAAAAAATTGATATTAGATTAGAAGAAATCCCTGGGGTAGATGTAAGCGAAGTTACTTTAAGATTTGAAGATGAATCAGGACAATTGATTATAGGAAAAGACATTACTTTAAGAATCAGCTGCAGGAATCCAGAAGTTGTTCCAGATCCAAATGTAATAACAGACACTGACGGAGACGGAAAAGTAAGAATAAAAGTTCCAAGAGACTGCGGAAAATTAATGGTAGATGCAGTTGAAATAACAGGATATGAAGACTGGTTTGGAACAATAAATTCAGGTTATGAAACCATAGAATTAAAAGAAACCGGAGGCATGGATTTTTCTGCTTTAGGGGATTTAAGGGTTGTAGTTGAAAATACAGAAGGAGAACTATTGAATGAAATTGAAGTAAAATTAATGCAAGGCACTCTTGTTGTAGAACAAGAATACACTATTTCTGGAGTAGTAGATTTTGCTTCAGTAGAAGAAGGATATTATGATTTATTGATTCAGGATTTAAAAAACACATATAAAATAAAAAAAATCTATTCAGTGGAAATAGAAAACCAAACAGTAAATGAAGAAACAGTTGTAATGGAAGTGTTTGAAGAAACAGCTGTTGGAGATACAAAATTAGAAGTGACTGTTTTTGATGAAGAAACAGGTTCCAGAATTCCAAATGCACAGATTATTCTGGAAAACGGAGACAGAGAAGTTATTGCAACAAAAGATAACGGAGAAAAAGGAGAAACAATAGAATTTGTTTTTGATGAAGTGGAAGAATTAATTTTAAAAGTTTCAGCTAAAGGTTATGTTCCAAGAGAAATAGAAGCAACAGGAGAAACTTTTTTGGATATTGGATTAGAAAAAGCAGTAACAGAATATGATCCAGATAATCCAGAATCAACACCAAACAGCGGAAAACTAATAATAAAAGCAGTGGATGAAGACGGAAAAAAAGTAACTAATGCAAGAGTAATGCTAAAAGATGAAGATGGAAGCATTTTATCAGAATATCCTGTAAAATTTTCCAATGCAAAAGGAGAAGTAACTTATATAGGAATAAAAGAAGGCACCTATTTTGCTTATGCAGAAAAATATCCTGCTTCAGGTTTAACAGAAGCATTTGGAGTTTCTGTTGGAGAAGAAACAAGAATTGAATTAACAATGACAATAGGAAATGCAATAATAAAACTCCAGACAATTGACCCAGACGGAGAACCAATACCAAACACCAGAGTTAAAGTAAAAAGCATTGACGGAGAAAGAGAATTTACTTTAGATTCAGAAGGAAAAACAGAACTAGAAATAAAAGCAGACAAAAGAGTGCACTTTTATTTTTATGACCCAAAAGAAGATTATGCTTCTTTTACAACAAAAGAATATCAATTATATCCAGAAAAGGAATTATTTGTTGAAGCAATATTAGAGCCTCCTTTGATTGGAGAAGATTTATGGCTGGATTTCAAAGGGATATATTATGACGGGGAAAGAATTGAAGATAAATTAACTGCAGGAGAAAAATACACTGCACTCTTTTACTTGAATATTCCGGAAAACCATTTATATAATTTAGCTGGAATGCATTTCAGAACAGGAGAAGACGACAATATTTATTTAGAAAATGATATTGTCTGGATTGAAAAAATAAATGTTCCACAAACAACAATAATTAAAGGAACAACATGGAACCCAACTCTGGGGCAGGATATTGATTTTGATTCCAGTAATTTAGCTTCAGCTAATGCAAAAGCAAAATGGACTAATATTGAATGGAGAAACCTTAAAGCAGGGACAATCTATAAAGTGGAAATAGAAATCAGAGTAAAAGAAGAAATAGAACAAGGAAAAATAAAACTGCATTACAGAGCATGGGGAAAAGGGCCTTTATATTTTTATTATCCATCAGATCATGAAATCGGCTCTGCAGGAGGCAGTGCAATAAAACAAGGATTATATGCAGAAGCATTTGAGATAGACTTTGGAATACAAGATGCTCCTCTGGTTCCGGCTTTATGCCCTTTAAGCAGTATGTGCATGAAAGAACAAAAACTTTTAGATAAAGCAGAAGAGCCTTATATAATTCAAAGACAGCTTCCGTTTAAAACAAAAACAAATGGAAACTATGAATATTATTTTAAAATAATAAATGATTCAGAAGAAATTTTAACTGAACCAGAAGTCTGGATTAAATTAATTGATGCAGGAGAAGATTTGACTGAAGATGCAGAAATCACTTATTATTCAATTAAAACTGCTTCCGGCACTGTAAAAAGAAATGATTCAGTTAACTCAAATAAAACTCCAGGAATTTCTTTGGGTTTAATGGAAAAAGGCTCTGTAATAGAAGGAACAATTGGATTCAAAACAAAAAAAGAAGGGATAATTTATGCTAATATAGGCATTGTAAGAAGAACAGCAGAAGGCGGAGAATATGTGTTCAACAGTGAAAAAGCAACAAGAATTAATATTTCTTCAGGAAAAGAACTGCACTTAGAAGTAATGCCTGAACTGCTTCCTGCTTGGGCCGTTAACCAAGTTACAGTAATAGTAAAAGATAAAGAAGGAATAGAAGTAGAAGATGCAAGAGTTTCCTGGGCAATTATAGGAGCAGGAGGAAGAAGAACAGAAATTGAAAGCAAAAACACAATAAGAACAGGAGAAACAGAATTTGAATTGCTTTCTTTAGATCCAGGAACAA
>JAFCDN010000034.1 GCA_017609625.1 Candidatus Iainarchaeum sp.
TTCCTGCAATGGCAATAGGCTCATATATTGTTTATTTTGGAGTGCTGCTTCTGCTGGAAAGCTTTTTTGGAACTATTATATAAAAACAGCTAAATTAAATAAAAGAATTGTATAAATAGCTAATTAAATAAAAATAAAAAAAAAGAAAAAGAAAGTGGAAGTAATTAAACTGGTCCACTACAAGTTGTTTTCTCTGTTTTTGTCATTCCGCCAGTAGTATATGTTATTGTGACTTCTTCAGTAATGTTTCCTGACAGACCTACATCTAAGAAAAATGTGTTTGTGTCAGTTCTTGCTAAAGGTGACTTTGAATCGGATACTGTATCGTGTCTTCCTCCACTCCAAGAACTTATGGTCTCAGGATTTCCTGAAAAACCTATAATGGTTACTGTGTCAGGAGATCCGTTTTGTATTTTTAGCTGAATTGTAGTGCCGTTGAAATCAAATCCTTTTATCAGCAATTGTCCACCTGTCTGGGTACATTGTTTTGGAGTATTGAATACACCAAAAGCAAACAAAGCCGCAATTACGATTACAATTACAACCAATGCCCAGCCATATGTCATTAGGTATTCCAAAGCAGATTGTCCTTTCTTGTCTTTAAACATTTATCTTCCTCCTTTTTTGTTTAAATAAAACGATAATTTAATACTAATAGAATGCTTATTGTATTTAAATGTTTTGCGGGTTAGGAAAACAAAACGCAAGATAAACAGCTTAAGCAAGCTATTTTAAATACCTTTAACTTAATATTTAAAAGTGAAAATTATTAATATTTAAAAGTGAAAGTTAATGCCAAGATTAGCTGACAGAACAAAAACAGGAATTCCTGGAATGGATGAATTACTGGATGGAGGAATTCCAAGAGGGAATTTAGTAGTGTTGGCTGGAGACCCTGGTTCAGGCAAAACCTGCTTTTGCATTGAATATTTGTATATGGGGGCAATGAAACATAACGAGCCAGGAATTTACATTTCTATGGAAGAAACATATGATGAAATAATAAGAAACGGAAGAGAATTTGGATATGATTTAGAAAGCCTGATAAAAAAAGAAATGCTAATAATTGAAGTAGTAGAATTATATGATTTTGATAAACTAAAGAATTTGATTGAAGATTCAATTCAAAGGATTAGTGCAAAAAGGCTTGTAATAGATCCAGGAGTAATTTTCAGATTGTATTTTGACAGGGAGTTAGATGCAAGGAAAAGAATAATGAGTTTAGGAAAAATGCTGAAACAGATTGACTGCACCACAGTAATAACAAACGAAATAAATCTGGATAAAACAAGGAGTTTGTTTGGGCTGGAAGAATATGTTGCAGACGGAGTTATACTTCTTTACCATACAAAAATAGAAAACAGGTTTGTAAGGAGTTTAGGAATATTAAAAATGAGAGGAACAAAAATTTCAGAAAGGCTGCATCCAGTTACAATTGGAGAGCATGGATTAAAGGTTTTATCAAAACAAGAATTATTTGAGGATATCTAAATGAAAAAGAAACAAAAACAAAAGAAAAAAACAAAAGCAAAGAAAAAAACAAAAGCTTCTGTTAAAGGAAAAAAAAGAACATCAAATGCAATAAAAGAACTTGAAAAGCTTTTAACAAAACCAAAAATACAGAAAAGAACTTTTGTTACAAAAGAAGGAATTAAAGTAAAAACAGATTTAAAATCAGAAGTAAGAGAAGATGAAGAGTTACAGGAATTAATCAGTCCAAGAAGAGGAATAGATCTGAAAATTATGAGGTATTTGAAGGAACTGCCAAGCGAACAGTTTACTGCATTGTTATTAGTAGAGCCTACAAATTACTCAAAAATAAATTATGAAATTGTCAGGATATTGATTAACCATACAGAAGGAAAAGGCTTATACATAACTCTGAATCGTTCTCATCAGTTCCTGAAAGAAACCCTTAAAAGAGAAAAAATTGACACTACAAAACTATTTTTTGTTGACGCAATAAGCAAGGGAACAGGAAAGCAAGCTCCTATAACAGAAAATGTAAAATACGTTGATTCTCCAAGGGATTTAACTGAATTGAGTGTTGCAATAGAAGAGGCATATAAAAAAATGGCTCAAAAGCCAAAGTTTCTGATTTTTGATTCTATCACCACTCTTTTGGTTTACAACGACATTTCTTCTGTGGAAAGGTTTACTCACTTGATGATTTCTAGGTTAAGGGGCTGGAAAATAAAAGGAATTTTATTAATGGTTAAATCTGAAGAACACAGAGGAGTAGTAAATTCTTTAAGCCAGTTCTGCGACAGGATTTTAGAGATTTTATAAATCAAAATGAAAATTTTTTGTAACTGAACTAAAAGGCCGTGCAGTCTGTTCTATAAAAAGTTTTTTTTCCTTGAACTCAAAAAAGAAACTGTAATCCATTGCGTTTTTTATGTTTTCTAAAACTTCTTTTTCGTGCATTCTTTCATCAATAAAAGAAACCACAGAATAGTTCAGTTCTTTTGCTTTTCTTGTTTCAAAAAAAAGGAAAGAATAAACTGCATTGACTGGGTTAAAGGAACACATTGAAGAAATGGAATCAAATAAGAGGATTCCTCTTGAATTCTTGTTCCCCTGCACTGAATGAATTTTTGTTGAAATTTCAGGAAGAGCATTCAGGTTTACAGATTCTTTTGAATAGTTTGAGATTATTAAAGAGCCTTCCATTGAAGAAGAATAATTTGCAGGGTCAAAAACAACAAAAATATTTTCCTTGTTTTTATGATTTTTTGCCATTAGCTCAATCAGTTTTTTTGCTTGAGAAGATTTTCCAGAGAAAAGAATACTTTTTTTTTCTTTTATTTCCAAAGCATTTAAAGAAAAGTGCATAAGAAAAGAAACACCTTGGAAAATAAAAGTTTATGCTTTAGGAGATTTTAACTTCTTTTTCAGAGAAATCTGAAAGCTTTTCTTCTAATACTTCTTTTAGGGAAGAAATTTCAGAAGAAATTTTTTCTGTTTTGTTCTTCTGGTTTTTAGATTCTTTTAATGAGCTTTCCCTGGAATCCTTTAAGGAAATAATTTCCCCCTCTAAAGAAGAGATTTTGTCGGAAATATCCAGCGAAGAAATTTTTCCTTCAGTTTCAATCAGTTTTTTGTCTATTTCATTCAGTTTCCAGAAAACTTCATTGAAAAAATCATATTCTAATAAGCTGTTCAACGCAGAAATCTTTTTTTCTTTCTCTTTTTCTTTCAAAGAGATTGTTCCTTTTTTCACTGATTCTTTAATGTAATTCAAGAGTTTTTTCAGGGCAGCTGCTTCAGTGTCTTTTTTTAATGCAAGAAAAGGATTTGAAAGATAAGTTGTTAAGAGAATTTTTTCTTCTTCTTTTAAAATAAATCTTTTTGATTCCACTAATTTTCTAAAAGTCCTTAAGAGTTTATCTATAGGATAAAACAATTCAATTAGTTTGTTTTTCATTTCGTGCTTTTTTTCATTCAGGGATTTTTTTTCTTCCAAGAGTTTTTTGAATTCTTCTGCTTCAGCAGAAGATTCTAATTTTTTCAGCTTTTCCTGGAGTTCTTCAAGGTTTCTTTCAACAGAAGAGATTTTTGAAGAAATTTCTTTTTCTAATGCACTTGAATCTGATTTTTGCTGAATTTTTGCTTTTGCTTTAGAGAAAGAGCCTTTTATTCCTGCTGAAAGAAACAGAGATTTTTTTGAATCAAAGATTTTTTTGGTTTCAGAGAAAACTGAATTCAATTCTTTTATTCTTTCCCCAAGCTTTTTTATTGGTTCTTTTAACACAATTCCAGTGTAAGCAATGTTTTTTCCAAAAGCATTTACTTCAGATTTCAGGAGTTTAATTGAATTTTCACAGTAAGAATTTAATTCAAAAAAATCATTTGAAGCAGGCGGGGATAGTTTATATAAAAGATTTTTCATTTTTTCTATTAAAGTTTTTTTGCTTGTAATAACAATTCTTCTTAATCTGTTGTTTCCTTCGTTTTCTTCTATTTTTTCTTTTTCCAGTTCTTTTAGCTGGGTTTCAGTTTCTTTTAATAAGTGTTTTATTTCAGAAATTTTTGAAAAGATTTCTTTGCTTACTTCCCCAAAGCCTTGTGAATAGTTTTTTTCCAGAAAAATAGGGATTTCCTCGAATTTCAGTTCAATTTTTTCTTTTGGTTTTACTGCTTCTTCTTTTTTTCCAAAAATTTTATCTAAAAAACCCATAAAATCAGAATAAATAAGTTTAGAAAGAATTAAACAGGTTTGGGAAAAACCATTAAATTTTTAGAAACAATGAAAAAAGGCTTTAATATGGGAGAAATAAAAAAGCTAAAGGAAAGAAACAAATTGATTGCAGAAGAGATTCTCAAAAGAGACGATTTTGTCATTGTAAATCATCATGATGCAGATGGATTATGTGCTGGAGCAATAATAGCAAAGGCATTAGAAAGAGAAGGAAAAAAATTCAAGAATATTACAGCAAAACAATTGTATTCTGAAACAATAAGAGAAATCCAAAGCGCAGGAGAAAACTATATTTTTGTGGATTTTGGCTCTGGGCAGTTGAATCTGCTTGAAGAGTTTTTAAAAGAAAACTTTTTTGTAATAGATCATCATCAGGCAGTTAAATCAGATTATGAGTTTCATTCAAATCCGTTTCTTTTTGGATTTGACGGAGGATATGAAGTTTCAGGAGCAGGAATGACTTATTTGGTTGCAGGAGAATTAAATGAAAAAAACAAGGAATTAAGTGCATTAGCTGTTGTAGGGGCAGTAGGAGATATGCAGGATTATAAAGGAAGGCTGGAGGGCCTGAACAGAAAAATACTTGAAGACGCTGAAGAAACTGGTTTGATAAAAAAAGAAAATGATTTAAGGTTATATGGAAAAATTTCTCGGCCTTTAACTCAATTCATTGCTTTTTCTACTAATCCGGTTTTTCCCGGCTTAGTTGCAGACAGCCATGCTTCAAGCCAGTTTATTACTGAAATGGGAATTGAATTAAAACAAGGAAATGCATGGAGAACTTATTCAGATTTAAGCCCAGAAGAAAAAAAAACTTTTACTTCTGGATTAATAATGCATTTAATAAAAAACAATTACAGCGAATTCAGAGCAAAAAATATTATAGGAGAAACTTATACTTTGTTAAAAGAAGATTTAAAGAGCCCTTTAAGAGATGCAAAAGAATTTGCGACGCTTTTGAATTCCTCGGGGCGCCACGGAATGCCAGAAGTAGGATTAAAAGTCTGTATGGGAGACAGACAAGAATACTACAATAATGCAATGGAACTGCTTTTAGAGCACAGAAGGCAGTTAAGAGAAGGAATTGAATGGGTGCATGAAAACGGCTTGGAAGAAGAAAAAGGATTTTATTTCTTTGATTCAGGAGAAAAAATTAAAGAAGAAATTGTAGGGATTATTGCCGGCATGCTTTATGGCTCTCCTTTAGTTCAGCAAAACAAGCCAATACTTGCTTTTGCAAAACAAAAAGACGGGTTTGTTAAAGTCAGCTCAAGAGCAACAGATGATTTAGTAAGAAAAGGACTGAATTTAGGAGAAATTTTAAGAGAAGCCTGCGCTGAACTAGGAGCAGATGCAGAAGGCGGAGGCCATAAAATCGCTGCAGGCTGCAGAATCAATAAATGGCAGCAAAAAGAGTTTAAAGAAAAATTAAACAAAAAAATAGCTGAAACAATAAAGCTCTGATGAAACAAAGAAATAAATAATCCTAAAGCATAGTTTTTGTATGCCTAGAAGAAAATATGTTCCTGGCATAAAGAAACTGCCAGGGCCAAAAGTTGTTTTAAGCTATGCAGAATATACAAGGCTTTTAAGAGCAGAAAAACCTGTTCCAAGAGGAGCTCAATTAGCACTCGCAGAAGTTCCAGAAACAACTTTGGGAAAACTGAAAATAAGGTTTCATGCTGACGGAACAATAGAATTTCCTTATTACAAAGGGCCAGAAGGAAAACTGAAAAGAGTCAGGTTTATCAGGACAAAAACAATTCCTTCAGGAGTAAGGTTGGTTTATCATCAGATTGAATCAGTTAAGTCAAGAATTATACAAGCAGAAAGAATTTTTGATGAAGTTTCAAAATTACACTTTGATTTAGAGCACAAATGGAACAGATTCAACACTGCACAAAAACGTGCTTTTAGTCTGTATTTTAACGGGCTTTTAGGAGAGCTCGCACAAAACCCAAACCTGCTTCAAGAAGAAAACAAAATTCATGCCTGTAAGAGATTTCAAAGAGCAAGAGAACTTTTAGGAGAAGAGAATCCTTCTGCAGCTTCTGCTGCAATGAGAGCAATAAAAAATGATTTGCTTGACTGGAAAAGAAAACTCAAATTACAGACGCCAAGACTTGAAAGAAGGAGAAGCATGGTTGTTGATAGAAAGTTCCAAAAAGATCTAAGAATTTTCAGGGCAGTTGACACTTTAAGGAGTGTAATGAATTCATTGAGAACAGGAATTGAAGCAAGAAGCAGGGAAAGAATTGCAAGAGAACTTTTATCTGCTGTAAGAGATTTAAATGCAACAGGGTTAAGCAAGTTCAAGCAGGCAGGAATAATTGCTAAAAAAGCAGCAGAGTTTATAAGAAAAGGCAATTTAGCAAAAGCAGGAGAATATATAAGAGCTGCAAACAAAAAAACTGTTTTAGCTGCTTCCCCGATTTCTTCAATTTACCCAGATAAGCTAAGGGAAATCCAAAGAAGTGTTGATTCAGGGTTTAAAAGAACTGTTTTAACAAATCAGATTGTTTTATTCCATGATATGATGGAATTCTGGTGGAATCCAAAAAGCAGGCCTAAAACACAATTGATTTTAGAAACAGTAACAGAGCTTGCAGAACTTGCAAAAAACATGAAAATAAAACATGTTCCAGAAATGCTTTTGAGTGCAAAAAAAGAACTGGAAAAAAACAATTTAGTTTCTTTTGCATTATTGAGTGCAAAAGCCGCTGCTGAATTAGAGCCAAGCCAAAGAGAACTCATGCTGTAGTTTTGGGTTTAATAAATAAATTTAAATCAACTTTATCTCAATTTCTGAAAGCATGTATTCAGCAGAACAGGGAAAAGAAAAAAAGTATTATGTTCTTTCAGGAAATAAAGGATTTTTTTCCAGATACTGCGATAACGGCTTCAAAACCAAATGGACTGGATTGTGGAAAAATTCACAGAAGTTTCTGGAATATTATTCTATTGAAGGCTTAGAAGAAGAAAATTGTGTTAAAACAGAATATGATTTTGTTAAAGCAAAACACTATTACAAAGAAGCATTAGAAACTGTTTTTGTTCCGAAAAATAAGGCCGGAGTATATGTAAAAATAGAATTCACAGAAGAGAAAAGAAGAGAACTGGAACTTGGAGTAAATATAAGGAAAAGAGAAGAAAATACAACTCACAGAAGATATAAAGTGAAATTTAATAAAAAAAAGAATTCAATCAAAATCAAAAATCCCCTTGGAGAACTGGAATTTGTTTTGATTAAAGGAAAAATGGAATTTAAAGAAAAAGCAGAAAAAAAAGAGCATTTTCCTTTAGGAGAAAAGCAAGATTATTTTTCTCCTGGAAGAATTTTTTTACAGGGAAAAGAACTGGTTTTTGCAATAATTCCGGAACCAAAAAAAGAGAAAAAGTTAAATGCAAATCAGCTGAAAAAAGAAATTGAAGAAAGAGAAAAAGAATTCAAAAAAACTGAAGAAATGATTAAATGCAATGAAAAAGAAATAGAAAAAGGTTTTGTAGATTCAGCAAAAGGGATTTTTTTGCTGGAAAACAATGAAAACTTTTTTGCAGGCTATCCTTGGTTTTTGCAGTACTGGGGCAGGGATAATTTATGGAGTTTAAGTTCATTGATTTCTTTAGGGGAATTTGAGAAAGCAGAAAAAGTTTTGCTGTGTTTTTGGAAGAAAAACAATAAAGGGAAGATTGCAAATTACTTTGAAGAGAAAAAAGTTTTCTATAATTCACTTGATGCATCCCTTTTGTTTTTGATTGCTTTAAGCAGTTATGTTTTTGCTTCAGGGAACAAAAAAATACTGAAAAAAGTGAAAGTGAATAAAATATTGAAGTTTTTGGAGAGCAGGGAAAAAAATGGGTTGTTGTTGCATAAAGGAAATGAAACCTGGATGGATTCAATTACAAGGAATGGAGCTGCAATAGAAATTCAGGCATTGTATTTGAAAGCACTGCATTCAGTGAGGAATTTACTTGTGTTGCAGAAAAAAATAAAAGAGATTCATAAAATAGAAAAAAAAGCAATTCAGTTAAACAAACAAATTCTGGAAGAATTTGAAGCAGACGGTTTTTACAAAGATACAACTAAAAGTGCAGTTAAAACATGCAATCCTTTGGTTTATTTAATGCAAAAAAAAGCAAGTGAAAAAGAGATTTCTGTTTTTGAAAAAGAAGAATTTAAGTGTGAAAAAGGGATTCTTTTAAGGGGAAGAAATGAAGAAAGATTTGAAACAGAAGGATATCATACTGGATTAAGCTGGAGTTTAAGCAATGGCTGGATGGCTTGCGCAGAATTCAGAGCAGAAAGAACAGAAAAAGGATTAGAGTATCTGGAAAAATCTATTGAAGATTTAAAACAAGACTGCATTGGAGGAATAGGGGAATGCTGGAATTTCAGAGGGGAATTAAAAGGATGCGGAATGCAGTTATGGGGGCATTCTTTTGTTTTGAAAACAATTGATGAATTTTTGCTTGGAATAAAATTAAATGCATTTGAGAAAAAAGTTTTTTTACAGCCAAAACTTCCGAAAAAAATTAATTATCTGAAAAGGAAAATGAGATTAGGGAATACTTTTTTTGAACTGACAGTGGAAAGAAAAAAAGGAAAAGTAAGTGCAAAAGCAAACAAGAAAATTAAAACTGGATTCTATTAATCAGAAATCAATTTTAACGTCTTCAAATTCATTTAGTTTCTGTCTGAACTGGGATTTAATTTCTTCTAATTCTTCTTTTGTTTTTGCTTCAAAACGCAATACAAGAACTGGCTGGGTGTTTGAAGCGCGGATTAAGCCCCAGCCGTTTTCAAATAAAACTCTTGCACCGTCTATATCAATTACTTTGTATTTTTTCTTAAAAAAGTCTCCGACTTTTTTTACTATTTTAAATTTATCTTCATCAGAACACTCTGCACGGATTTCCGGGGAAGAAAAATATTTTGGCGCATCCTCAAGCAATTCAGAGAGTTTTTTTTCAGATAGAGAAAGGATTCTAAGCAGGCGGGCAGAAGCATAAATTGCATCATCAAAACCAAAGAACTCATCCCTAAAAAACATATGGCCAGACATTTCTCCGGCAATCAAAGCGTTTTCTTCAATCATTTTTGCTTCAATAATGCTGTGGCCGGTAGGAGAAAGCAGAGGAATTCCCCCGTGATTTTTTACATCATCTAAAACTGCCTGAGAGCATTTCACTTCTACAAGAATTTTAGAGCCAGGCTGTTTTTGCAGAAGCTCTCTTGAAAAAAGAATCATTAACTGGTCGCCCCAAAGAATGTTTCCTTTTTCATCTACCACTCCGATTCTGTCTGCATCTCCATCTAAAGCAATTCCAATGTCTGCATTTAATTCTTTTACTTTAGAGATTAAATCTTTGAGAGTAGAAGGAAGAGTCGGGTCTGGATGGTGATTTGGAAAAGTGCCGTCAGAAACGCAATACAATTCAGTTAAATCAACTCCTAAATCTTTTAAAGCCTGAGGTGCAGCAACAGAGCCTACTCCGTTTCCGCAGTCTAAAACAACTTTTAATTTTTTTCCTAGAGAAATTTTTTTCTTAATCATCTGCAAATATTCTGGAATTATTTCATATTTTTTAAAGCTTCCTTTGCCTTTAATAAAATCTCTTTTCTGCATCAGCTTTAATATTTTCTGGATTTCTTCCCCAAATATTGCATGGTTTCCTTTTGAAATCTTAAAGCCGTTGAATTCCGGCGGATTATGAGAGCCGGTAATCATTACTCCGCCGTGCTGTTCTAATTTTACTACAGAATAATAATACACTGGAGTAGGAACTAAACCTAAATTCGTTACATCAATTCCAGTTGAAACTAAACCGCGGATTAAATGTTTTGCATAAGAAGGCGAGGAAAGACGATTATCATGACCGACTGACGCAGATTTTCCGCCGGCTTTAATTAAATAAGTGCCGACTGCTTTTCCTAATTCTTCTGCAAACTCTCCGCTTAAATCTTTATTCACAATTCCTCTTATATCATATTGCCGAAAAATATTTGGATTGATTTCCATAACCAATAGAAATATAAAAAAGAAAAGACTTAAAGAGAATATGGAAGAAAACGAACTAAGGAAAGACTATTTACTGGATGAATGGGTAATAATCTCAAAAAACCGCTCTAAACGGCCGATGGACCATCAAGCTTTTGGCCGAGCTTTTTCTAAAAGGTCGGTTGAAGTGGATTTTAACTGCCCTTTTTGTTTAGGCAATGAAAAACAAACTCCGCCGGAAATTTTCAGGAAAGGAAGCAAAATCAAATGGACTCTAAGAGGTTTTGCAAACAAATTTTCTGCAATGCAAAAAGAAAAAGAATTTTCAAAAGAAAAAAAAGGTTTGCTGGAGTATGGCGCAGCTTTTGGATATCATGAGGTTATAGTTGAAACAAACAATCATTCAAAGTTTTTAGCAGAGCTAAACAGGCTGGAATTAAGTGAATTGTTTTCTGCTTACAAAGAAAGAGAAGAAGAACTCAAAAAAAGAAAAGGAGTAAAGCATGTTTTAGTGATAAAAAATTTCGGAAAAGAATGCGGTGCTTCTCTTGCACATAACCATTCGCAGATAATTACTTTTCCTTTTGTTCCGCATCAGATTAAAAGAGAAATAGAAAAAGCACAAGAGTTTTTTGAAAAAAAAGGAAAAAACTTTTTTTTAGAGCTGGCGGAAAAAGAAGGAAAAAGCGAGAGAAAAGTCTTTGAAAATAAGAGTTTTATTGCTTTCTGTAATTTTGCACCAAAATGGACTTATGAAACATGGGTTGTGCCGAAAAAGCATTATTCAAATATAG
>JAFCDN010000065.1 GCA_017609625.1 Candidatus Iainarchaeum sp.
TGATGTCATTTGGTGGGAAGATAATGAAGAACAAAAAACAGATAAAGAAAGTTTAATAGCTCGCGAGGATCCTTACACAAAAAATAAAGAACAACTAATAGAAAGTAGAAAAAATATTCTTAAAATTGCTGATTATATTATTCCAGGACATGGAAAAATGTTTAAGGTAAAAAAATGAAAACTAAAAAACGTAAAAAATCTTCAAGGATGCATGGAAGAAATATGGGAACCCATGGCAGAGGAGCGAGAAAAAAAGCAAAAAAGTCTGGACATAAAGGTGGAAAAGGCATGTCTGGAAGTGGAAAAAGAGCAGACCACAAAAAAACACTTATTACAAAACTATATGGAAATAAATATTTTGGGAAACAAGGGATAACAAGCAAAGGAACAAAAAAAGATAAAAGACAAAGAATAAATCTTGAGCAGATTCAAAAAAATTTAGAAAAATATGGTAAAAAAACCATAAAAGGATATGAAATCAACCTAAACAAATATAAAATTCTAGGAAAAGGAGAAATCAAAGAAAAACTAATTATTACAGCCCTTGAAGCTTCAAAATCTGCAATTGAAAAGATTAAAAAGTCTGGTGGTGAAATTACTTTGGCTAATAAACAAAAACCAGAAAAAGAAATTAAAAAAGAGGAAAACCAAAAAGCAGATAAAACAGAGGCACAGTAAGTATGAACTTAAGAAAAATATTTGAACTAATTCCAGAAGTAACAAAACCTGATGAAAAAAAATTAGGATTTAATGTTAAATTAAAATGGACTCTAATTGTTCTTGGTGCTTTTTTTATTTTAGCAAATATTCCTCTTTTTGGGCTATCTGAAAATGCTCTAGCACAATTTGAATATTTAGCTATTATTCTTGGAACAGACTTCGGAAGCATTATCTCTTTGGGTATTGGACCAATTGTAATGGCTTCTATTATTTTGCAATTGCTTACTGGTTCAGGAATTTTAAATATAGATACAACAACTGTCGAAGGAAAAAAGTTTTTTCAGGGATTACAAAAACTCCTGGTTTTCTTCTTTATTGTATTTGAAGCAATTGTTTATGTTGTTATGCAGGGACTACAAGCAATGCCTGGTTTTACGTGGTTAGTTATTCTGCAGTTAATTCTCGGAGGATTAGCAATATTTTATATGGATGAACTAACTCAAAAATGGGGTTTTGGTTCAGGAGTGAGTTTATTTATTGCTGCAGGAGTTAGTTGGAGGCTTTTTTCCAGTGCATTTCAGTTTGTAAATCCTCAAGGACAAAATTGTTTATTAAACTTTACAGCAACTGCTTGCTCAGGAAAAGTTTTTGTTTTAATTCAGTCTTTAATCAATAGATATTCTATAGAATTTATATCTGCAGCCGCCGCCATAGTTACTACAATTATAATTTTCTTGGCTGTTGTTTGGGCCCAATCTCTAAAAGTAGAGATTCCACTTTCTTTTGGAAGAATAAGAGGATATGGAATCAAATGGCCGTTATCTTTTTTCTATGCTTCTGTTATCCCAGTTATCTTAACTGCTGCTTTAATTGCTAACATACAATTATTTGGAGGGATTCTTGAGAATGCTGCTGCACCTTGTCTAGAAGGAGGGGTTTGCAGTGGAATGGCTAAATTTGCCTCTTATTTTGGATTTTTAGGGCATTTTGTTCATGGGCAAGCAGTCTCTGGTTTAGCATTTTGGTTTGGTTCAACAAATATCTTAGAATTATTTATTAGAGGGGCTTTTTTGCCAAAGTTCTTATTACAAGCAGTTACGCACACTCTTTTATTTATGTTTTTATCTACAATTTTTGCTGTATTCTGGGTAAAAACATCTGGGATGGATTCAAAAGCTCAAGCCAAAAAAATAGCATCTTCAGGTTTACAAGTAGCAGGATTTAGACAAGATATTAGAATTTTAGAGAGTATTTTAGATAGGTATATTATGCCTTTGACTGTAATGGGCGGTCTGGCTATTGGTTTGCTTGCATCAATCACTAATATTCTTGGAGCGCTTGTCTCAGGAACAGCAATGTTATTGGTTATTATGATTATGTATCAATTTTATCAAAATATTGCTCAACAACATTCTGTTGATATGAATCCTGCAATGAAGAAATTTATTGGCAGCTAAATTTAAAAACAAGGTTTAACTATAATAAATGAGGTGAAAAAATGATTAAAGCAAATCAAAGATTTTCATTAATCAATAAAGGAGGAATTTTATATGATTACTGAATTAATGACAACTTATCCTAAAGAAAGTGTGATACTTATTTCTTTTTTAATTACATTAATTATGACTTTAATTACAAAGAAATTTACAGATCAAAATCGAATGAAAGAGTTAAAAGGAATTCAAAAAGCTTGCCAGATTAAACTTAAAGATAATGCAGGAAACCCTGCTAAAATGGCAGAAATTCAAAAAGAAATGATGTCTTGCTCTATGGAGTTACTAAAACATTCTTTTAAACCAATGATATTCACCATGATTCCTTTGCTTATTCTTTTTTGGTGGATAAGAGGGGTTTATTCTCCTATTCTTTCTGGATGGCTCTGGTGGTATTTAGGGGCAGGAATTATTTCAAGCTTAGTACTTAGGAAACTTTTAAAAGTAGCTTAA
>JAFCDN010000066.1 GCA_017609625.1 Candidatus Iainarchaeum sp.
CACACTTTTGTTGATTTTATTCCTTCAATTTTTTTCGGAGCACCTGAAACAGAAACTTTTCTTTCAATTCTTCCAGGACACAAAATGCTTTTAGAAGGAAAAGGAATTTTAGCAATAAAAACAACTGTTTTTGGAGGGTTGGTCGGGGGTTCTTTTGCTCTTTTATTTTCTTTTGTTTTTGTTTCTTTAATTGAAAAAATTAAATGGCTTATTCCAAAACTGATTCCTTCTATTTTAATTTTAGTTTTGTTTTTAATGGTTTCTTCAGAAAAAAACAAAAAAACTGCTTTGCTTGTAATTATTTCTTCCGGAATTTTGGGGTTTTTGGTTTTAAAGGATTTTTTTATTGTAAAAGATTCATTGTTTGTTTTAGTTACAGGATTTTTTGCTTTTCCTCTGATTGTTAATTCAATTTTAAAAGAAACAAAGATTCCTGAACAAAAAGAAGAAAAATTTACTATGAGTTTTTCAGAAATTAAAGGCTCTTTTCTGAGTATTTTAGGAGGAAGTGTTGTTTCTTTAATTCCTGCTATTGGCCCTAGTATTTCGGCTTTTGTTTTAAACAAAATCTGCAAGCTGAAAGAAAAAGGATTTCTTGCATTGCTTGGAGGCATTAACACAGTAAACATTATTTTTACTTTTTTTGTTTTATTTGCAATAGGAAAAACAAGAAGCGGTTCTGCTGTTGCAGTAAAAGAATTAGGAGGAATTGCAGAAAACGAATTTTTCCTTTTATGCTTTGTAATTTTTGTTTCATTAATTCTTGCTTCAATTTCAACTATTTTTATCTCAAAATTTTTAATTAAAAAAATCCAGAAAATGGATTACAAAAAAATAAATCTCTTTATTTTTGCTTTTCTTTTTCTTCTAGTATTGTTTTTCAGCGGAATAAAAGGATTAATTGCCTGCTTTTTTGCAGCAGTTATTGGATTGATTGCAATAAAAAAAGGAGTGAAAAAAAGTTCCTGCATGACTTTTTTGATGTTTCCTGTTCTGTTTTATTATTTAGGATAACTAATTACTCCAAAAGTTGCTGAATTAAGACTGCCTTTTGACTCTGAAATTAGCTCAGAACATTCCCCTTTAAGCAGGCTTTCCCTGAGTTTTGAACCAAATTCCCCAAGATATGTTGCATCTTTATCTATGTGAAAATAGACTATATAGTTTATTTCCTGACTTTGCAGGAAAACACAGGGCTCTCCAGAAAAATCAGCTTGCCAAGAATAATCATACAAAACCGCTTTATCTATTCTTGATTTCAAGGCGGCTCCATTAACAAACCAGACAGAAACATCAGAATTATTTGGAATTTCCCCTCCAATACGGGAATAATGAACTGTTTTTGATTCAGGGACAAGAATACTCAAAACAAAAATAGAGATAAGAAACATTAACAAAACAAAAAGAATTGAAACAAACAAAAAAATTCTTTTATCTTTAAAAAAAGCCATTTTCTTTAATTGAATTCCAGAAAAAACACACAATAAAGCATACAAAGGAAAAAAATACCTGGGAAAACCAGTAGATGTTGGTTCTGCATTAACAACAATATTGACAAAAAGAAAAAAAATCAAAGAAATAAAAAATAAAACCAAAAGATTCATTTCATTTTTTGTTCTCCAAAACAAAGCCAAAAGAAATAAAAAAGGAATAAAAGGAATGTAATATGCTTCGGCAAAACGGTCAATAAGTATTTTAGCAACATCAAATGCTTTTGAAGGAATTTCAATAAAAGGGTTGCTTGCAATTTTCCCGTAATCCCCAACAGTTATCTGCTGAATAGGAATGCCAAAATGAGAACTAACAAAAACAAAAGCAACTAAAACAAATATAAGTGAAAATAAAACAGATTCTCTAAACTTTTTCTTATAAAACAAAAACAAAAGCAATCCAATAAAAAAAACAACTCCTGTAAATTTTGTTAAAAACATCAAACCTGCCAAGAAACCAGAAACAAAAATAAAATATTTCTGTTGAGTTTTCAAATAATTCAAAATAAAAAAAACACAACCCAAAAAAAGCATTGAAAGAAAAATATCTGTATAAAAATATCTTGTAAAAACTAAAACTGAAGGCGCCAAAGCAAACAGCATCACAGAAAAATGTTCCTTAAAGCCAATTAATCTGCTCAAAAAAAAGATTAAAAACAAGGATAAAATCAGAGAAAAAAAAGGAACAAACTTAAAGAAAACACTTCCCAAAAAATAGTTTGTAACTCCTGTGAAAGATTCAAGCAAGAGAGGAAACTGGTTGCTTCTATACTCATAAATGTTGTGTGGCTCTGCAAAAAAAGTTTTTTTCCCATCATCAGAAAAATCATAAATAATGGGTAAATGATAGGACAAATCATCATAGTCTTGTATGGTGTTTGCAGGAATAAAAAAAGCAGTCAAAGAAAGGGAAAAAACTAAAATAAAAAGTCCGAACAATTCAGGCAGGTTTTCTCCCTTAATTTTAGCACTTTGAAACCTAACGCTTTTCAATGAATCTGCAAGTTGATTAAAACTGGGTTTTTTGACAGCAAAAAAAAGCACC
>JAFCDN010000035.1 GCA_017609625.1 Candidatus Iainarchaeum sp.
ATTCACAGCTTGTTTAACAATAAACTTCACTTTCTTGTTAGATAATTTAGTCATAAAAGTAGTGCCAAGAAAACTGTTTAAATCAAAACGAAAAAATAACGGGACTCTACAAAAAAATCAGAAAACCGAAAGCTTGAAATACTACTTAAAACCATAATAAACTATGAACAAAAAAGCGTTTGCAGTCATATTTCTTTTAATTACTTTAATTGTTTTTTCTGGTTGCATTGAAGATGGAGTAGGAGAAGCGCTTAAACCTTTAGCAGAAAAAGATTTAACTCCAAAAGAACCAAGTTGTGTTCCAACAACAGAAATTTGCGATGGAATAGATAATGACTGTGATAAAATAATAGATGAAGAAAACATTTGTACTCTAAAAGAAAAAACAAAACTTCTAACAAAAGAACTCGTATCTTTAAACATCTTGCCAAAAACAGATAACATTTTAACAGAAATGGAATCCAAAGCAATAAATAGAAAAGAAAACTTAATCGAAGTTCTAGAAACAGACATTGAAAACTTTTTAGAAACACTAGAAGAAACTTCACTCAAAAAAGAAGAATTTCCAACAAATGTTGGAAAACATTTAGAAGAACTAGTAACAAAAACAGGAAAAATAGAAGCAATAGCATGGGATAACTTTGAAACAAACGAAAGCGGAACAATATTCTACCTTAACGAAAATGGAAAAAAATATCAACTTTACACAACTTCTGACCTTCCAATGGCTCAAGCAAAAATAAAAGGATACTTAATAGAAGACAAACTGGCTTTTTCAGAAAAAGAAATAGAACCAGACACTGAAACTGGCTACACTATTACTTCTACCACAATAGAGCCCTGGCCTGAAACATTAGGAGACCAAAGCTATGTGGTTGTTTTTTTATTTGAAGAAGATGAAACTCCGTTTGATGCCCAAGACTATATTGACAGAAGCTTTGAAGGAGAGCACAGCGAAGGAGCAAATGGCTTTATAACAAGAGTTTCTTATGGAAAAGCAAGCGTAAGCCCAGGTTATGTGCATACAGCAATTCTTCCCCCAGAGATATGTGAGCCTACTCCTATTTTTGAATTTGCAGTAGAAGAAGTAGATCCTTTAGTAGATTTTACTCAATACGATGGATTGATTGTTTTCCATCCAAATACTTCATGTACAAACTATGGAGGAATAGCTTCGTTTGGAAAAGATTCTTATACAACTGACGACGGCGAAGTCGAGCTTTATAAGATGTGGATGAACAGAGCTTATCATTCACCAGATCATTTTGAGACTTTTGTTCATGAAATGGGACATAACTTTGGACTGCATCATGCAGCAAGAATTAACTGCAATGAATTTCCAAATAGAACAACTTTATCCGAGTCATGTACTTTTTTTTCTTATGGAGAAATGTTTGATGTTATGGGAAGGTCAAGTTATAAAGGCTCTTATAGCGGAAGAAACAAAGTTGTTGTATTAGGGTGGATTGATGAATCTAATGTGCCAGAAGTAAGCGCTGGAACTTTTTTTATTTCTCCTTTTGAAAATGATTCAACAGGCACCTCAAATATTCATGGACTGGAAATTCCAATAGAATGGGATCTAAGCATTGTGACAATGATAGATGAATTTTCAGGAACTCAAACTAATCTTTCATACCAAGGCTTGACAAGTTATTATTTAGAATGCAGAACAGAGTTTGAAGCAGAAAATATTACACAAGAATACAACAATGAAATTACATATGGCCTAAACTATTCTGAAATAGAGAATGGGGTTTTAATAAGGCTCGCAAGAGACAATTTTTACCGATTTGATGAGAATGGAGAGCCCGTGGGTTATTATTTTCCACGTACTTGGCTGCTAAGCATGCACCCAAATGCTGAAATTATTATTGATTATGGAAGTCATTTAGAGTATAATCACAGACCTTATGTTGCAACAGACTTTGGTTTCCTTCTTGAAGGAGAAACTTACTATGATGAGTTTAATAATATGGCAATAACTGTTTTGGATACAAATGAAGAAGGAGGATTAATCGAAATTTGTAAGGACTCTGATGAAGATGGTTATTATCCTTGTGGAGGCATTAATTTGGATTGTGTTGATTCTAATCCAAACATTCATCCTTTTGCACCAGAAGTTTGCAATGGTTATGATGATGATTGTGATGATTTAGTGGATGGACAGGAATTAAACGAAGCCTGTGGTAATGGTTTAGATGATGATTGTGATGGAAGCATTGACCTTCAAGATTCTGATTGCGATTGCGAAAGTATTGCAGGACATGATTGTGTAAGAAGTTGCACTGGAATTGAACAACCAAACTACTGGTGTCCTACAGCAAACATATGCTGTAAAACAGAAACATGCCAAAAATACTATGACAAAAAAACAGGAACATGGAAATATCCAACAGACTGTGAGGATACTGATATTACATAAAAGACGGACTGATTCCAATTCAGTTCTGTTATCACTAAATTTCCTTTTCCATTAATGTAACATACACTAACCAAAACCAGAGTTATTTATTCTGGCACACAAATGTAGTCTATGCATTTGTAGCCTTTTATGCACATGCTATCCATAAAACAATCTGAACATAATTCTGCTGGAAACATGCAAATCTGTTTTCCATCATCACAGCCTTCACACAATTGTGGGCAATCATCATCAATTTTACATTCTGATGGACTTTGCCCGCCACTAACCACAACACTTTTAGATTTGGATTTTAATGGAGTAATACTTAGAATATCATCTTTGGTTACTTCCCCACAAGGCTTTCCAGATTCCAATTCAACAGTTGGACAATCATACACTGACATTGTGTAAATATATGTGCCTTCTTCATAGAAACTTTCATTGTTGTTAAATGCAGTTAAAGCTACTTTTAAGAAATTTGTTTTCCCGTTTTCAAAGTCTATATTCTTAACAAGGCCTCTTGTAAAATAAAAAGAATGTTCTTCAAATCCTTCTCTTGATTCCCTGTACACCACAATGCCTTTGAACGGCGTGCCGTCATAAACCATAGCATATTCTCCACTAAAACTTTCGCCAACTTCATATTGTTCTTTTGGAATCAAAATATCTATTGTTAGATTAGAATAATAGTCTGACGAGATTTCTGGACAGGGATGGAATTCACAGTTGTTTGTTGAATCTCTTCCAACAGTGCTGTCATCTGGACATACTTTTGCATCTGTTGGGCAGCTAAAAGGCGGCTCTACACATCCGCTGAACGCGACAATCACAATTATTAGCCCTATTAACAAAATGTTTGTTTTCATTGTTTTTAATTAGGCATTTGTTCTATAAAAGCATTTCTGTTTGGCGTGTCTTTTTCTAAAAACCGAAAACATAAAATACTGGTTTGCATATAAAAATAAACGGGGGCGATAAAATGAAATGCGAAAAATGTGGAGCAGATGCTTGCTATATGATTGCAGTTGATAGTACAGTTTCAGGTGTTCTTAAGCAACATGTAAGAAAGTTTGCAGGCAGATGTAAACAGTGTGTAAATGAGAAATAAGGGCTATACTCTCTTGAAGCTTTCCTTTCCTTTTCTTTAAACCGAAAGCTTGAAATACAACTTGAGTTTTTATTACCCTGCTCAATTTTTGAGTTCATCCAAATTTTAATGCTTTAAATGGCCTTAACTTTAAAGCATTTTCTTCTGGAAGAAATATTTTTAATATTATGTGAACATATGTTCATTATATGGTTAGGCCTAAAAAATGCAGATTTGTAACAAGTGCACCAGAAACAACTTACTTTAAGCCAAGGGCTATTCCTTTAAGCGAACTTGAAGAAGTTTGCCTGACAATTGAAGAAATTGAAGCCCTAAAACTAAAGTTTTTGGATAAATTAGAACAAGAACAAGCAGCTAAAAAAATGAAAGTAAGCAGGACAACTTTCTGGAGAGTTTTGAGCAGTGCAGGCGAAAAAATATCTGATGCATTAATTAATGGAAAAGCAATAAAGATTGAAGGCGGAACCTATAAAATGAGGAGGTAAAATTATGCCTAGCGGAGATGGAACAGGACCTTTTGGAACTTTTAGAAACTGTATGCCGGTTAACGCTCAAGGAAACTCATCTCAAATGCCCTTTTATGGAAGAAGGTTTTTTGGAAGAAGATTTGGAGGCAGGGGCTTTAGAGGAAGATTTTCTGAGACAGGCGTTCCTGGCTGGCAATGGTTTCAACAAGACCAGCAAACACCAGCAACACAGCAAACAAAAGAAAATGAAATAAAATTCCTTGAACAGGAACTGGAATCAATAAAAAAAAGGATTGAAGAAATAAAAAAAGAGGCTTAAAAATGCCAAATGGAAGAGGCAGAATGAAAGGCTTTGCATTAGGCCCTGGCGGGGATTGCATTTGCCCAAATTGTGGCACAAAAACAGCACATTACAGGGGCACACCTTGCCTTCAGCAAAAATGCCCAAATTGCGGAAATCAAATGACAAGAGAAAGTTAGGGTTTGAAATGAATAGATTAGAAAAAACAGCAATTGTTTCGGCTATTGCAACCGCAGTAATTGCTTTAATCAAGTTTTTGGCTGGAACATTTTTTGGTTCAATTGCATTAGTTGCTGATGCAATCCATTCATTTACTGATATAATTGGCAGTATTGCAGTGCTTTTTGGCGTCAGGTTTTCTGACGTCAAATCAAAAAAATTTCCATACGGGCTTTACAAACTTGAAAACTTAGTAAGCTTGTTTCTTGCATTATTGATTTTTTACACTGCATTTGAAATACTCAAAACATCAATTGATGCTGCAATGAATTCTGTACTTCAAGAAGCAGGAGCTATTACAATAATTGCAGCATTATTTTCTTTGCTTGTGTCATTTTTGCTTGCAAAATACAAGTTCAAAGTCGGCAGAGAAGAAAACAGTCCAAGTATGTTAAGTGAAGCCAAACACACTCAGCTTGATGCAATAACAACAGTCGGAGTTCTTATTGGCGTTATTGCAAGCTTTGCGGGTTTTCCTTTATTTGACCCAATAATGGGGATATTAATTGCATTGCTTATCTTTAAAGCAGGGGCAGAAATCTTATTTGATTCAGCTAAAGTTTTGCTTGATGTAAGTCTTGACTACAAAACAATGAAAAAAATTGAAAAAATAGCTGCAGCAGAAAAAGCAGTAAAAGTAAAAGAATTAACTGCAAGAAATTCTGGACGATATATATTTGTTGACTTAAAACTTGAAACAAATATAAAAGATTTAAAGAAAGTTGACCAGTTAAAAAAACAATGCGAAAAAAAAATAAGAGAAACTGTTCCAAGAATTGACAAAATAATGTTAGACATAGAATACAAAAAAAAAGATGTCTTATTTTATTCTGTTCCCTTAATGCAAAAAAACAAAAATTCTAAAATAGCTCTGGAATTTGGAACTGCGCCTTTTTTTGGATTGTTTAAAGTAATAAACAAAGCAGGAAAGAAAAAACTTTTAGAAAGTAAAATAATTGAAAACCCTTATGCAAAAAAAAGCAGGCAAAAAGGCATTCTTGCAGCAGAAATGCTTGCAAAAAATAAAATAGATGTATTGTTTACATCTGGAGAAATGCATAAAGGCGGGGGATATTATGCACTGCAGGATTACTTTATTGAAATAAAGAAGACTAATAAGAAATTTTTTGGCGAACTGCTGGAGGAATTCAAATGACAGAAATTGAAACCATTAATATGCTTGGTTTTGTTATTTTTTTGTTTTCGCTTTTGTTTGCTTTTACAGGAATGCTTGAAACATGTGTTTACAGGCGGTATATTGTTCCAACAATGCTTTTTTTTATGGCAGTAATTCTTTGGGAACAAACAATTACGTCAATGTTAATTATTTTTTCTGTTCCTTTAATCTATTTTGGATACAAAGGACAAGGAATTGCATTAAAAAAAGAAAAAATTGAATTAAACAAGGAGGGAAATAAATGAAAATAGCAGTTAGTGCAGAATCAAATGATTTAGAGCAGCAGGTTAACTTAACTTTTGGAAGATGCCCTGGATTTCTTATTATAGAAATTGAAGGAAAAGAAATTAAAGAACACAGTTTTATAGAAAACCAGGCAATGGAAAATCCAATGGGAGCAGGTATTGCTGCAGCCCAGACTGTTGCAAACCAAGAAGTGCAGGCAGTGATTTCAGGCAACATCGGGCCAAACGCTTTTATGGTTTTAAATCAAAGCAAAATAAAAGTTTATCAGGCTTTTGGATTAAGTGTTAAGCAAGCAATAGAACAGCTTAATGAAGGAAAGCTTCAGGAAATGTCTGTTGCTTCAGCATCTGGCCACTTTGGAACAAAATCAAGCACAGGACCTGGCTTTGGAAAAGGTGTTGGCAGGGGGGCTGGAACAGGAAGAGGATTTGGCAGGGGAAGAGGCCCGCCAATGTAAAATAAAAAACATTTTGAGGTGATTAAATTGAAGATAGCAATTTCAACTGACTCTGGAATGGTAGCAGAGCATTTTGGGAGATGCCCTCAGTTTACAATAGCTGAAATAGAAAATGAAAAGGTTTTAAAGAAAGAAGTTATTGATAACCCAGGGCATAGCACAGGTTTTCTTCCAAAATTTTTTCACGAAAAAGGCGTTGAAGTTTTGATTGCCGGCGATGCAGGCTTTAGGGCTCAAGAGTTCTGCCAGCAGTATGAAATCAAACTTGTTTTAGGGATTTCAGGCAGTGTAGAAGAAGCAGTACAAAATTTTGTTCAAGGCAAACTTAAAACAAGAGAAAGCAACTGCCAGCCAGGCAGCGGCAAAGGATATGGAATAAAAAAAGAAGACGGGCATGAGGAATGATCAAAAGTTAATTAGATGGATTTAAAGAAAGGTGATTTGGATGGGGGTATTATTAGTAATTATTCTAGCAACTTTTGTGATTAGCTTAATATCTTTTGTTGGTGCATTAACTTTATTTCTAAAAAAACAAGTTTTAGACAAAATTTTGTTAACTCTTGTTGCTTTTTCAGCCGGTGCTTTAATCGGAGGGGCGTTTTTGCATTTAATGCCAGAAGCAATTTTAAAAACAGGCAATAATTCAGCTGCTGTTTTAAATTTGTTTTTATTTCTTTTGCTTGGTTTCTGCACTTTTTTTGTGTTAGAGCAATTCATCAGATGGCATCATTGCCATAAAACTGAACATACAATAAAACCAGTTTCATATCTTATTTTGGTTAGTGATGCAGTACATAATTTTATTGACGGTTTAGTGATTGCAGCTTCTTTTGTAATAAGTTTTCCAATAGGCATTGCAACCACTTTAGCTATTGCCTTGCATGAAATACCACAAGAAATAGGAGATTTTGGAATACTTGTTTATGGCGGTTTTGAAAGAAAAAAAGCACTATTATTTAATTTTATATCTGCTTTAACTGCAATACTTGGGGGAATTGTTGGTTATGTTTTGTATTTTACGATAGAAAGCAGTATTGTTTTCCTTTTGCCTTTTGCAGCAGGAAATTTCATTTATATTGCTTCATCTGACTTAATCCCTGAAATCAAACACAAAGAAAACGCAAAAAAATCAGTAATTCATTTCCTTGCATTTTTGGCTGGAATAGGATTAATGCTTGGAGTAAAATTTTTGTTTGCATAAAACAAAGAGGGAAAAAAATGGAATTAAAAATTTTGGTTGACAATCAAGCAAAACATGGTTTTAAATCAGAGTGGGGTTTTAGTTGCTTAATTAAAGGAAAAGAAAATGTTTTGTTTGACACCGGAGCAAGCACTAAAGTGCTTTCATTTAACGCAGAAAAATTTGGAGTAAAACCAAAGCAAATCAGCAAATTGGTTTTATCACACGATCACTGGGATCACACTGGTGGTTTGGACTGGATACTGCAAAATAACAACTTGAAAGCATTTGTGTTAAACAGTTTTTCAGAAGAAACAAAGAAAAAAATCAGGGAAAACGCTGAATTAATTGAAATCAAAGGAAAAGTAAATATAACAAACGAAATTAACTCAACAGGAAAGCTAAGCAATTCAATTGACGAGCAATCACTTGCAATAAAAACTGCAAAAGGAATAGTTGTTTTAACAGGTTGCTCTCATCCAGGGCTAACACAAATACTGCAAAAAGCAAAACAGTTTGGTAAAATTCATGCTGTTATTGGAGGATTCCATGGATTCAAAGATTTTAAAGCATTGCAAGGAATTGAGTTGATTGCAGCAACTCATTGCACGCAACACAAACAAGAAATAGAAGAATTGTTTCCAAGACAATTCAAAGAATGTGCTGCAGGAACAGAGTTTAGTTTTTAGGTGGGTTGATGAAAAAAATGCATTATTCCAAAAAAAATAATTTGAGGTGCAATAATAAATGAAAACAGTTTATGGCCCAGTTCCAAGCTGGCGTTTGGGAAAAAGCCTTGGCATTGACCCTGTCTGCAAGAAAGTTTGTTCTTTTGACTGTATTTATTGTCAGGTTGGCAGAAAAATATACAAAACAAGTGAAAGAAAAAAATTTGTGGAAGAAAAAAAGGTTGAAAAAGAACTAAAACAAGTAATGAAGAAAACCAGACCAGATATAATAACTTTTTCCGGCATGGGAGAACCAACACTTGCCTTAAACCTTACTGAAATTGTAGAATCAGTGAAAAAAAAATCAAATCAACCAATTGCAATTTTAACTAACAGTTCTTTGCTTTACTCAAAACAAGTAAGAAAAGATTTACAGGCATTTGATGTGGTTTGTGCAAAGTTTGATGCATGCGATGAAGAAATGTTCCAAAAAATAAACAAGCCTGTTAAAGAAATAAGCTTTAAAAAAGTGTTAAATGGAATAAAAAAGCTTAGAAAAGAATTTGCCGGAAAGCTTGCACTGCAAATGATGTTTATTGAATATAACAAAAACAAAGCAAAAGAAATGGCATTGCTTGCAAGAAAAATAAATCCAGATGAAGTGCAAATAAATACTCCTTTAAGAAAATGTCCTGTTAACCCTCTTTCAAAAAAAGAAATTGATTTAATTAAAAAAGAATTTAAGGACTTAAATGCAGTTTCTGTTTATGATGCAAAAAAGCTGGATGTAAAAGCACTGGATTTAAAAGAAACCCAACAAAGAAGACCTTCTAAATAAACAGTTTTACTTGAAATAAAAAAAAATAAAATCATAAAAAACAACAAAAAAGCTGGAAGAAAAATTTGAGAATAAGGCGTGAAAAATGAATAAAGAAATGAAAGAATGGGAAGAAAAAAAAGGAATTAAATTCTTAAAAAGGATTGGAATTAAGCCAGGCCATAAAATTTTGGATTTTGGAGCAAGAGTAGGGCATTATTCAATTCCAGCAGCAGTGGTTGCCGAAAACACTGGAAAAGTTTATGCTTTAGACAAAAACAATGATTCACTAAATGAATTAAAAAGAAAAGCCAAAAAACAAAAATTGGAAAACATAAGTTTAATTAAAACTAAAGGCAACTTTGAAACAGGATTGAAAAAAAATTCTGTTGACATTGCCCTTGCTTATGATATATTACATTTAATAAATAACAGAAAAAAGTTATACAAGGAAATCTTTCGGGTTCTTCAAAAGAATGGCTTATTTTCAGTATACCCAAAACACAATAAATTGGATCAACCGCAAAAAAACTTAAAAAATCTCAGCCCAAAGGATATTATAAAAGAAATAGAGAACCATAACTTTTTTTTTCAAAAAGAGTATTGCGGGCTGATAAGCCACGATGATTTTCTTAACAAAGGATGTGTTTTAAATTTCAAAAAAAAGGATTTTAAGGAAGTGTAAAAAAAATGAAAAAAACAATAAAAGGCACGTTATTTAACAGAATGGAAAAGCTTGGAAACAAAGAATTTAATCATATTGGCTGTGAAGGAGAAAAAGATTCTTTTGGCAATTTTCTTTCTTCATTCGTGCCAAAAATAGGGATGAAAAGAAAAGTAAGATTTACAATAGAAACCATAAAAGATATTAAAGAAAATGAAAAGGGTTTGAAATGAAGCAGATTACTATAACAGGCGGAAAAGGAGGAACAGGAAAAAGCACTGTTGCAACAGCTCTTGCAGTTTCACTAGGAAAAAACCA
>JAFCDN010000067.1 GCA_017609625.1 Candidatus Iainarchaeum sp.
GTTTAAATACATATCAATTCATGCTCCTTTTTCAAAATTTAAATACAGCAAAAACAGCCAAACAAAAGAGATTTTAGAAAAATTAAATTATTTAACAGAAAATCTTCCCATTAATGGGATAGTAATTCATCCTGATCTTGTTGATAACTTTTCTGTTCTTCAAAATTCTGGTCTTCCATTTTTAATTGAAAATATGGATTCGAGAAAAACCAAAGGAAAATACCCTTCAGAATTTAAAGGATATAACAAGCTTAATGTAGGATATGTACTAGATATCCAACATGCATATGAAAACGACCCAAGTATGAAACTAGCAAAAGACCTTGTTAAGATAATGGGTTCAAAACTAAAACATTTACATGTTAGTGGAGAAAAAAACCATTCAAACCATTCCCTAGTACATTTATCTTCAAACATACAATCAATTAAAAGCATGTTTAAAATATGCCCAACAACACCAACAATCCTGGAAGGAGTAATATCAGAACCTGATTTAAAGATAGCTTCTAAAGAGTTAGAGCTAATAAAAACTTTCAGAAAAACTTAAAACCATATCATCCTTGTAATAATCATGGAAAAAAAGAGGAAGAAAATTAAAAAAGAGGCTAAATCCTTCAGTAGAATTAAACTGATCCTTATAGGCTCTGCATTATTTTTTGTAATATCAGTATTAACCTTTTCAATAATCATCTACTCTGCTTATATTCTCAAAGAAATGTTTCTTAATATCGCTTTTAGAGTTATAATCATTTTAATAGGAATCTTAACTTACTACATCTTAATAGCAGAATTCATCAGGTATTATAGCGGAAAAACAACCCCTTATTAATTAATTGTCATTAACAGCTTCTGCTTTATTATCACCCACAAGAATATTTGCAATCTCTACTGGTAGATTTGCAATTTCACCTTTTTTAAATGGCCCAAGTTTTTCCCCATCTAAACTAAGAAATTCAGCAGTATCTTGTAAAAAAGTTATTAGTTTATTTTTCTTTTTCTCTTCTTGTTCTTGCCCGTTTAATAAGTTCGTTAGATTCTTATCCCCCTCTTCCAAACCTTTCATTATTTTATCAAAAACTTCTTTCTCAAAATTCAGCATATTTTCATAATCTCTCTTACTTATTCCTGTTTCAGCTGCAACAAAAGCCAGATTAAGTAACTTCTTTTTCCTTCGTAACATTAACTCTTTAAACATAGAAACAGCATTTTCAAATTGTTTTTTTGTTTTTGAAATAGCATCAGAAAACATATCTTGAGATTTTTCAGATATTGCTCTTTTCTCTTTTAAATATGCTGCAACTTCTTGAACAAACTTCTTTCCTAAATTTTGTAACTGATCTGAATACCTTTCTTTTCTTAATGCTTCATAAATATCATTATATGTTATCATCTTTAAAACATTAAAACTAAAAAATGCCTGTTTTTAATAATTATTGCATTCTAAAATACTAAATAGGTCATGAATCATGCAAAACCAATTTTCTTTAAAAGCTCTTTTCCATAAATCTTGCCCAAACTGCCTTTTCTAGCTTGTTTTTCATTGAAAGCAGAACACCCATCTTTTTCAGTTCTCTCTTTTCCTTTTCCCCCAAACAACAAAACAGGAACAGGATCTGCACTATGCATTTTTAAACTACAAGGAGTTGAATGGTCTGCAGTTACAGCAACCTTAATCTTATTTTTTTCAGCAAATTTTTTTAAAAATGAAAAAAACTTTTTATCAAGCAATTCTATCATTGCTTTTTTCTCGTGTGGTTTATTATCATGCCCAGGGGGATCGGTTTCTTTAAAATGTATATAAGCATAATCAAAATTCTCTTTTTGTTTTTTGAGTATTTTAACTGAAAAATTAACAGCTTTGTTTAAACCATCATACAAGTTCTTATAAACATCAAATTTTTTCATCTCAGGATACGGAAAAGAAAAAACTTCCATTCCTGCTGATCTACATATCCCTTTTTCTAAAGGCATATACTGAACTGCCATCCATTTTTTAAGTTTCTTAATCTTTGGAAGTTCTGTTCCAGCACCCCTTGTTATCAGGATTGTGGCAGGCATCAAACCTTTTTTTCTTCTCGCCTGATTTACTGGGTGATTATTTAACTTCATAAAAGACTGTTCAACAAATTCATTAAGCATATTTACTGTATACTCACTATTTTCATCGTCATCTAAAGGCTCAGAAAATCTAAAAGGAGCAGGAGGTTTAATTCCTTCTTTAACCGGATAAAAAGGATCTGTATTTGTTATATTATCTGAAAAACCTCCCCTTAAAACCAAAACCCCCCTGTGTTGAACAGTTGAATGAAACTCAAATTTCCTGGGTAAGAAAATCTTATTTACTTCTCTTGCCAGAACTTTAGCTTCTTTTGTAGTCAAAGTTCTTCCTGCTCTTGCATCTATAATTTTTCCTTTTCCATTTTCCAAATTATCAATCTAAACTTCCTCTCGCAGATAATTTAGGGTCATTTCCTAATAAAGATAAAACAGCAGCATCTGATTCAGGGACAATTGTTTCATTTATAGGATAGATATAACCTGTCTGCCCATTTTCTGCCATATAATCAAGATTTGGCTTCTTAGCTACCTCAAGAGGAGTTCTGCCCCCAAGCTGCCTACAAGCTCTATCACCTACTCCATCAATTATCACTAATACCCCTTTCATATAAAAAAGAAGATGTGTAAATTTATAAACTTAATTAAACTGTGATTATTATGTTCAAATTCTTTAAAGAAAAACTAAGGTCCTGGGTAGGAAAAAGCAAAGAAAAAATAGAAGAAAAAGCAGAAAAAATAGATGAAGCTCCATCAGAAGAACAGCCAAAAAAAGAAATTAAAGAAAAAGAGCCATTAGAAAGAACAGCCCCAACAATAGAAGAGCTGGAAAAAGAAAAAAAGCCAAGTATTTTTAAAAAAATAAAATCTAAATTCTCATATAAACTTTCAGAACAGGATTTTGAAGAAATTTTTGAAAAACTCGAAATGCTGCTTCTTGAGAATAATGTTGCATTAAAAGCTGTTGAAAAAATTAAACAAGAGCTAAAAGAACAGCTTCTTGAAAAAGAAATGAAAAAAGAAACTCTTGAGGATGAAATTAAAAAAGCATTAAAAAAATCCATAGACAACCTTCTGATAGAACCAGATGATATAATCTCTCTTGTAAAGGAGACCCAGCCTTTTGTTATGGTTTTTTTCGGCATAAATGGGACAGGTAAGACAACAACAATAGCAAAACTTGCCAACCTTCTCCTTAAAAACAACATAAGCTGTGTTCTTGCAGCTTCTGACACATTTAGAGCAGCTTCTATTGAACAGTTAGAGCAACATGCTTCTAAACTCAAAATAAAATTAATAAAACATGATTATGGTGCAGACCCTGCAGCAGTAGCATTTGATGCAATAAAGCATGCTAAAGCCCATAAAATCCAGGTAGTTTTAATAGACACAGCAGGAAGAATGCATACCCAGGGCTCTCTTCTCTCAGAAATGGAAAAAATCTGCAGAGTTACAGATCCCCATTTAAAGATATTTGTAGCAGAAAGCATAGCAGGAAATGATGCAATACAACAAGCAGAAAAATTTAATGAAGCCATAGGAATAGATGCCACAATCCTGACAAAAACAGATGTTGATGAAAAAGGCGGAACAGCAATCTCAATCTCATATGTAACAAAAAAACCAATTCTTTTTCTTGGAACAGGCCAAAACTACGAAGATTTTGAGCTTTTTGATAAAGATAAGTTTATTGAGAAGTTGGGGTTGTGAACATCGGGCTTAAGGGAAGTTCAATTTCCTCGAAAAAATTCTCCTCGTGAAACAGAGCTGAGAATTTTTTCAGAGCTGAAATTGAATTTGGGTGTAGTGAGGTGCAACCGAACGAAACCCTTTAAGCCCTGTTAGTTTCTCCCGAATACTTGGAGGGATTGATTTTTAGTGCAACG
>JAFCDN010000036.1 GCA_017609625.1 Candidatus Iainarchaeum sp.
CAGTCATAAACATTGCTAGAAAAATAGTCAAGTTTATTTCAATTAATTTAAGGTAAGTTGAAACAAAAATTGAAGTAATCACTCCTGTACTGAAACCAAAAATTATTCCAATGCCTCCCATTTCTGCAACTAAAGGTTTTTCAAATTTGTTCATGTCTCTTCCGGTTAAGCTTCTTAAATGCATTCTTTTGATTATAAAAGGGGTGATAATAAAAGTTACTGCAAAACTTGCAAGAAACACTAAAAAGAATGGAATAATAAATGAAAACATGTTCTTTTACCTTCTAAAACAATTAATAATTTTTTTTCTTTTAAATAAAGAGATTGGTACAATAATAGTTTTAAATCGCTCTTTAAAATTACTTTTCTACTTTGAATATTTTTACTCCTGCATTCTCGTAAACAATTGGAAATTTTGTTATGCTTGGGTTTTCAAACCAGATTTTTGTAATCATTGTGTTGTTTGCAGCAGGATTAAACAAATACATTCTTGTGTTGTCTTTTTCTCTGTAAACAAATCCAGGCACTTTTTCACTCAGCATTGTGTTTGGCACAGAAGTGTATTTTGTAGGCAATGAATTCATTTGTTCTTCGCTTAAAGTATTTGGCCCGCAACTGTAAGTGTTTACTCCTGTTAGTTTATCTGTGCTGACTGAACAGTAAAATACTGTTCCAAGATACCTTCCATACTCTGCGGCCTTTTTTTCTGGTTCATAAAGATAAGCATAAACTGTCATTGAATTCATTTTTTCAAGCATGTCTGAACCGAAAATTAAGTAATCTGAACCGTATTTTTCAACTATTTTGAATGCTTCTTCTTCTTCTGTGCTTAAAATAAATTTTGCGGCATCAACATCAGCATTAATGTCAATATTTCTGTTGTCTTCTATTACTGCCCTTTCTCCAATAAAAGTAATCCAGTGGCCTTCGTCCCACCAGTTAAACATTTTTGCGTCTTCTGGAGTGTTTTCTTTCAGCCAAACTAAAGCAGGCTTCCATCCAAGAGTGTATTCAATGTTAGGCGTATTTTGTGTCATGAAAAAAGTTCCTGAAGCAACTCCTACCAGCATTAAAAACCCTAATGAAAGTCCTATAATCTGTTTTTCAAATTTGGTTCTTGATTTCATTACTTCAAATAAAGTGTATCCTACCAAACCTGCTCCAATTGCTACGCCTAAACCAGCAGTGTAAGTGAACTTTAATTTACTGTAAGCCATGAAAAAGGTAATTAAAACCCAGAAAAAAATAATAAAAGCAAAGTAATCTGAAGAATTCCATTCAGTCTTACTCTTTAAATTAAAAACAAAATTCAAAACAGGGAAAACAAAAAACCTGTATAATACTATAAGCAAGGCAAGAATCGGGAAAAGGATTAAAGCATTATATTTTGTTCCAAAAAACTGGTAACCAGTGTTTTCTTCTCCTACTGTCACTCCAAAAATTCCTTTTCTTTCGTCTGTTGCTTCTCCTGTAAATCTGTCAACGTTTTCCTCATTTATTGGAAGGTATTTTACAATATAATTAATATCTTTGCTAAGCCATTGGCCTTTATCTTTTGCTGTTGCAAGAACTGAAAACAAAACAAAAACTATTGCAAAAATTTTAATTAAATGCATTATTTTTTTTGTTTCAATTCTGTTAAACCACATTAAAATAACAGTAGTTATTACATAGAACACAAGGATTAATGGAATCAGTATAAACATTTCCCAAGTCCAGGCCATTACTCCAAAAAACAATGCAGAGAGAACTGCATTTTTTATTGAGTTTTTTGTGAAATTCATTTCTTTTACTGCTTTAACAAAAAAATAAAATCCTATTACCATCCACAAAAATCCAAGGGAATCGTCTTCAAATTGTCCTGCCATTGTTCTGTAAACAAAAGCAGGAGTAACTGCAGCAATAAAACAAGCAATATAGCCTGTTTTTCTGTTATAGATTTCTTTAAACAAAAAATAAACTGCGACAGCAATCAATGCTCCATAAAAAGCAGGCAGAAATTTAACAAAAGCAATCCATAGTTCTTTATCATATCCAAATAATCCAAGTGTTGCTGCAGAATAAATTGCAGTTGAAAGAAACCAGAACCCTGGAGTGATTTTCCACCCAATATCAGATCCGCCCATTTGATAGTAAGCCAGTGGATCTTTATCCGGCACTCCTTGTCCTTGCAGAATATAAGAACCGACTCTTGCATGCCAGTAAGTGTCAAATTCAAAAAACAATTCAAATTTCATTAGATTTGCTCTAATCCCAAAAGCAAGCAAAAAGAGCAGAATCAAAATAAACAAATGCTTTTTATCTATAGAGGAGATTCTCTCCCGTAAATTCAAATCCATTTCTACCTATTAAAAAAAAGTCAGCAAACGATTTAAATATACCTTTTTGTTTAGATTATCTGGCTGAAGGAGACGACTTAAAGTCGGAAAGTTTTCTCCTGGAATGCATTTAAAAGTTGTTGATGAATCACAAGTCTTTGCAGACCAGCCTGAATACGCCTTGCTTTTGGCTTGGAATCTGAAAAACATTATTGTTCCAAAAATAAAAGAAAAAGGCTTTAAAGGAAAAGTAATAATTCCAAATCCAGAGCCGCATGTTATGGAATAACGGTTTCGCCCGTTAAAGACGATGCACGACTTCATTTCATTCAGTCCTGCTGCTATCTAACTTGAGAATAAAATCAATAGAATAAACAAAAAGATTAGCAGCGTTGGGCATACAATAAAATCAGTAATATTATCTCTTATTTTGTGAAATGTGCATAAAGCAAATCTTTTAAAGTAGTTAAATCTTAATTAAAACAGTCAACGTTTTTAAGTGATAGAATGAAAAGAATATTATTATTGTTAATTATAGCTTTTTTGATTATTTCTTTTAGTGGTTGTACTGAAACTCAACCAGAACAAAAAACAAAAGAAAATGGAACAATTGTTTCTGGAGAAGATATTAAAGACATTTTGTCTAAAGCTGAAAACACAACAAACTTTGAGTATGACTTTGAAGGAACTTTGATTGACTGGAGAGGAGAGTTCACTTCAACAGCAAAAGCGTATGTTTTAGGAGAAAAATCCAGAATTGAATTCGAAGAAGAAGGAAAGAAAAAGCAGTATTAAATGACGGGGATTATGAATATGTTTACGACTATGAAACTGATAGCTGGAGCAGAGAATTTTATTCTGCAATAAGATATGATTTACACGATATGTCAAAGCAAGCACTAAATGACTCTGAATTAAAAGAAATAGAAACAGAAAAAGTTGGTGGGTTAAACACAAAAGTAATTGAATTCACTTATAAGACATTACTTGATTTAGAAGAAGAAAAAATTAAAGCTTGGATTTCAGAAGATTATGGGATTCCGTTAAAGTTTGAAGTAAGAGACATTGATACAGATAAATTAAAAATTAAATCAGAAATGAGCAACTTTAAAGTAAACACAGTCAAAGAATCAATGGTTGAAATTCCAGAAGAAGCAATAACAGGAGTAAAAGAAGTCTGTGAAGAAACAGAAGAACCTTATTCAGATGAAACAATAAACGAAATTTTAGCTAAAGCAAAAGAACCAAAAAATATGCGTTATTTTGTATTTAAAAGAGATTTTTATGAAGGCACAAGTTTAATTTTCGCTTTAATTGAAGTTTACCAAAAGAATGAAAAATATAAAGTAGAAAGGTTTGGTGAACTTTTAGGAACAGTTTATGTTTCAGACGGAGAAAACATATACCAATATTATTCTACTCAAGACATCTATAGAAAATTGGATGAAGGACAAATTGTATTTTCAGATAAACCAGTAGATTTTGCTGATATATCTGAACAAATATTAAGCGATTTAGAAAGCAAAGAAACAGGAAAAGAAAGAGTTTGCGGAAGGAACACAAGAATAGTTGAATTCCAATAAAAAAAATATTATTCCCTATCAAAAAAATGGGGGGAATACAAAGCAAAAGCTTGGATTACAGAAAAAGAAGGAGTTTTAGTAAAACTTGAATACGACATTGAAGAAGGAATATCAACAATGCAACTAAAAGCAATAGAATTTGATTCAGTAGAAGATTCAGTTTTTGATGTGCCAGAAGAAAAAATAAAAACTGTAGAAGAAATATGGCCAGAATAACATAATTAGGCAGAAAATTATGAGTTCATCTAAATCAGGAGAAAAGCCTTTGCTTTATTTCATGTTTTTGTATATTTCTTTGGTTTGACAGCTTCAACTTTAATAGTTCAGTTTGGAATAGCTCTTGTTCTTGATTCTGTTCTTGAAACTTTTTCAAAAGATTTCTGGCTTGTGATAAGCAATTTTGGATTATTTTTTTGGTTTATGGCTCCATTTGTTTTCATTTATTATTTTATTTTTTTGATTTACAATAGAATGCATCATCCAAAAGTAACAAAAGAAATCAATTTAGCAGTAATAGGGATCGGAAAATACATTTTGCCAATTATAATTTACTTGTGGTTTAGTTTGGATCAGCAAAGTTATTTTTCAGCTATAATAAAAAGAAGCAGTGTTTCATTTAGCATTGCAGTAATTATAATTTCTTTAGTGTTTATATTTGTGCTTGACAAAATATTTGGAAGATTTACAAAAAAACCAGAGCCTGAAATAATATATTGATTGTTTATTTTCCTTTTAGTTTTGAAATTATGAATGAAATAATTAAACCGCCAACAAAAGATAATAAAACGAGTATAACTGCTGATTCCACATTATTAACCAGCAGTGTCTCAGTCTTTATTTTTTCTGGAGTTAAAGCAAGCCCAATTATTGCTCCAACAATAGAAAATATAATAAATGGGATGAGAAATACTTTTGTTACTTCTATTGCAGAATTAAGTGGTCTCAGTCCTTTGGATATATTCCTGTAACATAAATAGATGCCTATAACTGGAAACAAAAAGAAAATCAAAATAGCAAACATTATTAAAAAAGCTAAAGGATGTCCAGAATAAAACAATATGTCAGTCGATAACATTAACACTAAAATAATAGAGCCTATTATTAAGTCAAATTTTGTTTTGCTCATTTCAGGTTTTTTTTCAACAGGTTTTTCTTCAATTTTTTTAACTTTAGGTGTTTGAGTTTTCTTTTCTTCAGTTTGAGGAGCTTGAAACTTCTTTTTTTCTTCGTTTGCAGTCATTGCACAAACAGCTAATGGGCCGCCTAATGGTAAGGTTAAAACTCCTGGAATTGCAATAAGCCATTCAGCATACTTCCAATTCTCTTTCCTGAAAAAATATGCTCCAGCAATACTTGTTGCAGCAATAAATGCAAAAAATATCCAGTAAATGTGTTGAACTGCAAAGAAAACAAGGAAAAGCAATACATAAAAAATTGAATAAACAACTGTAAAGAGCTTAGCTGTTTTCACACTAAATAATGCCATGCAATTATTAAGCGTTTTTTATTTAAAAAACTTTGCAAAAGAATTAATTCGGAATTAATGTGCAAAATTCTCAATTAATGTGCAGAAAGGGATTATTGTGCAAAGCCAAGCCCATTCCAGGCTTTTTAAATACCTTTTTAAAGGTTTAGTTAGCCTTTTATATGAGCTTTTTAAAGGAATTAAACATAACCTTTGTTGGGGAGAGGGGAGAAAATGGAGTATCAGATTGTAAATTTAGTTGCATCAGCAACACTAAACGCTACTTTGGATTTATATGATTTGGCAGTAAGCGTGCCAAACATTGAATATGAACCAGAACAATTTCCAGGCGCAATACTTAAATTAAAAGAACCAAAAGTTTCAATGCTTTTGTTCAAAAACGGAAAAGTAATTTGCTCTGGAGCTTCAAGCGAAAAAGAAATCGAACTAGGAATAATTAAAGCTTCAAGATTGATTCACGAAATTCAGCCAAAAGTAAAAGTATTAAAAAAAGTTGAATATGTAGTGGTTAACCTTGTTGCAACAGCAAATCTTCATCATCAGTTAGATTTGTTTAACACTGCATTAAATTTAGATAACGTAGAATATGAACCAGAACAATTTCCAGGCGCAATATTAAGGTTAGATGAACCAAAAATCACTTTATTGTTGTTCAAAAACGGAAAAGTAATTTGTGCAGGAGCAAAAAAAGAAGAATTTTTAAAGAAAGGACTGGAAAAAGCAGCCAGACTTGTTGGAAAAATAAACAAAGGAGTTAAAGCACCTGCTTTCTCTGAAGGAATTTCTTTTGAAAAACCTAAAACATTTGCAAAACCTGTTGAAAAAAAAGCAGAGAAAAAACAAATCAAAACAAAAGCAAAAAAGAAACTAGTAAAAAAAGCCAAACCAAAAGCAAAAAAGAAAATCAAGGCAAAACCTAAAAAGAAAGCAAAAAAACCAGCTGCAAAGAAAAAGAAGATTGCTAAAACTAAGCAGAAAAAGAAGATTGCTAAAACTAAGCAGAAAAAGAAGAAGAAAAAGTAAAAAAACCTTTAATTAAAGGTTTTTATTTCTTTCTTTTCACAAAATAATACGATTAGCGGTCACAGCAAAAGGGAAACACCTGGACTCATTCCGAACCCAGAAGTTAAGCCTTTTAGCGATTTGGTTTGCACTAGGTTTTTACTTGGAGCATCCAAGACGCTGCTAATCTTTTATTTACGAAATTTCCTGTAATCACCCAGTATTTTGGGGATTCAGGGCATTTCAATCTTTAAAAAAGCTTTTTTCTATTTTTTATGTAATTTCAGCAGTCTTAGAATTATATCTTCGTATGTTTCGCCTTTCTTTCCCAAGTCTTTAAGTTTCTCCCTTGTAACAGGAGTTAATTGAATTGTTGTTACTCCTTTTTTGTATGGCATAGTCATTATATAACGCTATAGGTATTTATTAATGTATCGTTTTTTGATTTTAGAATTTGTTATTTAAAAAATTTTAATGCAATTAACACTGCTGCACCAACAATTCCCATAGCTGGAATTACATACAAAAGAATAAATCCTAAAAGGCAACTACCAGCATATAATGCAGCAAGCTCTTCTCCACAGAAAGCTTGCATAAAACTTGCTTAACTGGAGGCGCAACAGCAATTGCCATAATTATTGCTATAATAACTCCTACTGCTCCTGAAATAATTGCCTTAAACATTAGTATTGAAGTGTAAGACAAATCTAATAAACTTATTCAAAAGTTCAGTAATTCATCAACTTCAGCTGCAAAAACTACAATGACAAACAAAAAAACGGAGCCACATGCGCTGTCACATAACATCTAATAAACTACTTGTAATCGTTTGAATTTAAGCTGTTTTTTATCTGTTTTCTTAAATTCTATTTTTGTTATGGGAGTGACAGGATTTGAACCTGCGACCTTTCCGACATCGGCGGAACGCACTAACCAGACTGTGCTACACTCCCAAAAAAGAAAAAGTAAAAAAATTAACAGATTGTAATTTCCTTTACACAAAAAAAAATTTGATAATGTAAAAACTGAGCAGTCAGATAAACCATCATACAAAGAATTTAATAAATGTTTTTTGTACAGTTTTAAAAAGAAAAGTAACTGTTTTTGTTGTTAAAGCATGGTTGAAAAAAAATTTAATTGCAGAAAATGCAAGAAAATAATTGGGGGCCACAACCAATATTTACATGATGGAATGTGTGATGACTGCTTTTTTGAAGAATATTTTCCGGAGCCAAATTATGAAAAGGCGAGAAAAGAAATAGAGAGACAAAAAGTCTTTTTGAAAGAGGAACTGCAGGAATTCCTTGGAAAAAACGAGATTTTTTTTGAAAGAAAGTTTGGCTTACAGAAATTTTTTGAAATCTTGGCAATCGAACACAAAAAATCAAAGCAATTTTTGCTTGAGTTTCTTAAGCAAGCAGAAACACAAAATCTTTTTCTGTTCACGCTTTATGACGGCTTCATAACAAACGTTCTGGAGACAAATGAAAAAGACATTGACGAAAAATTTTTATCAACCAAAATTATCAAAGAAAATGAAGACAGTTACATCACATATTCTCTCACAGATTTACAGTCATTCTACCTGGTTTTTGGAGAAGGAATAATTTTCCTATCATCAAACCAAAGAATGTCTGAGGCCTGTGAAAATCTAACAAAGGAACTTAAACTCGAATATACAGCACAAGAAACAAGAGATTTTGACGGCATGAGTGAAAACATGCCCTCATAATCTGGAAAAAGAAGCCACAGGACTACTTGTCGTTGTTTTTGTTTTGCAAACAACATTTTTCATATTGTAAACATTAATGTTTTTACGCAACAGCCTTACAAAATTATGTCGGTTTTTTTCAAAAATATCGGTTTTTACCGATACCTTTAAAGGTTGTTTGTTTTAATATAATATTATGAAATTGACTTCAAGGCAAACATACAAGGTTGTTTTTTTCATTCTGCAGAATCCAATTTTTACTCAGACAACAGTATTTAAAGCCACAAATGTTTCTTGGGGCAGGATGAATGAAATAGTGCAATGGCTTGTAAGCAAGAACTTTGTAGAAAAAAAAGAGAAAGGTTATGAGTTAGTTGACCCAGCAGGCCTTGTTTCACTGTTTCCATTATACAGGGATATGAATTCCTTGTTGCTGAAAAAACTGCCATTAAGGCTTTCTAAAAAGCAGATAATGGAAAGGCTGCCAAAAAAAACAGTGCTTTGCATGGACTCTGCACTGCAATTTTATTCAGGCTACTGGCATAGCGACAGGATCTGTATTTACGCGGATGAAAGCATTGCTCTAAAAAAAATTGAAAAAGAATTCATGCCATTGACTGGAGGGAATACTTTTCTTTGGGTTTTCAAGTCAGACATTACACCAGAAACAAGGAAAGAAAAAGGTTTTACAATAACAGGCAAGCTCAGAACACTCATAGACATGGCTTGCGACAACAAAAGCTATTATGCAAAAGACTTATACAAGCAACTATGGAAACTAAAGTTTGAGGAATGAAAGAAAATAAATTCAGATGAACTAACAGGATTATCATTCAAAGAACTGCTCAGAATCACAAAAATATTCAACATTCACGGGCTGACTCCAATTGTCATTGGGGGATGGGCAGTCTATTATTACACAAAAGGCGTGAAATCAGTAGACATTGATTTAGTGCTTCCATCAAAGCACGCAACTCAAATATTTGAAAAACACTGCAAACAGTATGGATTCAAAAAAGACAAGCAAACAAAAATAAGAGAATTATTCAAAAAAGAAATTGAAACAGCTGCTGGAAAGCAGGAAATAGAACTTGACATCTTTACCTTGCAAACCAAAAACAGGCTTGCATCAGACAAATCAATTGAAATTCCATGGAAACTTTCAGAAAAATACAACAAAGAATGGCAACTGGAAAAAGATACAATTGCAAGAGTTCCAGAAAAAGAAGTGCTTCTGTTATACAAGGCCGCAGCTCTATTAGACAGGCAATTCAAACTAAAAAATTGGATAAACTTGAGTAAGTTTGTTAGAGACAGGCTTAAAGCAAAAATAGCAAAGGACAAAAAAGACATAAAAAGTCTGTTAAGCCTTGGAATAAACGAGGAAAAACTTGCACGACTGTTAAAAGAAACCGGCTGTGAAAAACAATTCAGCAATCTTTTTTGAATTCATCAAAAATTCCTTTATGCTACAGTTAAATAATTCACTAACAACGGAGCAACCCAAACAATCACTAAACCAATAACAGCATACAAAACCATAGATTTAGCACCTTCCCTAGATTGAATGTTGTCACCAGAAAACATAAATTGAGCTCCAGCAAAAGTAATAGCCAAAATAGCCACAACAGAAATCACAGCCTTAACCAAATCATAAATCTTATTCAAAGGCGCAGTAATTTCCTCCACTTCACCAGCAAAACAACGCAACCAAAACACAACTCAATTTTTTATTCATAAAAACACCTCCAATTTACATAAAAGAAATAGCAGTTCTGAAACTATATAAAACTATGTTAACTATAGGTACGGGAAAAAAGAGAACAGAAAAATAAACAAAAAGATTCATTAATTAGGCAATAGTTTTTGAAGGAATTATTATATAGGATGAAAGCATTATTTTGTTTAATGAAAATAAATATTTTAGGAAAAGACACACCAATAGGAATTTTATTTATTGTATTGTTTTTGTTTTTAATTGCAACAAGCTTTCTTTGGACGCCAATAGCCTTCGAAGAAATGAAATTTCCTAAAACAATCACTCAATGGATTATTTTGCTAGGTTTCGGTGCATTCAATCTAATTTTAGCAATAGGTTTAATTATGCAAAAATATTGGATCGCAGTTTTAACAATAGCCTACTCAATACTACTTGTACCATTATCATTTCTTGGAGGAGGGATACTACTCTTAATTTTTAGCCTATTCAGTATTCTCTATCTTTCAATTAACAGAAAAAATTTTAAGCAAATTACAAAAGAGGAGTTGACGCAAAAATGAAGTTTTGGAATTTAACTAAAGAAACACCACTTGGAATTTGGTTATATTGTTTTTTTGCTTATTAACGATTGTTCATTTAGCTTTTAAAATTTTCAGTTTTTTTATTTAAATCAACTACTATTGTTTCAGTGGCATAGGCGTCACGTCACTTTTGCTTATGCTTAAAAACCTGCCAAGCAAAAACAAGAAAACCAATAGGAATAAACAAAAAAGAAAGCAAAATAATATTTCTCTTAACAGACTGAATAAGACTACAAGTGTGATGTCTGGAAACTAGGTTACAGGCAGGTCTTTGTGGTAGGTTTCTGCTGGTGTCTTGTATCCTAAGCTTTGGTGTTGTCTTTTATGATTGTAGTAGTGAATGAAAT
>JAFCDN010000068.1 GCA_017609625.1 Candidatus Iainarchaeum sp.
TAATAAAGCATTGTCTTTTTCCATTGCCCTTAATCTTATAACACCTGTTGTTGTTTCCTCGCAACCGCCGATAATATTTGGAATCAAATCTTTGTGGTTTTTATGTATTTCACTTACTAAATCACAGCCATCATCTATTGTTATGTTTGGCTTAAACTCAATAACTTTCTTTAAGAATTTATAGTAATCCTCTGTTGTTTCGCCCTTATAGCCATAAACATTAAAGCCATTCTTTGCAAGGGCAGCTGCAACATCATCCTGCGTGCTTAACGGATTGCATGAACAGATTGCAACATCAGCACCACCTACCTTAAATGTCCTTACCAGAGCAGCAGATTCCTTTGTTATGTGCAGGGCCATTCCTATTTTTATTCCCTTTAATGGCTTTTCTTTTTCAAACTAATATCTTTAACACAATAATTTTCAGTTTCATCCATTTATCTCACCTTCTTTTACCACAATCATGAATTTTTTATTGCGCTTGGCTGGTTTTATAGAATATTGCTCTGGCTTGAGTTTTTGTTTTGCTGCACATGCGTGAGCACCTTCTTCTGTATTAAAGGTCTTTGGCCTGTTGATTTTTGTCATAGAATTAGAATTCCTGTAGTGCCTGAAATGAGTATTTAATCCAATTTTTCTTTTTATTCTTGTGTGCATTTTTACCATATTTTTCACCAAAATTAAGAAAATAACAGCTATATTTAATCTTTTCCCTTAGTAAAAACTAATATTCTTATTCTGGCAATGGTTGGCATTGTTCTTAAACCTCTTTTTCTTGAATTAAGAAAGCAGGGTTAATGGTAGTTATTCAAAATATTACTCAAGCACTTCACTTCAAAAAACTTATATATGATAGTATATTTAATGTTAATATGAATGATTCCATTACCCAAATTAATACATTAATAACCCAAGGTAAGAAATTAGTTAAAAATAGACCTACTTCAAATGGATGTATAGACTTAAGTAACAAAAAGCAACTACAAGAACAAGCAGAATGTCATAAATGGTTTGTGAAATCAATTGATTTTTTAGAAACTAATTTTGGGAAAAATAGTAAAGAATTCAAATTATTTGTTTCATTCCATAAAATAAGGCAATGGACTAATTTATTGGGAACTTCTTCAGGCGAAATTAGTTTTATTAAAGATAACATGCTACAACAAATTACTCATCTTGAAGCAATTAAAGAAATTATTGAGAATAAAAAATTAAATCCAAATAACAAAAAAGAACTCAATATATTTCTAAAAAAGAGATGTTGGTACAAACCATTTTTTTGGAGGTTTAAAAAAAATGTTAAGTTGGGATTTTGCCCAATATGCAATAAACCAAGAACTGATAGAGATGGAAATATACCTGGTGCTGCATACGTTGGTGGTATTTGTTACAAATGTTCTGAAAAATTATCAAACTACAATAAGAAACTAATTAAAATCAAAAAACTAATTTCTTTGGGAACACTTAAGAAAATTTTAATGAATCCTTGGGTATATACAACTTGTACTGCAATTACAGCTGGGATCATCATCTATATTCTTACAAAATAATGTGAAATACCTTGAGTCATACTGTGCCTGCACTATTGCTTTGGCATTTTTTCTTGCAGAAAAAACAATTAAGAGCGCGATTGTGATGTTATATTAAATAGCTAACTTATTGGAGTAAACAAAAAGGTTTAAATAGGTAATATACAAGATTATTAAATATAAAACGACTATTAGGGGGTTAATAAAAATGGAAAAACAAAAAATTTTAAATTTTGGTTTGATATTAGTGTTGATTACTGGTATTATCTTTGTAAGTGGTTGTGTTGAAGAAGAAAACCCAACAAAAGCACCAACTACTCAACAATCTGAAACACCACCAACTACTCAACCTGAAACTCCAACTGAATTAAATCTTAAAGTTGGTGAAACAGCAAAAACTTCTGAAATTGAGGTCACAGTAATTTCTGCCAAGAAAACAAAATCTTATGATTACTATTCAGATATTTTGAAAGAAACAAGATTACAAGAAACAAGTCCAGGAAAAATCTATATTTTAGTAGAAGCAGAAATTAAAAATATTAATTTAGATAGCGCTTATGTAGGTTCAACTGAGTTTAGTGTTACAGATTCTGAAGGTTATAGATATGATCCAGAACTTTACTATGGTGATGATGAACTAGAAATATTTAAAGAGTTATACAAAAATCAAAAAATGAAAGGTAAAGTTCTTTTTGAAGTTCCAGAATCCGCAGGTGGTTTAAAAATCCAATATGATTTTGGAAACCTATTTATTGGGACAAAACTTGCATCTTGGATAATAGAATAGAATGGTTCCTTTTCGAAAAATTTATATTAAAAATAATTTAATAAGTATTAAGGGATGTTAATATGAATAAATTTTTTTTACCGACTTCAATCTTTTTAATACTTCTTATAGCAGGTTGCCAAACAGAATGTCCTACAATTGAATGTAAAAATATAAGCCAACCCTACGCTGAACAAGAACCATATGAATATACTTTTCAATATGGTGTTTTAGATGATTCTACAGAAGGCATATTTTTAGGGGAGGATACTCTTAATTGGGGTACACAACAAACTACAACAATAAAGAATTTTGATGACAAATCAGGAGAGTTTAAGGTAATCCATCACTATAGAACCTTGAAAAATGAGGGAACCAAGGAGAAAAAGATAATAATTAAGACAGGCGAAACAAAGGATTTTATAACAACTTTTGATACAGCATTGGGGGAAGACGTAGAAGTAAAAACCGAGATAATTCCACCAACCGAAACAAGGTATAAGGAGATTATTAAATACAAAACAATTGAGATATGTAATATTAACTAACCAGAAACTTCTTGGTCATAAACCCTTTCAAACTCCTGCAAGAAGAGATTTGCTATTCTCTGGTCATGTATTATCAATATGTTCTCATCGTTTCTTTTGTCAGCTCCTTCTGTGGGGTTGAATGAGCCTGTAATCACAG
>JAFCDN010000037.1 GCA_017609625.1 Candidatus Iainarchaeum sp.
ATTCACAGCTTGTTTAACAATAAACTTCACTTTCTTGTTAGATAATTTAGTCATAAAAGTAGTGCCAAGAAAACTGTTTAAATCAAAACGAAAAAATAACGGGACTCTACAAAATCAAATAAAAGCCAATTTAATTTTAAACTCTTTGAAAAGAAGTTTTATTCTGTTTCAAAAAACTCTGCCTGCTTATTGATTCCCTATATTTTGTGGGTGAAATTTGCTGCTTTGCTTAACTTTTCTATATGGATTTTGAATTAGAAAAGCATTTATTCTTTGAATTCGTTACTTTTTTATGTCTGCAAGAAAAAAGGCAAAACCAAGTGCAGTGCAAACAGAATTGAGGTTCAAGAGATTTAAGCACAGGCACAGGCCACAAAAACTTTTGGGGGCAACCAAAAAATTTTCTTCTTTTTTCAGATTCAAAGAAAAAACCCTGGCAGAGCAAAGATTTCAAGATTTTGTAAAATTTTTTGAATTAGACAGAAGAGGCCAAAAACACAGGCCGGTCACAGCAGGTTATGTTAATACAACTGCTTTTGCAACAGTTTCTGCAATTCCCCCGAGTTTTAAGAAATTTGTTGGAAAAAGAAAATACGCTTTCATGAGTTACAGGGTTTTAAAACCATTCAAAGGAGAAATAGAATTAAGAGAAGGACTTCGCTTGCAGACGATTATGTCATTAGAAGAGCTTGCAAGAAAAAAAGAAATTAAAGTTTTGTTTACAAGGTTTCCTGGTTTCAGAAATGTTGAAGGCAGAAAAGAGTTAGCAAAACAAGGTTTTAGAAAATTCAGAAAAACTAATTACTGGTTTAAAATTCTAAAATAATTAATTTCTACATAACCAACCCAATTCTTTTATTGCACTTTGATTATAATATTATTATGAAGAAAATTTTTTTGCTTTTGGTTTTCTTGTTTGGCTGTTTTGGCCCAAATCCGCCAGATGATTTAGGAGGGGAAATAATGATTGTTTCTAGTTCAGCTTTTAGTGAAGGAGAATTAATTCCTTCAAAATATTCTTGTGACGGAGAAGATAAAAGTCCTGATTTAACTGTAAAAGATATCCCAAAAGGAACAAAGACTTTGGCTTTGATTGCAGATGACCCAGATGCGCCTGGAGGAACCTGGACGCATTGGATTGTTTGGAATATTCCAGTAACAGGAACAGAACAGACAATTGCAGAGAATTCTGTTCCCGGAGTTCAGGGAAAAAACGATTTTGGAAAACTAGATTATGGAGGCCCTTGCCCGCCAAGCGGAACACACAGATATTTTTTCAAAGTCTATGCTTTGGATTCAGAATTGGATTTAGCAGAAGGAGCTTCTGTTTCTGAATTGCATAAAGCAATGGAAAACAAGGTTTTAGGGCAGGGAACTGTAATGGGAAAATACAGCAGGCAGTGATTATTTAACTTTGTATGCTTTCCTTATCCTTTTATTTTTCCTTATTGAAACCTTTTCAAAAAAGATTACTTTTGCCCAGCTTCCAAATTCTTTACGTAGTTCATTCATCATTTTTTTCACAGGTATTTTGCCGGGTTTTTTTATTTCGCCAGGTTTTGTTTTAAAAGATTGTCTAATCTCATGTTGACTGTTCCAATTCATCACTATTTTTTGAATTTTCTTTCTTTTTTTTAGGGTCAGTTATATTCATTAAATCTAAAGTGTATTTTGTCGACATTCTGCCAATAGTTTTCCAATCTGGTTCGCGAGACCTCTTTTTGCTTTCAAGACCTGCTTTTACTGCCTCCAGTGTTTTTTTCTTTGGGCCAAACAATCCGCGAATTCTTCTTTTAGTACTGAATTTTTTCTTTGCAGGTTTTTTCATTTGAATCTGATATAATTTGTTTGTTCATGTTTAAAATCTTTAGTTTATACATGACAGAGTTTCAGCGGCGATTAGGTTTGAGTTTGTTTTTAAATTTTTAAACCTAATCTGCTTTATGCAAATCCATCACTTCCACAAAACAAAGCCTTTAAGCAAAAACTTAACCGATTTGATTCTAACAGAACAATTGTTAAATGAAAACAAAAAACTGGTTAATTTTGTGGTATTGCAGTTGTATGAAAGAGAAGGAAAAGTTTTTGAGATAAAAAAACACGATTTCTCTGAAGGAGTTTACAATATGCATGAATATTTTGTAAGCCTTTTTCATAGGCAGGAATTTCCAGAAGAAATGCTTTCAAGTGAATTGTATTGGAGATGCAAAAGAGATATTCAAGAAAACTGGAAAGAATATAGAGAAAGATATAGGAAAAAATATTTGTAAAACAAAGCTTTATATAACTTTTGTGTTATATAACTTGTGTGTTATGGGTTCAAAATTAGTTGTTTTTATTAACAAAAGCATGGAAAAAGATGAAAAAGAATTATTAGAGAATCCAAAAAAAGGATTTAATCAGCCGAAAAATGCTTTATACTTGGATTCTTTTGATCAGTTAAACAAGATGCTTTCTCCAAAAAGAATTGACTTATTGTGGTATTTGATTGAGGAAAGGAAAAAAGGCCATGAAAAAAGCGTTTCAGAGCTAGCTAAAAGTCTGAACAGAAAGCAAGAAGCAATCAGCAGGGATTTGCATTATCTGAAAAGCCTTAAATTAGTTGAATTAAAAAAATCCAGCCAGACAGTTTTTGCTTTTACTGACTTGGAAGGAATAGATATTAGGATAGGAAGAGAAGCTTAATTCTGAATTTTTTTCTGTTTTAACCCAAACCATTAAATATAAGTTGTTACATATATCTAACATGAAGTTAAGTATTTCTAACTTGAAGGAGGTTTTGAAATGAGTGATAATAAGAAAAACATTTTATGGTATTTGGGTTTTCTTTCTCTTGTCAGTTTATTGTATTTTGTTAAAGGTCAGGCAGTTTTCTTATTGTTTTTGGGTTTTCTTCCTTATTTTGCATTATACAAATTAAGTGATGAAAGAATTGAATTAAATCTTGGAAAAGCTGCAAGAAATGCTTTTTTGTATAATATAACTTTTGGAGTTGGAACAATTGTTTATATTTATTTTTCTAACAGCATTCACTTGTTTGCTCCTGCTTTTGTATTGCTTTTTGGAGGCAGTTTGTTGGTTTGCATTATTTCTTTGTTTTATTATGAGAAAGTGGCTAAATGAAAACCAGAATCAAAGAATTCAGAGCAAAATACAATTTAACCCAAGAAATGCTGGCAAAAATCGTTAAAGTGAGAAGAGAAACAATAGTTTTTTTAGAGCAAGGGAAATACAACCCTTCTCTTAAATTAGCTCATGATATTGCAAAAGTCTTTAATGAAAAAATTGAAACGATTTTTGAATTTGAGAAATAAAATTTTATTCTTCCATTTGAATAGAAAAATTCAACTTAATTGTTCCGCTTTCCCCTCCAATTGGCACCCATGAAGGAATTATTACAATTAATTCATCTCCTGCGTTTTCGATTATTCCGTTTTCTTCAAAGTATGAATTAAATCTTTCATTTACTCCTTCAAAAGAAACAGTATAATCTTTTAATTTCCCTTCTAATGGAATATGAATAGCACAGGAAAAATTAGGAGAAACATTAGTTATATCATCATTAGGCAAATCCAGCAATTGAGTATTAGTTATTTCAGTTCCATTTTCATTAAATTTCACGGTTGTTTCTATATTTTTTACTAAATAATTTTTTCCTTTTATTGTCTGAATTTCAGAAGATTCTGTATACTCTTGAATACAGTCTTTTGGTTTAATATTTTTATTTGATATTTTTATTGAAGGATCGCCAAACAAAACCCAGTTTCTAACTTGGTATTCAATAAAGCCAATTGTAAAATCACTTGCTTTTGGCTTTGCTTCCAATGTTTTGCCTGCAAATATTTTATTGAAAATATAATTGTTTTTAAAATCTTTTAATGCAATTCCGATTGGTTTTCCTTTAAGCACTGCTTCTAATGCGATTGTTTGGTTTGGGAAAATTGCAGTATTAGCAACATGAGCAGATCCAATATAATTTAATGCGCCGCTTTTTAAGGCAGATAAAACAATTGAAGAGTTAATTTCTCCTTTAGCATCTGTATCTCCGTATTCTGTATGAACAACACTTGGTTTTCCATTAATCCTGGCAGTAGTGCAGGAAAAAGCGCTTACTAAAGAAGAGTTTAAAGTAATAGGCACTTCTTCTGTTGACGGAGTGCAGACTTCGGAGTTTCCTTCTATATGGCATTCCATTTCTCCAGTAGGTTTTTTGCCAACCAAACCATTTCTGGTTCCATTCAAACTTTCTCCATTATCTAGAGCCATTGCGTCTGGCGCTCCATGCAATCCAAAATTTAAAATTTCATATTCTTTTGCTTCTTGTGCTATTCTGTCAACTGTTGCCCTGAATTCATCATTGCATGCTGAGCTTCCGTAACCTTCAACACATCTGTCAAAAACTTCTATTCCATACCAGTCCTTTAATCTCTTAAAAAAATAAATCTGATTAATTCCATAAACTGAGAAATCATTTGGAGTTTTGTAATCCAGTAATCTATCCACATAAATATATCCTTCTTCAATTGAAAAAGAAGTTATAATCCCGTAAGAAACATCAAGAAATAAATCTTCATCAATTTCTCTTAATTTTTCATCAATTTCGTCTACAAAATCCGGGGTAAGCTCTTCAGGAGACAAAACAATAGCTAAATATTCAGGAGAAATATCATGCAATTGTTCAACCAAATCATCAGCATTATTGAATATTATTAATTTTGCATTCTTTTTTTCAGCAAAATATTCTGCTAAATCAAAAAAACTATCTTTTTCTTTTACTGCTACAACATACTCTATTTTTTTTTCAACACATTTGTTTTCTTCACATAATTTGTCTTGAGGACAGCCAACATCAATACAGCAATTTTCGCTGGTTTCTTCTAAATCTATTTCTCCATTTCCGCATAAGTCAACTGATTCGTGTTTGCAATTTGAATTAAGAGTGCTTGGATTTTCACAGAAGTCTGCAGTGTTAGGGTTATTGTCATCACAATCAGAATCAGCACAGCAGACATAATCAATGCATTGGTTTTCTGATTTGTATTGGCATTTGCCGCAAATCACTGGTTCTTCAGCACAGCCGCTAAATAAAACCATTCCAATTATAACAATCCCAAAGATAAATAAACTTTTTTGTTTCATTTTATTTCCTTATCATTTAACTATAAAGTTGTTTAAATACTTTCATTTTTCACAGGTAAAAGTCTTTAATGCGCCAATAGAAAAATTGTTTGAGTTTGAAGAGTGAAATTTTTTTTGGGAATAGTTAAACTGTTGCTAACCGAAAAGAATTTATTCTGCTAATGAGTAATCTTTTTATGCCAGTGGCAAGACAACTTCATTTAAGGTTTCCATCAGGAAAACCAAGAAAACCCAGAAAAAAGAAAACAGCAGAAAAGAAAAAAGCAAGAAAGAAAGTAACTGTAAGGCAGCTTTATTTGAGGTTCCCAAAAACTTCAGGAATAACAAGAAAAGTAGAATTTCAAGAACTGTCAGCAAAAATAAAAGGACGCACTTTTTTAGGTTAGGAAAAAAGTTAGTTGAAAGAGTAGTTGAAATAGAACCTTCTGGCTATTTTTCCATGAAATTTGTCCAATTAGATAAAAAAGGAAATGTTATTGACACTATAGTCAGTGGAGGCCTTGATGTTTATGAACAGAAAAAGAGAAACAGCAATCCATTAGATTTAGTTCCAGTGTCTGATCAGGTAAAAAAAATCATTGGCCAAAGAAATTCTGCAAGAATAGACTTTGGAATTTACTCTGACTATGCAAAACCAAAGTATCCTCAAACTAAAATTGCAACAGAAGTACTAGAATCATTGGAAAAAGCCGCAGAGCAGAAAGGAATCAAGGTTCTTTTTATGTGGATAATAAAGGGACAGGAAGGAAAAATCCCTTTTTTGAAAGCGGCGGGTTATAAAGAAATGCAAGGAGTAGACCAATACCACTGCCATGTCAAAGATTTAGAATTCCAAGAGGTCGATAGGACTGTTTCCGATATTTATGGTACAAAAAAGCCTTAATTTATACATAACTTTTAGAGGCGGAAGTCTTTAATGTGGGGGTTGAGTGAATTCAATAATATTATTTTTTTTCTGTATATTTTTTTACAATAATTTCAAGTATCTGGTGAAGTATTACTACAGCAATTGATCCAATAATAATGATTATTAAATGCGCTTCTATAGGAACCCCTTTGCTGATATCAAAAAAACCTTTAAGAAATTCATAGCCTCTGATTGGAATTGTTACAATATAACCTAAAGTAAAGAATAGAACTGCAAAAAACCTTCTTTGCTTCCATTTAAGCCATTGTTCCCAGTTCATAGTAGAATCTAGCTGAAACTGATTTAATAAGGCTATCTAAATAGTTGAGCAGAAAAACAAAATTCGCAAAAAAAATTGTCACGCTTTTGGTCGCCACCATTTTTTCATTGAAAAACGTGTTCCTTTTAATGCTTGTTTTCTTCTGAGTTTTTTTTCTTCTAAATATGCTTTAGTTCGCTGTTCTCTTTGTATTAATCTTATTGTTTTTGTATCTGGATTATTAAATGTTGTATTGTGCCATTCAACTCTTTTTGGTTTCATTGCATGTTTAAGATAAATTACGTGGCCGCTTGCTGCAAATACAAGTTTGGGCTCTCTTTTTTGGATTTTTGCTCTTTTTGCCTTTAATTTACTGCCTGTTCTGCCTGCGCTTGGTTCAAGAGAATCAACTCGTAAACCTTTTTGCCTAGCATATTTTGCAAGGACATAATAAAAATTATAATAATCTCTTACAAACAAACTCCAGTCTTTCCTTGAAATTTTCCCATACTGCCTTTCAAAATCATTAATAGAAACTTTCTCTGCACTTTCCATCATCTCCAGATCTCCTTTCTCTAGTCAGACGAATATATTGTTGGTTTGGTTGAAGGAGAAGGTTGTTTTTCTGTTGCGATACAGAGAGAAATTGACAACAGACCGAGAAAGACAAACAGAAAAAGTATTTGGAAAAATCCTTCATTGGGTTTTACTCTTAAACCTTCTTTTAGAATCACTATTAAAGAAAGAGACGGCTTGGTTTTAAGGAAGATAAGAGAAAAACTAGGGGTAGGAGAGACATATGTTCATAACAAAAGAGTATCTAACAAAAATTGGGAGCCTACAACACAATATTATGTTCAGACGTTTAAGGATTTGCTTAAAATAAGGGAATTCTTCCAGAGACAGACGTTTTATACAACAAAAGGCGAAGACTTCAAGAAATGGGCTAAAATCTTAGAAATAATGGAATCCGGACGGCATCGCAGAAAAGAGGGGTTTTTAGAAATTCTTGGGTTAAGAGAGCAAATGAATCTACAAAAAGGAAAAACAAGGATGAAAAGGATTGAAGAAATAAAGCAAATGCTAAGCTTAAATGAGGCAGAAAACCTAAAGAAAGTAAGACTTATACATAACCAGAAACTTGTGGGTGTTAAAGTTGTAGCTCTACAAATTCAAGAATCAGAACAACAAAACCTTTTACCAGTTTTGGTTAAAGCAAGAGAAAAACTGGAAAAACCCAGAGATTTGCCTGATACTCTGTAAATATGACTTAGATTGGCTTGTTTAAAGGCTTGTTTTGCCCTCTTTTTGACCTTTGTAATACGTTATAACTCACATTATCCCGCAAAATTACCTCTAGACTTTTTTAAAAAGTGTGAAAAACTGACTTTTAGTGGAAGTGTGGGGGTGGCCTGAAAAAATCAAAGGAACCTGGCCTCTGCCCAGCGAGATCCAGAGTTATGTATACAACTTAGGTGGTTTCTTATCTGGCTCAAAAAATCAGAAAAGTCAGCTGAGCGAGTTTGTGAACTGGCCCAAAATTTTCAGAAAAAATTCTGTATAAATAGAAAAAAACAAAAAATAATTAGAATTCTCTTATTTTCTGATGGCCTAAAATAAGAGAAAAAATTCCTAGAAAAACCCAGAAAAAAACCCAGGAGATTTCAGCAGGGCCTGACAAGGCATGTGTGGTTGATGAGATCTATACAAATAGATTCAAATTCCTTAGAATTCCATTGTATCTGGCCTAAACTCCTTGAAATTCTCTTTTTTTAAGCTGTTTTTTGGCCTCTTTATAAGGCTTTTTAGGCTGTTTTAGAGAGTGTTTTTAGCTTTGCTCTGCTGAGCTATAAAGGATAATGTGGTGTGCTAGCTGGGTGCTGATTTGGCCCCAAAAAGGCCAACAATTATGTATCAACTGTCTACATAACTAACAATCTTGCGGGGGCTTTTTTGAACAACCAAAAACATTTTAATTAACTATAAGCATTCTTTTATTCAGGTGATGTTTTTATGACTGATATTTTGTTAATGACTACTCCGGTTCCAGATGAATATAAGATTGTAAAAAACCTTGGTTTGATTACTGGGGTTACTTGCAGAACTAGGGGAATGGGGGGAAAATTTGTTGCCGGCTTTCAGGCAATGGCTGGAGGAGAAGTTAGTGCTTTTACTTCTGAAATGGAAAAAGCAAGATACCAGGCGCTTGACAGAATGAAAGAAAAAGCAATTGAATTAGGTGCTAATGCTGTTGCCGGAATTGATGTTGAAACAAGTGATGTTTTCCGTGGAGGTGCTACTTTAGTTTGTGCTACTGGAACTGCTTTGGTTTTGGAGACCAGAAAATGATTGAAGCAGTTTTAGTTTTTTTGCTTTTCATTATTATGATAGTAGTGTTTTTTATTTTTCCTCTTATACTAATAATTTTATTGCCTTTCCTTGGAATAATAGGTGTTATTTATTATTATTTTAAAAACAAAGATAAAGAAGAAAAATTAGAAGAAGATATAAAGAAAAAAAGTTCAGGAAACTATTAAAAGGATTATTATATGAAAGGCGTTTTTTTATTTGATGAATTATTTAGGGCTTTAAAGCTAATTAAAACCGTGAAAAACTGGAACGACTATTTCTTTTCAAATAAAGCCTATTTAACCCTTAAAACAAGAAACGGAAAAACCTATCTTTTAAGACTAGATTTAGTGGCTGGAAAAAACTTTTTTGCAGAGATTCTTTTAGATGATGATTATTTAATTGATAAACTCAACCTTCCAAAAGATTCTGTTGTTTTGGATGTTGGTGCGCATATTGGAGTTTTTTCTGTTTATATTGCAGAGAAAGCAGGCAAGGTTTTTGCTTTTGAACCGGTTCCAGAAAACTTTGAACTACTAAAAAAGAACATCAAATTAAACAAATTAGAGAAAAAAGTAATTCCTTTTAATTTGGCTGTTTCAGACAAA
>JAFCDN010000038.1 GCA_017609625.1 Candidatus Iainarchaeum sp.
TAATTAAAATATATGCCTGGAACTAAAGAATTTCTAGACGAATTGAGAAAGAGAGTTTTTAAGATAATTAAAACAAAAATGCCAAAAATGAAGAAAGTTGGCAAAATTTGGCAGATAGAGTTTTATGGAAACAATGCACGTAAATTTTGTGAATGGATATACAAAGATTGCGGGAATTTGTTTTTAGAGAGAAAGCATAAATTATTTAAAAATCACTTAAAAAAGAGGGAGGAAAAACAAAATGTTAGAATATAAACAAGTAATAGTAATAAGAGTCGATTTAAACATGGGAAAAGGTAAGCTAAGCAGCCAAGCAGCACATGCTTCAGTTGAAGCAATGGAAAAAACTAAAATAAAGTTTCTAGAATGGGTTGAAGAATGGAAACAAACTGGAACCCAAAAAGTTGTGCTGAAAATCGGTTCAGAAAAAGAATTACTGGAATTATTTGAAACAGTGAAAAAAGAAATTCCGACTGCTTTGATTAAAGACGCAGGGAGAACTCAAATCAAAGCCGGAAGCGCTACTTGTATTGGAATAGGCCCTGCACCGGAAAATTTAGTTAATAAGTTTACTGGAAAACTTAAACTGCTCTGAGAAGAGAAAGTGTTTTATAGAGAAAAGAATATTATTTTAAAATGCAGTATGAAACTATTCTGAAAAACGGTTTTGCGTGGATTAGAGACAAACAGGTTTGGACTTATATTATTGCAATGATTGCAATCGGATTAATTGGAGTGTTTACTGTTGCATATATTTTACAGGATTTTTTGGCGAAATTTTTTCCTGGAGCAATTGAAACCCAAAACTTTGAAACAATTGGATTAAACTTGTTGATGGAAATACTTCAGCTGCTTTTCTTATTTTTTGTTTTGTTTCTGGTTTTTGCTTTTATTGAAGGGTTTGTTTATACTTTAATTCTGCTTAGAGGAATGGAATTTTATAAAATCAAAACAACTCCTTTTGAATTAGAAAAATATATCAGACTAGTTGTGCTGCATATTTTTTCCGGAATTCTTGCATTGATTTCTTATTATGATAAACGGTTTTTGATGGTTTTTATTGGGATAGTTATTTCCTATGGAATAGGATTTCTTTTATTGGCTTTTATTAATATTCTAGGATTTATTCTTTTAATTCTTGCAATCTTTGCAACGCTCTTTTATGTTTTAGTAGTAGTATACAACGAAATCAGGCTTTCAATGGCGCCATTTATTTTTCTGGAAAAAGAGCAGGGAATTTTTGATTCTTTAAGACAAGGATGGAATTTAACCAAAGGAAAAGTTATTGATGTTTTTATTGGAATGCTGATTATTGGAATTATCATCTGGCTTGTTTCTTCTGTTACAAATTATTTTGCCCAGTTTATTGCTTCGATTCTTTTCCCCGGATTTACTTCTAATTTAACTCCAACAGAAGCACTTCAAATGTTTTCTCTGCTAATTCAAAACCTTACAACCTTTCTTTTGATTGTTTCAGTTCCTTCAATTATAATCGGAAGCATAATGAAAGCATTTCAGGCTTTTGGTTATGCAGGAATCTATTCTCAGGTTAAAGGAAAAAAATAATTATCTTTTTTTAGCCAGCACCCTTTTAACAAGAGAAATTGAACTCTCAATTCTCTGAACAGTAATTCCAAGAGAAATCAAAGTTTGCTCAGAGTACTGTTTTAATAATTCAGCATAAATCTGTCTAGGAGGTTTTCCATTCATTGAATGAACTTTTCTGAAAATTTTTATTCTTAAAATTGTTCTCTGGTTTTCAGCAACACGCAGTCCTTTTGGAACATAAGTTCTGTGAGGCAGCCCCTGCTCTTCCATAATTATTTTCCTTACAGCAGAATAATTGGTTGAGATTCCTGCATCAGAAAGTTTTTCAAAAATGTAAGTAGGCACGCCCCTTCCTTTAGGAGCTTTTCTGTAAAAATACAAAACAATTTTTTTAAGGGTTTTAGGAGAAGGATTCACAGGCATTGGCCTTCTTTTTAACGGTTTTCTTTCAGGGGCTCTTTTTGGCTTTGGCGGGCTTTCAACTACAGGCATGTTCTCATTAAATATAAAATACTCTTCTCTTAAAAGTTTATTGGCAATTTTGCTTATTGTTGTCTTGGTTTGTTTTTTCTGGCAGGCCTAAAACCCACAACAGCGCTTATTTGCCTGACAACAAAATAACTGGCCCTGAATTGGCGGCCGGTCTGCTTTGCTAAATCTGCATTTACTTCTTCTGCAATGGTTTTAAAACTTTTTGAAAGACTGTTCACTAATTTATTTGCAGCCATAATATAAACTATTGCTGCTTTTCCAGTAAGAGGGTTATTTGCATAAGCTCTTGCATAATATTTCCAAAGTCTTTTCTTTTTTTCTGGAGGAATTCTGCATAAATTCAAAAAAGTTTCTTCAGGCATTGGAGGAGTCTTTTTAGGAGGAACAGGTTTAGAGCGTCTTTTTCCGGCCTTTAGGAGTTTAGAAGACACAGGCTTTGTTACATTGCCCGCAACAGGCCTTTTTTTCACTAATCTCATTAGGAACTAATTGTCTTTCTTTCTTTAAAAAGTTTTCTTACAAAAATATTTCTGATTCAAATGAAAAAAGGCTTTATGCACAGGCTTTATTCAATAATAGACAACTCTGATTTAGTGATAGAAGTAGTGGATGCAAGGTTTCCTGAAAAAACAAGAAACAAAAGAATAGAAAAAACAGTTAAAGCAAAAGGAAAAGAATTATTGATTGTGTTGAATAAAAGCGATTTGGTTTCAAAAAACACATCAAAAAAAGTGAAAAAAGAAATAGTAAAAGAGTTTTCCTGTGTGTTTGTTTCTTCAGCACAAAAAACTGGTTTTTCAAAGTTAAGGGAAATGATTGCAATAAAACTAAAACAAGGAAATATTGTTGGAGTAATAGGCTATCCAAACACTGGAAAGAGTTCTGTAATAAATATTTTAAGCGGGAAAAAAATCAGGACGTCAATCACTGCAGGCTATACAAGAGGCGAACAAATCATTAATGCAGGAAAATTCAAATTAATTGATTCTCCTGGAGTAATTCCAATAGAAGAATGGAATGAAGAAGAGCTTGTTTTAATTGGAGCAAAAAATCCTTCTAGATTAAAGTATCCAGAGGATACAGCAATAAAACTGATTGAATTACTAAAAGAAAAAAATCCAAAAGAACTGGAAAAGCTTGGAGTAAAAAATCTAAATGCAGAAGCAGAAGAAATTTTAGAAGAAATTGCCTTAAAAAGAAAAAGGCTGAGAAAAAAAGGACTGCCTGACACTGATTCTGTTTCAAAACAGCTTTTACTGGAATGGCAGAAAGGAAAAATCAGAGTGTGAAACAACTGGTTTAAATCTAAAACCTGAAAAGTATTTAAACTAGTTTAAACTTAATTAAACAAAAACTCTATAGAGGTTTTAGATGAAAAAAATGGCGATTATACTAGTGCTTGCATTGGTTTTGGCTTTTGCCGGATGCAATGAACCAGAACCAAAAGGAGATGGCAATGGAAAAGAAGGAGACTTTACTTCAGAAACAATTCAAGAGGTTTTGGCTAAAGCAGAAAACATTGACAATATTTATTATGACTCAGTTATGACAGTAAACGGAATTCCAATGATGACAGTAAAATACTGGATAAAAGGAAAAAAAGTCAAAACAGAATTAATTGCTTTTGGGCAAACAACAACAGCAATTTACGACAGCCAGTATATGTACACTTATGACCCACAAACAGACATGTATTTGAAAATAGAACAAGAATATGCAGGAGAAGGAGACATTAAATCATTGTCAAATCAGGCATTACAAGAAACTTCATTAAAAGAAATTAAAAAAGAAAAAGTAGACGGAAAAAACGCAAGAGTAGTTGAATTTACTGTAATAGATGACATTACAGGAGAAGAACAAGAAATTAAAGCATGGTTTTGGGAAAAACACGGAATTCTCTTGAAAATGGAAGTAGAAACAAGCCAAGGAAAAATGGGCATGGAAATAAAAGACATTGAAATCGGTTCAGTTCAAGATTCTGTTTTTGAAGTTCCAGAAGACAAAATTCAAAGCAGGGATGGCTTTATTTAAGCCTTCTTTTCCTTTTTTCTTTTTTTTATTTAACCAACAATTTTATTAATCTAAAAGTCGTTAATTATTGCTGAGACTAATAAAATGAAAATAGGCAAAGAAACCAGCATAATAGAAATAATAGAAAAAATGGTTAAAGAAGGCCGATCACAAAAAGAAATACTAGCAGAATTAAAAGCATTGGGAATAAAAGAAGAGCAGGCAAGAAAGCTTTTATTATTAGGCGAAGCAGATACTTTTTCTTTGCTGAAAAAAGAAATCAGAAAAATAGTAAAAGAAGACATTAAAGAAGAAGAAAAGCTTTTCAGGAAACTGATTGTAGAAATTGTGCAGGAAGAAGAAAAAAAAGTTGAAGAAAGTTTTTCAAGAAAAATAGAAGAACTAAAAGAAGTGCTTGAAACCAAAATGGATGAAACAGAAAAAGAAGAAAAAAAGAAAAGCAAAATGAAAGAATTAATGAAAATGTTAAGCAAACCAGAAGCAACGCATGGAATAAAATATGATTTTCAGTCAGAAAAATTACTGAAAGGAAAAAAGAAGACACGTTTAAGGGAAGTAAGGTTGTGAAAAAATGCCTGAAATAAAAGAAGCAAGCATTATTGAAACCATCTCAAAAATGGTCAGAGAAGGAAAAAGCGAGAAAAAAATTGTTTCTGAGTTAAAAACTCTGGGAATAAAAGAAAGCCAGGCAAGAAGATTGTTGTTGTTGGCTGAAGCTGACACTTTTGATTTATTAAAAGCAGAGATAAAAAAAATTGTAAGGCAGGATCTGGCTGCAGAAGAGCCTTGGATTAAAAAATTCATTAAAACAGAAATGGAAGTTGAAGAGAAAAGGGTTTCACAGGATTTAATGAGAGAAATGAGCCAGGATTTGGATTCATACAAACAAAAAACAGACAAAGGATTAGAAACATTTAAGGACATGGTTTTAAGCAAAATCAATATTTTTCAGACAAAAATCAATTCAAATATAATGGCTTTAACCGGAGTAATATCCAAGCTAAAAGATACAACAGTAAAAATAGATGAAAAAGTTGACATGGCCCAGCTTGATTTGACTGAATTGAGATTAAAAGGAACTGCAAAAAAATTACAGCTTTTAAGATTCACGCTCATAGGCGCAGGAATAATTTTTGGCTTTCTTGCATTCTATTTTGCTTTTACTAATACACAATATGGAATAACAGATTTAGGAACAATCGGGATCTTTTTTGGAATGGTAATAATATCATTAGCACTGCTTTTTATGGCGTCAAAAACCTAAAACAACTTTTTAGAAAAAAGCTGTACCAAAAAACTGCTCCACAAACAACTTTTAGGAAAAGTTGTATCAAAATTGCTTCGCTGACAACTTTTTAGAAAAAAGCTGTACCAAAAATCATTCCATCAATTCATTTTGTATTTTATTATATTCTTTTAAATTGTCTCTGGCTTTTTCCAGCAAAATCCTGCTGCGGATGCTCTTTTCTTTAATAGACAAATAGTCTATTTTGCCAATTAGTTCTTCCATTATAACATGCATTTTTCCACTCTCAAATAGCATAAATATTATGCAAAAAAACCCTTTTAAATCAATCTTTTAAGTATTTTATTCATTTAAAACAGCCTGTTTTCCAAGGATTACACTAAGGTTTTTAGAGCACTTAAAAGCCTGCTTTTTTGAAATAGCATATGATTTGGCTTTTTTAGAGAAATGCTCGGGCTTTAAGAAAAACCAGCCTTTTTTAGGGATTTTCCATGCAACAAAAACTTCTGTGCCGGAAATTTCGCCCCAATGGATTAATTCATTCATTTGTTCAATTGAAACATTCAAATAATTGGAATTCCATGCTTTGCATTCAAAAGAAATCTTTTTTTTAGGGCTTAAAGCAACAATATCCGGTGAAGGCAAAATTGTTGCTCCAGAACCGGCTATTCTGACACAACCAAAGCCATTTTCATAGACTATTTTCAATAATTCTCTTTCTGCATTTGCGCCTTTATTGTAATGAGCCATAAAAAAACACTAAAACTCTTCAACATAATATTTTATATGCCTTTGTTTTATTAAATGTTTAATAGATTAGAGTTTTTTAATAAAATTATTAATTGAAGTTTTAAATGATAATTGAAATCCATATAAAACCTGACTCAAAAAAATTTGAAGTTTTAGGCTTTAATAAATGGAACAACTGCCTTGAAATCAAAACAAAAGAAAAGGCAGAAAAAGGAAAAGCTAACAAAGAGTTGGAAACAAAATTAAAAAAATTATTTAAAACAAAAGTCAAAATTATTCAAGGAAAAAAATCAAGAAACAAAAAATTGTTAATTGAAAACACAACAAAAAAAGAAATAATAAAAAAAATAAAAAAACTCTAATTCTGAAAAACATCCTTAAAAGAAAAAAGGCATGACTCGAAAACTAAGTGTTTTCGCATAGCGAAAACCTTTTTTGGCAACTTGCACTTTTTTCAAAAAAGGGCAGAGGTGATAATTAATGGGAAAAACATATATTAATACAGTTAAATATAACATAAAAGCAAAATTTGAAGTTCAAGGATTAGTTGACAAGCATGACATTATTGGAGCAGTTTTCGGTCAAAGCGAAGGACTAATAGGAGAAGACCTGGATTTAAGAGAACTGCAAAAAAACGGAAAAATCGGAAGAATAGATATTTTTCCTGAACCAAAAGACGGAAAAACAATTGGGTTTCTCACAGTTCCATCTTCTCTGGACATGGTTCAGACTTCAATTCTGGCAGCAGCAATTGAATCAATAGAAAAAGTAGGGCCATATGAATCAAAATTTGGAGTAGAACAAATTGAAGACACCAGAACAAACAAAAGAGAAGAAATCAAAAAAAGAGCAAAAGATTTATTAAATAAATTTCTGAAAGACAGTTCTCCTTCAACTGAAATGGCAGAAGAAGTCAGAAATTCAGCTAGAATTTCAGGAATAGGCAAATGGGGTCCAGAAAACCTTCCGGCAGGACCAGAAGTTGAAGCAGAAGAAGAAGTTATTTTAGTAGAAGGAAGAGCAGATGTATTAAATCTGTTAAAAAACAATGTGAAAAACGTTGTTGGAATGAATGGTTCACAGATTCCTGCTTCAATCAAAAGCTTGTGCAGCAGAAAAACAATTGTTTTTTTCTCTGACGGAGACAGAGGCGGAGAATTAATCAAAAGACAATTAATGCAATACGCTAAAGTGGATTTCTATGCAAGAGCTCCAGATGGAAAAGAAGTAGAAGAATTAACAAAAAAAGAAATCACAATGTCTTTAAGGAAAAAAGTTCCGGTTGATGCAAGCAAAAGACAGACTTTTTTAAAACCAAGAACTCCTTATCCTTCAACTCAATTTAGAGGAAGAACTACAAGACCTCCAATGAGAGGAAATTCTTTTAGCGGAAGAAGCTCTTATGGAGAAAGAAACTCTACAGGAGAAAGAAGTTCTTATAGTGAAAAAAGCTCTTTTGGAGAAAGAAGCTTTCAGCCGAGATTTCAGAGAAAAACTTTTGGATCCAGCAGGCCAACAAGCGGCTTTAGGCCAAGAGGACAGACAGGCCCAAGAAGTTTTTCAGAAAGAAAATTTGAACCGGTTTTAACTCCTCCAACAGCAGAAGAAAAAAAGAAGTTTGAGCCTTTAATTAATTCAGTTAAAGGAAAAATGGAAGCAGTACTTTTTGACGAAAAAGGAAAAGAAATCAAAAAAACAAAAATAAGAGAACTGGTTCCAAAATTAAAAGAACAAAAAAATATTGATTCAATTGTATTAGACGGAATCATCACAAAAAGGCTTTTAGAAGAAGCAAAAAAACATTCAGTAAAATACATTATTGGAGTAAAAAAAGGAAAAATCGAAGAAACAAAAGAAATCAAAACTTTGGTGATGTAACTGCACAGTTTCGGCTGTGCGGTACAAGGCACCACTTTCAGTGGGGCTAGCACGACTTTATGTCGTGCTTTTTGTTACGCCTCAACCTTTTAAAAAAAGGTTGAACAAAATTTTGATGCACCTTTTTCCAAAAGTTGCTTTAGAAAAGGTGTTTGGGCTCGTAGTTCAGTGGTTAGAACGCCACGTTTACAACGTGGAGGTCGACGGTTCGATCCCGTTCGGGCCCATTTCTCGCTTTCGAGCGAGAGTACCAAAAAATGGCAAGCCATTGCTTGCAATGGCTTATTAATTTATCCAAAAAAAACAAACTATTAAATATTCTGATTCTGTAGTATTATCTATTATGAAAGGAGGTTTTCCAGTGATGAATAACGCGCAAAGAGCAACATTGTTTGCCGGAGTAGTGTTTTTTGTTTTGGTTGTAACTATTTTTTGGAGCATTAATGACACAAGAGGACTAGCAACAAGTGCAATTGAATTGCAGGTAATGCAAATGGAAAAATCAAAAGAATGTGCAAATACTTGCGATACATTAATAGAACAAGGAGAAATGACATGCAATTGGATTGAATGCCATGAAAGATGCCAGATAGGCGAATCCTGTTCTAAAGCAAACAGTTGATTTTATGAAATGCCTTAGGTGCGGTTCAATAATGGGTCTGCAAAGAACAGAAAAAAGAGGAGACGAAGACGTGGAAGTATGGCAGTGCCCTTCTTGTGCAAAGATTTCTTTAGAGCCAAGCAAAAGCAAATGGGTTAAATTTCAAGAAAAAGAGAGATTCTGAAGAAATTAAAACCCTTTCTGTCTAGTTTTTTATTTAGGCGATCGTGGTTCAGTGGTAGAATTGGAGCTTGCCAACAACCTTTTTGGAAAAAAGGTTGAACAAAAAAACCTTTTTTCAAAAAAAAGGTTTAACAAAAAAGCAAACTTTTCTGCGAAAAGTTTGTGTTATTTTGATTCAGTACGGTCTTGTCCAGATGTCAACTGGCTGGGTAGTTGTGTTACCCCTTTTGGAAAAGGTGTGCAGATAGCTTCGGACCCGGGTTCGATTCCCGGCGGTCGCATAACTAAAAAGATTAGATTCTCTTTCAAAGTTAAATTTATTAAGAAAGAAAAACCATTAGTAAAACAGAATGAAAGAAAATAGTTTTAT
>JAFCDN010000014.1 GCA_017609625.1 Candidatus Iainarchaeum sp.
GTACCAAAAAGGCGCTTCGCGCGTTTTCACGAAGTGAAAACATTTTTGCTTAAACTTTTTTCGAAAAAGTTTATGCAGGAGGGAGGATTCGAACCCCCGAAGGCACTAAGCCACAGGATAGCCCAAAACCTAAAACTCTTTCGCGTAAAGCGAAAATTATGTTCTGAACAGTTTTGGTAAAACTTTTTTTACTAAAAAGTTTTTGTGAATCTAAACTTTCTTTCCAAAAAGTTTTCTTGAGTCCTGCGCGTTTGACCGCTTCGCTACTCCTGCAACACCTTTTCCAAAAGGTGTAACAAAAAGTACGGGATAAACCCGTACTGCTTTAAATAAAAAGATTGAAAATCTTTTTAAAAACTGAACATTTAAAAACTTGAACAGGCTTAATTAAAGTATGGCTAGAAAAAGTACTCTTCCTCAAGGTGCAACGGCATTAATTAATGCTTTTCAAGAAGGCCTGCCTTCTGAGAAGTTTGAAGCAAGGCTTTCTGAAATAACTTCTAATGATGCAATGAAGCAAAGAATAAGAAGAATTGCAGCACGCAGTTCTGAAGCACATATGCTTAGAAAACTTTCTGCTGCAGTTGGTACTGAACGTCCTGATAAACTTATGGAAGAGCTTGGTTTTAAGGGAACCATATCAGGAAAAAAAAGAAAAAGGCCTTCTGAGATGGGTCCTAAAAGAAGAAAAGTTTTTAGAAGACCTAAGAGACCTCTGTAAAAACCTTTTAAGAAAAGCTTTGCCAAAAAAACCTTTGGTAAAAACCTTTTAAGAAAAGCTTTGCCAAAAAAACTTTTTCAAAAACATTTAAAAAGAAAGAAAACATAATTAGAATATGGCAAGAAACAAGCTTCCTCCTCCACAAGGTTATGGTGTTCTTAAGGACAGGCTTGCTCGAAAAGTTTTAACACCTGAACAGTTTCTTCAGGAAGTTCGCATAATGACTGGCAGGAGAGTTGTTCGTTCTGCAGCCTTAGCATTTGCTAAACGGTATGGTTATGTTCCTAAATCTTCTACCAATGTTGAAGCTCCTATTAAAACAGTTACTCGTGCGTCGAGAAGAAGAAAAACGAGGAGATCAATAGGCAGAATAATCAAAAAAGCGTTTCCTCGCCGTCATGTAGCATAAACTCTTTTTATTAAATTTTCTTTAAACAAATTACTATATACTGTATATTATTACAGCTGGACTGAGCGAAAGCGAATGTCCTGCACGCGTGTGAACTGCGCGTGACAGTTCTGCAGGGGTGGCAGAGCGGTTTAATGCGCGGGCCTGCTAAAACCTTTTTTCGGAAAAAAGGTTTAACAAAAAAGCAAACTTTTCTGCGAAAAGTTTGAACAAAAAAGTAGCCAGCCCGTGTCCGAAAGGACGCACGAGTTCGAATCTCGTCCCCTGCGTTCGCGGTTGCGTCCGCGAGTAACGCGTGCTATCTTCAATAGCACTGCTTTAGTAGAGTATAATTTGCTTTTCAGCTGGACTGAGCGCAGCGAATGTCCTGCCCGCATGCCAGCTGGGAGTGACAGCTGTGTTTTTGGGTTAGAATTTGGTCCAAATGGAAGAGCAAAAGATTAAAATATAAGTAAGAATATAAATATGACAAATGAAAAAAGAGATTTTGTTAATTGGATTACTAGTTTTTTTAATTGCTTTAGCTGGCTGCACTGAAGATTTGCAATTCTTAGACCAAAATGTGACTTCAGATACAAATGTTTTAGTAAGCTGCAATGGCCATGCTTTGGGGGAAACATAGCAAGCGCCAGATAGTAGTTGTAACACTTGTAATTGCAGTGAAACAGGAATTGCTTGTACTGAAATCGCTTGTATGCCAAAAAATTTTTGTGAAACTGCGTTTGAATGTGAATCAAAAGACCTAACACATGGAGATTGTGTTGGAAACTGGCATTGCATTTCAAATAGATGCAAATGGGCATGCACACAAGAAGACTCAACAGAAGATGAGCAAGAACAAAACGATGAAGATGAAACAGAACAAGAAGATAATGTAGAGGATAAAACTGATACAGAACAAGATGAGGATTCTTGTACTAATGTGGATTGCCCTAAAAAATGTGTTGAAGATGTGCTGTTGTATAATGGAAAATGTGAAAACGCGCAGTGCACTTACTCTGAAATAGAATGCGAGCATGGGTGTGAAAACGCGCAATGTATTGGAGATCCTTGCCTTGGAATGGCCTGTTCAGATGCATGTGATGGAGCAACAAGAAAATATAACGGAAACTGTGCTAGCGGAGAATGCACTTATGAAACAGAAGTATGTAACAGAGGTTGCAGTGGCGGGGAGTGTGTTATTTTGCCTGTTGGAACAATTTTCACTTCAAGCACTAGACAGACAGCAAATTTAGGAGGAATAGCAGGAGCAGACGGAATATGTCAATCGCTTGCAAACAATGCGGGATTAAGCGGAATATGGAAAGCGCTTATTAGTGATTCTTCAACTAATGCAAAAGACAGGATTCCAGATACAACTTATAAAAGAATAGGCGGAGCAGTTATTGCCAACAATAAAGCAGACTTGTTTGATTCAAGCATTCAAAACAAAATAAACCTTGATGAAAGCAGCGTACTTCACGATGATATTGGCCAAGGCTCTTATGTTTGGACTGGTTCAAAACCAGACGGAACTGTTTTTACTGGAGGCTATGAAGGAGTTACTAATGTTACAAACTGTGATAACTGGACATTTGAACAGCACGAATACCAAAACAGGGGGGTTGCAGGTTATATTCGTGCTACCGACCGCGAATGGATTGACGCTCACTTGAGTTCAAATGTATCTTACTGCAACAATGAGCAAAGACTTTACTGTGTTAAAACATCCAGCTAAATAAAAAGGAAAAAGTTTTTGTAAAATATTTTTCAGAAGAAGAGATAAAAAAGTTTTTAGAAGAAGCAAATTTTGAAACAGTGAAAGTTTTTAAAACTCCTCCAAAGCATGAATGGGAGCATAAATCAATCAAATTGTTTGTGATTGCCAGAAAAGTTCGTGGCTTTTGATGCTCTGGTTTTAAATATTTTTTCGTCTTAAAAGATTACATTGAATGATTTATTTTTGATGGTGGGATAACATGAAAGTAAAAGATTTGAAATCAGGTCAAGGAAAAATTGACATAGAATTAGAGATTGTAAGTAAAGGAGAAATAAGAAATTTTGATACTCCAAGAGCTTCCGGCAGAGTATGCAATGCTGCAGGAAAAGATGACACTGGAGAAATCAAAATCAGCTTATGGAATGAACAGATTGACCAGATAGAAGAAGGAAAAAAAATTAAAATAGAAAACGGTTATGTTTCTGAATACAAAGGAGAAAAACAGTTGAGCACTGGAAAATTCGGAACTTTAACTGTTTTAGACTGAAATTCTTTTTTTTTTGTTTTTAACTTCTTGAATAATTTGGTGCTTCATCGGTTATTGTTACATCATGCGGATGGCTTTCCTGTAATCCGGAATAACTTATTCTTGTGAATTCAGCTTTCTTTTTTAATTCTGCAATGTTTTTTGCTCCGCAGTATCCCATGCCGGATTTTATTCCTCCGGTTAGCTGATGAATTACTTCGCTTAGTTTTCCTTTGAATGGAACTATTCCTTCAATTCCTTCTGGAACGAATTTTCCTTTATCTATTATTTCTGACTGAAAGTACCTGTCTTTTCCGCCTAATTCCATTGCAGACAATGAACCCATTCCTCTGTATTGCTTGAATTTTCTGTTGTACATGAAAATTGTTTTTCCTGGAGCTTCTTCTGTTCCGGAAAATAAGCCTCCAAGCATTACTGAATCTGCTCCTGCAGCCAAAGCTTTTGTAATGTCTCCGGAATATTTTATTCCTCCATCTGAAATTAATGGAATGCCTACTTTACTGCATGCTTTTGCTGTTTCCATTATTGCGCTTAACTGCGGTACGCCGACTCCGGAAATAACTCTTGTAGTGCAGTTGTGCACTGCAATTCTGTTTGCTAGATATGAATTATCTTCATCTACTTCAAGGTTATAGACTGTTGTTTCTTTTTCAGTGTGGTTTACTGATTTTATTGTCAGATAAATATATTCTTCATCAGCCCATACTTGTTGTCCTTCAGATTTGCTTTCGTTAAATTTTTTGTTTGGGTAAATTGTTTCCATAAATCTATTATATTGTTTTCCTGAAACGCTGATTCTATAACATTTGTTCCATTCGGTTTTTTTCTTTTCCTCGCAGTTTATTGAAGGCATAAAACCTAACCTGATAAGAATTTCACTAATTTGAAATGCAAGTGAAGGAGAAACAGTTTTATAGCTTGCTCTTCTGAATTCTTTTATTGTTCCGTCTCCATTAAATGCGCCTTTAACAAATTTTCTTAGCAAAGAAGGTTTCTGCTTTAAAAGGGTTTCTGGAATTTTTTTGTTTTTTGCCCCTAAAGGAAACAATCTTTCAAAGAAAGAAGCAATTGCATTAGAAAATACGTGCACTGTAGCGGAATTTCTTGTTTTATGTTTTATTATTTTGGATGATTCATATCCAAAATTTTTTTTCACTAAATTTATTACTTCTTGATGGTATTCAATTTCATATTTTGAAAAAGCAAAACATAATTGCCTGTTGTTTTTTGTGCCTGTAACATATCCTTCTGCAATAAAGTATCCAAACAATTTCATTAAATCTTCATTTAATTCAACAAAACGGTTAACTTTGTTTGGTTCAATTTGCCTAGAGTATTGAACTGATTCTAGATATTGGTTTACTTTTTGGTTTAAGTTCATATCAAAGGATTTTTTTCCATGAACTATGTTTCCTATTATTCTTTGAGTTGTATTAAATTTTTCTGCCAAATCATTGTAGGATTTTGGATTTGAATTGAATCCTATTTTGTTTGACCATACTTTTTCTTCATCAAAAAAATGCTCTGGAAGGAATTCAGATAAATCAAAAACTTGTTTTTCTATTTTTGAGATGGTTGTTCTTGGAATAACTAAAATATCTCCTTTGTTTAGTTTTCCTGCTTCAGTCCATTCTAATCCTTTGTTGTGTTTCTTTTTGTCAAAATAATATTTTGCGCCAAGTTTAGCTATTTTTTCTTTTTCTGTTTCAAAATGAATTGCCAGCACAGGATGATTTGGGGTTATTTTGATGTTTTGCGGGCTTCCATTTACGTTTATGTCACATATTTTTCCTGAATACTTTTTTTCATATTTTTTTGTAACAGTCCTTTTCCTATTTTTGTGTGTTATTATTTTATCTCCTACTGAAACATCTTTTATTTTTTTTGCAGTGTAATCTCCCATTGTAATGAGTGCGTCTTTTTCCAGACAAATGCTTCCAGGCCCGATTCCAACTTTTATTGCATCTGCTCCTGCTTCAATTAATGCTTCTGCTCCTTTTTTTGTTGCAACATTTCCTGCTATTATTTGAATTTTAAATTCTTTTTTTATTTGTTTTACTGTTTCAATTACATTTTTTGAATGACCATGCGCTGTATCTACAACCAAAACATCTGTTTCTGCTTTAACCAGTAATTTAACTCTTTTAAAGTCTTTTATTGCAACTGCTGCTCCAACTAAAAGCCTTCCTTTTGAGTCTTTGTTTGCTAAAGGATTTTTTTCTTTGTTTTCAATGTCTTTTATTGTAATCAGTCCTTTTAGTTCTCTTTTGCTGTCCACTATCGGCAGTTTTTCTATTTTGTTTTTGTGCAGTATTTTTCTTGCGTTTTCATAATCGTCTGTTAAAGCTGTAACAATTTTTTTTGTCATGAGATTTTTTACTTTGTCGTTTTCTTTTGCATATCTCATATCTCTTTTTGTTAAAATTCCAATCAGTTTTTTTCTTATTGTCACTGGAAAAGTTGAAACTCCAAATTTTTCCCTTAATTCAAAAACTTTTTTCATTGAATCTGTAGGGGAAACTGTAATTGGATTTGTTATCATCCAGTATTCTGCTCTTTTTACTTTTATTACTTCTTCTGCTTGTTTTTCTGGAGTCATGTTTTTGTGTATGATTCCAATTCCCCCTTGTCTTGCCATTGCTTTTGCTGTAGCGCTTTCTGTTACTGTATCCATTGCAGAGCTTACAAGAGGAATATGCAGTGAAATATTGTTTGTTAATTTTGTGCTTAAATCAACGTCTTTTGGAATAACATCAGAGTAAGCAGGTAAAAGCAGTATATCATCAAACGTCAATGAAAGGGTTTTTTCACTAAATTCTGAAAACTTCATTTTTTTCCACTCCCTTTCTTTATATTTGTGGAAAAAAAGAAATAAAAAGCCAGCGCTTTTTAGGGGTTAGTTTTGCATTATTTCATGCTTTGGATTGCTTCTAATGTTGTTTGATCTACTGTATTGACAGATATGTCTGTTGATTTTTTGTTTAATTCTCCTAACTCTGCTCCTAAATCTAGATCTTGCTGACTTAATTCAATCCTTCTAGTTTCTTTTTTTAGTTTTTTCAAGCCCATATGAAAAGTGTATTCTAATGTAAGAGTATTGCCTTGCATTGTCAGTTTAACGTTAGGGCCTTTTGGATTTCCACTCAGCTGTGCTTTTCCTTTTTTCAAGTAGTCAACAAAAAGATAAGCCAGGGAATAAATTTGATGGTTTGTTTGAGGCAAATCCTGAAATTTTTCTTTTAGAATTTTATAGTTTTCTATTATTTTTGGCCTTATTTTTTGTTGCACATATTTTCTTTTTTTGTATTCCCATTTAAATCTGTCTGCTCCGCGCAGCTTAATTTTCTTTTTTCCAACTTTTATTTCAACTTCTCTTTCTCTGCTGAATTCACTGCGATTTAAATAGCTTTTTCTGTGTTTCATCCAACTTCTGAGTGGTCTGTTTTCAACAGGCGCAGAAATTCTTGCAGCTTTTTCTCTCCACCAGAATCTTCTGAAAGGTTCAGTTAATTTTCTAAATGGTTTTGCCATTAAAGAATTCTGTTTAAACTGGTTTAAATGCTTTTGTGATTTTTTTTTTTGAATCAAATTATCGCTTCAAAAGTCCTTTTTGTTTTGTCCATGGATTTTTTTAACTGCCTGCAGCTTTTCAGTGAAAGTTCTGCAAACAAGTCGTTTGGCACAATCTGGTTTAAAGAAAAACCGGATTTTTTTACTCTTTTAATCCATATATCTGAAACAGTTGCGTTTCTTTCAATTATATTCATTAAAGGTTTTACTGCCTTTTTTTCTTCTGGCAGCATAAAATGCCTGCTTAGTTTAACAAATCCTTTAATGTGTTTTTTGATTTCTTTTGATTCAAGCCCTTTTTTTGCTGACTTCCATTGCAGTTTTTCTCTTACAACACTATCTGGAGAAACATGAATTGTTTTTCCTTCAAGCTTAAACGGATGATGCATTCCTAAATCTGAAGGCTTTACTTCTAAAAACTCTTCAAAGATTTCTCTTAGCACTGCAGAAACCAAAACACTTGCGCCTAAAATGTATTTTGGATGATTCATGTCAATTCCCCTTAATTCCAGTGTTCCATGCGGGTTGACTTTTAACGGAGACCAGCCGATTGCGAGTTTTGCTGGATATTTTCTTATTGTGTTTTTTGGAATTTCTGCTTTAATAAGTTCTTTTTCCCATGCTTTAACTGTATTTGCTGTCCTGTTAATTAAATCAGTAACTGTATGCGCGTAAGAAGGAAGCTGGCCGATTTCTTCCATTCCTGCATATAGTCCGTCTGAATTTTTTAGATATTTTCCTCCGCGGTACCAGATCATTCTGGAGTCTTTTCCGTAATATTTTCCCTGATAAAAAGGAGAAGACTGCAGTAATGTAGTTATAACAGGGTCTGTTGCAAGCATTAAGTTAAATGCATTAACCATGCTGTCAGCTATTTTTGATTTTTTTGGCTGTTTTAGTTTTTTTGTTTTTGAATTAAAAACTCCTCTTGGTAAAGTATAATGAAAATGGAATCCAATGTTTCTTCCTGCTATTTTGAATTTGCTTTCCCCGAATATTTTTTCTTTTACTTCATATAATCCTTCTCTTCTCATTTCTGGTTCAAAAGAACCAGGATAAGTTCCTAGGGGATAAAGCATTACATTGTTTTTTTCTGCTGAATCAATCAGCCCCTGCAATGCATTTAGATAATTAATTGAAATATTATATATTTTAACTGAAGGATAAACCCCTAATTCCAGCATATTTTTTGCGCATTCTTTTATTACTGGAATCTTCTTTTTTTTTGCGTTTTCTATTATTTCATCTGCTTTTGAAATCATAAAGCCGTTTTCGTTTAAGCAAAAAAATTCTGATTCCAATCCTAGCATTGATCTTTTTAGGGGGTGGTTGTTTTTCATTTTTTTCCTCAATAAAAATATTAATTCACATTTTTTTATTTTTTCTTTTTACAATTTAATTTCATTATTTTTTTCTTTTTTTCATTTATCACTATCAACAAATCATATTAATATCTTTCCTTTTTCCATAAACAATTCTCCGTCAAACCAGATTGTTGGCTTGTTGAATACTCCGTCTAAATGGATTTCAGAATAAATTGTTCCGCCTTTCATTGAAGTACTGTTTCCTATTGCAAGGTGTGCGGTTCCCAAAACTTTTTCATCTTCAAGAACTACGCCGATTATTTTTGCCCTGTCGTTTGTGCCAATTGCAAATTCTGCAATATTCCTTGCATTTATTCCTAAAGGCTTAATCATTTTTTTTAGTTTTTCTGCTTCTTCTCCGCCGTCAATTTTTACTGCAAAGCCTTTTTTAACTGTAATTTCTATTGGAGTATTCACTTTCCCGATTGAACCCATTGAAACATCAACTACAAATTTCCCTGTAGTTTTTCCTTCTTCCGGCACAATATATGCTTCTCCTTGGGGAATGTTTCCAAAGCTTCCTGGCTTTAAATAAAAACCGCAGTTTGTTCCTCCTGCGTTCATCCCTTGCAAAGGAATTATGATATCTGTTCCTGTTTCTGTTTTTATTTCAGCTAAATCTGCTTCAGTTAAAGCCTTTACAACTTTTGTTGTCAGTGCCCTGATTTTGTTGTAGTCTGCCGGCAGGTCTCTTTCAATCATTTCATAATTTAATCTTGGCATTGAAGCAATTCTTGCTCCATTTTTGCATGCTGCAGCTCTTGCTTTTGTATGCGTCAAAGAGCTTTTAACCGGCATTATTATTACATTGTATTTCAGCATTTCTTTTGCTATTTCTTCTTTTGGTTCCATTCCGTTGAATGGAAGTGAATGCATTTGAATCAGTTCAGATTTTTTAGCCAAATTTTTTCCTGCGTTCTGAAATGCTTTTCCAATTAAAGAAGTTGTTTCATCGCAGATTATCAGAACTTTTTCTTTTTTTTGTATTCCCAGATTGTGCGTTAAAATTTTTTCACCGTATTTTTTTGCGGTTTTAAAATCAAACCTCTTGTTTTTTTCTTCTGCAAAAAACAATTCTTTTTTTCCGTGTTTTTTGATTTCTTTTTTTACCTGCTTTTTCATTTTATTATTATATGTATGAAAGCCTAAAAAATCCTTGCATTTTTCCTCTTTTTTTGCTTTTAAAGCGCCTTAAAGGGAATTTATTTAAACATTTAAACCCTCTTTTAATAGGCTGATTAGAATGATGGAAACTCTTGGAAATCTTTTATTGGAAGAAGTTTTGTTCAGCAATGCAACTCAGGCTATTGCAGTTATTTTGATTGGATTGATTGCAGCCAAGACTGTAGGAAAAGTTTTGGGGTTTATTCTGAAAAAACAGAGGCTGACTTTCAGCACCGTTGATTCTGTTACAAGGTCAATTGAATTGTTTGTTTTTGTTTTGTCTCTTATTATTGCATTGAGTGTATTGAAAATTTCTGTTGCAGAAGTTCTGGTTTCAAAAGTAATGGCTTTTATCCCTTCTTTTGTGATTTTTTTCCTTGTATTTATTTTAGGCTATATTCTTGTTACTTTGATTATTGATGCAATCAGTTATTTGTTTATTAAATTTGGTTCAGAATCTTATTTAGAAGAATTTGGAATCTCTAAAAGAATTCTTTCTTCTTTTTTTCTTGTAGTAAAATTTTTCCTGCTTTTGATTCTGTTAATGCTTTCTTTTTCTGCTGTAGGAGTTGACATAAGTTTGTTCAGCAGTTTTTTCAACACTTTAATTACTGCAATAATCATTTTGGTTTTAGCATTGTTTTTCTTTGGCTTTAAAGAAATTTTTGAAAACTTTTTTGCAAGCCTTTATATTGAAAGAAATATAATAAAGCCGGGGCAGAGCATTAAAATTGAAAACGAAGTAGGAGAAGTAATCGGAGTAGACATTCACGGAGTAATGCTTAGAAGCGGTTCAGGATATAATTTAATTATTCCAAACAAAGAGTTTCTGAAAAAAGAGTTTTTCATTAAAAGAGCAAGAAGCGATATTTCAAAATTAGAGGCAATTAGAACAAAATTCATTCCCCAAAAAAATTATTTTTGCGGCCCTGCTTCTGCTTCAATGATGCTGTCTTTTTTTGGTTATAATTTTTCCCAGGAAGATGTAGGAAAAATTGCCGGAACTTCTTCTCCTGGAGGAACAAAGCCTTTGGATTTAATTAATGCAGTTGAAAAACTAACCAAAACTCTGGTTAAAGGACAATTGGTGCGCTATAATCAGATTTACAATTTAAAAGATGAAGTTAAAAGCTGGATTGCAGACGGGGCAATGCTTTTAATGTGGTACAAAAAACCTGTTTTGTTTCCGACAAAAAAATCCCGTTCAGGGCATTTTGTTTTATGCGTTGGAATTGAAGGTGATGAAATAATTATAATGGATCCTTCCCCTCAGACTGCAGGGGTGTATATGGCTGATTACAGATTATTGGATGAAGCAATGAGCGAAACAGACAAGAAAAGAGGCTATTTAATTTTTGCAAAAAAAGGGACCCCTGCTTTTTGGAGAATTCAGGAAGGATTAATTTACGCTAATGTTGCTTCCTATAAAAACCTTTCAAAATCTTTTGAAAGATATGTAAACAAACTAATCAGAAAAAAATCTATTGTAAATGAAATGCTTTCAGAGTTTGTTTTCACTGAAATTTCAAATGATCCGGAAAACCAGATAAAAAAAATCTGGGTGCCTGAAAAAAAGAAAGAAGATAAAAAAGAAACAAAAAAAGATCCTGAAGCGGTGAATGATTAAAGGTTTTTTAATGAAGACTTTGTTTATCCATGAAAAAGACACAGCTTACATTCAAGAACTAAAGGAAGCTTTCAATAAAAAAAACATTTCTTTTCAGGCAATAGAAATCGGCCAGCTGGGATTATTGACTGAAGGAAAAGAAACAACTTTAACTACAAACGGTTTTAGTTTGGAAGAATTTGACTCCTGCTTTCTAGCAGTTGGAGTGCAGTTCACCCAGTTTGTTGAGCCTTTAATTGATGAATTCTCCCAGAAAGGAATTTACTGTCAGGTTAAGCCGGATGCTTATTCTATTCTTTCAAATAAGGCCTTTCAGCTGACTACTTTGAACTCTCATAAAATCAATACGCCTAATACAACAATTTTTGGTTCAAGTTCTTTTATTAATTCTTCGCTAAAAGGATTCCGTTTTCCTTTGGTTTTGCAGGTTTTTTCCGGTTACAAGAAAATACAGGACGTGTTGGTTGAATCAGAAAAATCTATGATTTCTATTGTTAAAAGCATTAAGTCAGATTTTGATATTTTGTTGCTGCAGGAATTTTTTGAAAAACCTTTGGATGTAAGTGCAGTAATAGGAAAAGAAGTTTTTTCTGTCAGAAGACTTTGGAACAATGAAAGATTAGAGTATTTGAAAAAGGGAGCCACAAGAACTTTAAGCGAAAAAGAACAGGAAAATTTAATTAACGCCTGCAATGCAATTGGAACTGAAATTGCTACAGTTAAATCCATTGAAGGAAATATTGTAAGCTTAAAGCCTTTTGTTGATTTCTCTTATTTCCAGGAAATTTTAGGAAAAAATTTATATGAAAAGCTTGCAGAATTTTATTTAAGCAAATTTGAAAAGAAGGCAATGGAATGAAGTTTTTGTATATCGGCGGAAGCCATGAAAAACAAATAGTAAAACAGATGATTTTAGAAGAAGCGCATAAATTTTTTGATACCGTTTTATATGCTCCGTTAGGCAAAATAAAAATTGAATGTATTGAAGGGAAAACAAAGCTTTTATTCAAAGGGACTGACTTAACTTCTTTTGATGCATGTTATGCAAGATTTTTTTCTAAGGATTTAATGTTTGGAGAAATTGTTTTGGACATTTTAAACCAGTCAGATGTTTTTGTTCCATTAAACTCTGAAGGATTTCAGATTACAAACCATAAATATTTCACTGTAAAAGTTTTGTCAAGAGAAAATATTCCTGTTCCGATTTCTTCTCTTGCAGTAAGACCTCAGACTGCAATAGATATGAGCCATAAAATAGGCTATCCAATTGTAATAAAACTTTTGTCGGGTTTTGGAGGCCGCGGAGTAATGCGTGCAAACTCTGAAACTGAATTCAAGCCGGTTTTAGACACTTTAAAAGTTTTCAGGGAATTTATTTCAACCCAAGAATATATTGAATCCAATAATTATGACATAAGATGTTTTGTTATGGGAGAAGAAGTTTTTGGAATTAAAAGAATTTCTCCTGAAGGAGAATGGCGGACAAATGTTTCCAATGGAGGAAAAGCAGAATTTGTTGAATTAAGCAATGCAATGAAAGAAGATTCATTAAAGGTTTCCACAATTTTAGGTTTGGATGTGTGTGCAGTTGATTTCATTGAAAGTAATGGGAAATACAAGTTGATTGAAGTAAACTTTGCGCCTGGTTTTATGCCTGAATTTTTTGGTTCAAAACTTCCCCATGCTTTAATGAAGTTTTTGTACAAAAAAACTAGTGAGATTAAATCAAAAAACAGGTTTTAATATGAAGCTTGCAATAATTTCTGCTGAAAAGCAGTTTGAAATTGAAAGAATAAAAGAAGAAACAGAGAAAAAAAAACATGAAGTTTTTGTTTTTCATCCGCAAAACCTTCAGGCAGAAATTTCCAAAAAAAAGTTTTTGACATTGTGTTATTCCGTGTTCTGCAGGGAGCTTCCCTGCAGTCAAGAGCATTAGCTTTAGGTTTTTTTTCTGCAGGCTCTAAAATAGTTGATGAAAAACTTATTCACATGATTGGAAAAAACAAGTTTACAAACTATTATGCTTTTTTTAAAGCAGGATTAAATATTCCTAAAACATTTTTTTTGAATCCAAAAACAGTGTATTCCCTTCCATTTAATTCTGATGATTGGATTGTTTTAAAAGAACTTGAAGGAAAAAGAGGAAAAGGAGTTTTTCGGTTAAAATTTTCTGAAATCCATTCTTTTCTTTCTTCCCTTAAAGGTGCTGAATACATTGTTCAGGAATTCCTTCCGTTTGAAGAAGAACTGCGTGTTATGGTTATTGACGGAAAAGCAGTCGGTGCATTCAAAAAAGAGTCTGTTCACTGGATTAAAAACATAGCAAAAAACTCTGTTGGAATTAATTTCAAGTTAAACAAAGAAATCTCTGACATTGCAGTTAAAGCAGCAAAAAGCACTCAAATAGAAATTGCTGGAGTTGACCTTGCGTTACATGAAGGAAAATGGTTTGTTCTGGAAACAAACCGTTCTCCGCAGTTCCAGGCTTTTGAAAACTGCACTGGAATAAATGCTGCAAAAAAAATAACTGAGTATTTGGAAAACAAGGCAAAACTGCCTTTTCCAAAAGGCAAGTTGCCAAAACGCAAGACGTAAAGTCTTGCTAGCACAGCTTTACGCTGTGCGCTGTTAAACCATTAACATATATCTTTTATAACACTTATTTTCTTAAAATTCTTATGGAAGAAGAATTCAGCCAACATGAAATAAAAGAGTTTGATAAAAAGGTTAAGAGGGAAGGAAAAAACAAATCAGTTTCTTTCAGATTTTGTCCTGCTTGCAGTTCAATTAATTTAAAACCATTAATTTATGGCCTTGGAAAAGATTCTGCTGCTTTATCCCCTCAAATGAGATGCACTGACTGCAATTTTTATGGTTTTGTTTTTGAAGGCTCCCCTGAATTCATAAAAGAATTCAGAGAAGAACTCGAGAAAAAGAAAATTAGCGGCTCTCGCGTTTAATTATTTCTTTTTTCAGTTTAGATGATTTAAATCTTTTGGAATTAAATGCCTTGACTTTTTTCACTTTTATTTTTAGTTTCATTTTTTTTATTTTTTCTTCTGTCTTCTTTTTTCCGGGTTTTTGGTCATATCCTAAAACAATCACTTCAGGTTTTAATTTCCTGAGGATTTCAAAAACGCTGTCTTTTTCTTTTCCTAAAACAGTTTTATCCACTGGCTTTAATGCTTCAACAAGTTTTTTTCTTTCTTTTTCCTTTAAAACAGGTTTTTTTCTTTTTATTTTTTCAATTCTTTTGTCTCTTGCAATAACCACAATTAATTCTTTTCCAAACTTTTTTGCCTGCTCTAAGTAATACAAATGCCCTGGATGAATTCCATCAAACTTTCCAAATGCAAGAACTCTTTTCTTAACCATACAAATAAAATATAATTCATTACTCTATAAATAAGTATTGAAGTAAAGTGACTGGAATGGATTTAAAGGATAAAATTTCTTTAGTGGAAAAAAACACAGTTGAATTAGTTACAAGAGAAGAAATTGAAACCCTATTGAAAGAAAAAAAGAATCCTGTAGCTTACTGTGGCTATGAGCCTTCTGGAGAGGTTCATTTAGGCCATATGGTTACTGCAACAAAATTAATGGAAATGGAAAAAGCAGGGTTTAAAATTAAAATTTTACTGGCAGACTGGCATGCTTTTTTGAACAAAAAAGGAACAGAAGAATTCATTTTAGAAACAGTTTCTCTCTGGAAGAAAGCATTCAAAAAGTTAGGCATTAAAGACCCAGAATTTGTTTTAGGTTCTTCTTTCCAGAAAAAACAAGAGTATTTTGAAGACCTTCTTGTTCTTTCCTTAAATACTACAATTAAAAGAGGCTTGCGTTCAATGCAGGAAATTGCAAGAGACATTGAAAATGCAACTATTTCACAGACAATTTATCCTTTAATGCAGATTAATGACATTAAACACCTGAAAGTAGATGTAGCACAGGCAGGAATAGAGCAGAGAAAAATCCACATGCTTGCGAGAGAAGCAGTACAAAAAATTAACTACAAAAAACCTTTTTTTGTGCATACTCCTTTGATTGATTCAATGTTAAAGCCCGGAACAAAAATGAGTTCAAGCGATTCTTCTACTTTAATTTCTGTTCGCGATTCAGCAGAAGAAATAAAAAAGAAAATCAACAAAGCTTTTGCAGTTGAAGGAGATTCAAATAATGCTTTATTGCAGATAATGCAGTTAATTGTTTTTCCGCGCAAAAAATCTGTTGAAATTTCCCGTTCTGAGAAATTCGGCGGAAACATCCGGTTCAATTCTTTTGAAGAAATTCAAAAATCTTTTTCAGAAAAAAAACTGCATCCAATGGATTTAAAGAACAGTTTAACTGAAGAGCTAGACTCTATTTTAGAGCCTGTGAGAAAGGTATTTAGATAAACTTTTAGGAAAAGTTTAATCAAAAACAGCTGGCATTAGATTTATAAATAAAAAAAGCAATATCATAGTAAAGAGTGTGAAAGAATGAATCCATTGCATTTGTTTTACAAGCCCGGAGAAGTGGTAAAACATTATCTTGAAAATCCAAATCTTGCCAGAGCTTTGGTTTTTGTTTTGCTTCCAGGAATCCTTTCTGTTTTAGGTTTGCTTGTTTATGGTTTTAATATTAGTTTTTTTGTTGAAATGTTTAATTTTCTTGCAGCAATCCTTTCCTGGATTATTGCTTCAATTTCAATTGCTTTGATTATTTCTTTGTTTGCAAAAAAAAGCGTGAGAACAGAATTTTATGGAATTGCTTCTGCGGTTTCTTTAACAAGATTTTTAGGAGCAGTTGCAGTTTTTCTTTTCCTTTTGGTTCCAGTAATCCTTCCGGAAGAAATTTTTTCTTCTGTCCGAGACTTTCACACAGGAAAAATAACTTTGAATGAATCAGTTCAGGTTGTCGGGGCTTCAATGGATTCAGAAGCATTTGTTTCTGCTTTGCCTGCAGTCAGCGCAATAATTTTGCTTGTATTGATTCTTGCATTGATTTCTGTTTTTGTTTACTATCATATTATTTCAAAAAAAGTTAACTCAAACTTTTTTGTGCATGCAATAGCATTAATCTGTTTTTTGGCTCTGGATTTGATTTTTGTCAGAATAATAGGCTTTTAAGAATTTTTGAATCCAAATAATATGATTTTTTTATTTTCTAAGAGGTGGTTTTATGGATGAATTAGATATTTGGGATCCGTTTAAGAAAATAAGAAAACAGGAAAATTTTTCAAGGTTTTTTGATTCTTTTCCTAGATTTGATTCAATGATTAGGAGCCCGCTATTGGACATTAAAGACACAGGAAACCAACTAAAAGTTACTGCAGAACTTCCCGGCTTGAGAAAAGAAAACCTTGATATTGATGTAACAGAAAATCTGCTTACCCTAAAAGGAAAAATGGATTTAGAAAAACAAGAAAAAAACAAAAAGAAAGGCTATTATTTCAGGGAAAGAAAAGCAAGTTCTTATTATAGGACAGTTTCTCTTCCAGCAGAAGTGATTCCGGCCAAAGCAAAAGCAAACTTTAAAGACGGAATTTTGGAATTGACTCTGCTGAAAAAGCATAAGAAAAAATCCAAAGGCTTTAAAGTTAAGGTAAAATGACTTTCTTTTTTCCTTTATTTTTTCAATTAACTTAATATAAACTTTTATTTCACTTTTTATTAGTGAGAAAATGCTTCAATTCTATAATTCTTTGAGTAAGAAGAAAGAATCTTTTAAGCCGATAAAAGACAGTGAAGTGAAAATGTATACTTGCGGCCCTACAGTGTATGACTTTGCTCATATAGGAAACTTAAGAGCATATATTTTTGAAGACCTTTTAAGAAGGTATTTGAAATTTAAAGGATTTAAAGTAGTGCAGGTAATGAATTTAACTGATGTAGACGACAAAACAATTAAAGGTTCGAAAAAAGAAAACATTTCTCTGGAAAAGTTCACTGAAAAATTCAAGAAAGCTTTTTTTGAAGACTTAAAAGTATTGAACATAGAAAAAGCAGAGTTTTATCCTGAAGCAACTAAAACAATTCCTGAAATGGTTGAATTAATAAAAAAGCTTTTGAAAAACGGTTTGGCTTACAAAGGCGATGATAAAAGCATTTATTTTTCAATAAAAAAATTTAAGAATTACGGAAAACTGTCTGGCTTTAAAATAAAAGAACTAAAAGAAGGTGCAAGAGTTTCACAGGATGAATATGATAAAGAAAATGCAAGAGATTTTGCTTTATGGAAAGCTTTTTCAGAAGACGACGGAAATGTTTTTTGGGAAACAGAATTAGGAAAAGGACGGCCTGGCTGGCATATTGAGTGTTCTGCAATGAGCATAAAACATTTAGGAGAACAGTTTGACATTCATACAGGAGGAGTTGACAATAAATTCCCTCATCATGAAAATGAAATTGCACAGTCTGAAGGCGCTACAGGAAAAAAGTTTGTTAATTTCTGGCTGCACTGCGACCACCTGATAGTCGACGGACAAAAAATGTCTAAATCGCTTGGAAACTTTTATACTTTAAGGGATTTATTAAAAAAAGGCTTTTCTCCGGCTTCACTGCGTTTTCTTTTGCTTTCCACTCATTACAGAAGCAAGTTAAATTTCACTGAAAAAGCAGTAAAAGAAGCAGAAATAAAAGTTGAAAAATTCGATGAATTCATTTCAAAATTAAATGCAGTTAAATCAGAGAAAGGAATTAAAGCAAAAAAGTTAATAGAAACTGCATCTTCTGATTTTGAAAATGCAATGGACGATGATTTAAACATCAGTCTTGCATTGACTTCTTTAAATGATTTCATGAAAGAAGCAAACAAACTGTTGGATGAAGAAAAGCTTTCAAAAAGTTCTGCAGAAAAAATCCTTTCTTTTCTGAATGAAATAAATTCAGTTTTAGGAGTAATGTCTTTTGAAGAGCAAAAACTTGAAAAAGAACTTTTGGATTTAATTGAAGAAAGAGAAAAAGCAAGGAAAGAAAAAGACTGGAAGAAAGCAGATGAAATTCGTGACACTTTAAAAAGCAAAGGAATTGAGTTAAGCGATACAAAAGACAGTGTGAGATGGAAAAAAATCTGAAAACAAATTTTTATATACTTGTTTTCCCTTCTTTTTTGAATGCTTGAAGAAATTGTAATCCCAAATATTGAACTTATTCAGACATCTGGTTTAGTCTTTGAACTTGGCTTAATAGTGATTTTTGCAACTTTGTTTGCTTTAATTGGGCACTTCCTAAAGCTTCCTTTAATTTTATCTTATATTCTTGCAGGCCTGGTTATTGGTCCAATAGGTTTGAATCTGATTGGATTAACTGAAGGGGCAGGAAACATTGTTTTAATTTCAGAGTTAGGAATTGCTTTTCTTTTGTTTACTGTTGGAGTTGAATCTGATTTAAATAAACTAAAAGCAATGGGAAGAATTGTTTTTGTTGGAAGTGTTATGCAGGTTCTTTTAACTTCAGTTATCAGTTATTCTTTGTTTAATTTTTTAGGAATAGATTTTCTGCCTGCAGTTTATCTTGGCTTGATTCTGGCTTTTAGTTCAACCACTGTAGTAGTAAAAAATCTGGTTGACTCGCAAAAATTAAGCACTTTGCATGGAAGGTTGATGATAGGATTTTTACTTGTACAGGATTTTCTGATTGTTTTAGCTTTGCCTGTTCTTTCTTCCAACTTTTTTTCTGTTGAAGTTGTTGCCCCAATAATAGCTAAAGGCCTGCTTTTATTGCTGCTTGCTTTTTTGTTAGGAAGATTTGTTTTTTCTAAAATTGTTTCTTATTCTTCCAAAAGTCAGGAACTTCTTTTCTTAAGCGGGTTAAGCACTTGTTTTGTTTTTATTTTTCTTTCTTTTGCTTTGGATTTTTCTCCTGCAGTCGGAGCTTTTCTTGCAGGATTAAGCTTGTCTTCTTTATCAAGCAATTTAGAGCTGATTGGAAAAATCAGGGGAATAAGAGATTTTTTTGTTACAGTTTTTTTTGTTTCTTTAGGAATGCAGTTAACATTATTTTTTTCTGCTTCGCTTAACTTCATTTTTTTAATTGCTGGTTTAATGTTGTTGATTGTTTTGCTTTTAAAGCCTGTTATTTTTGCTTTAGTAAGCATTATGGGAGGCTATGGAACAAGAAACGGCTTGATTGTAGGGTTTTCTTTAGCACAAATCTCTGAATTTTCTTTTATTTTAGCTTCACAGGGATTTAACACAAATATTTTATCTCAAGATCTTTTTTCTGTTACAATTATTGTGACTGCTTTAACTATGGCTTTAACTCCTTTTTTCATGTCTTCAAGCGAAGGAATTTACATTGTTTTTTCTAGATTTTTCCACCCTTTTTCAAAAAGGTTAGCGTTTGTAAACAAATTAAATGATTTGGAAAGACTGCCGGAAGATTCAGAGTTAAGCAATCATATTGTTATTGTTGGAGCAGGAGTAATGGGTTCAAGCATTGCACAGGCAATTGGCAGGCATAATGACGTTGTAGTAATAGACCATGATCCAGATGTTATTTTCCAGCAGATTAATTTAGGAATTAATTCTGTTTATGGAAACATTGAAAACGATGAAATCTGGAGTAAAGTTAATCTTTCTAAAGCATCTTTGCTTGTTATTGCAATCCCTGAAATTCATCATTCAATTTTTTTGGTTGAAAAAGCAAAGAGATTAAATCCAAAGATTCACATTTTTGCCAGAGCAAAAAGAAAAAAAGACGCATTGGAATTATATGACCATAAAGTAGATTTTGTTATTATTCCAGACATTATCGGAAGCAATGTTTTCATTAAAAACATTGTTTCTTTTTTGGAAACAGGAAAAGTTTTGAATATCTCTAACTTCAGAAATGAGTTTGTAAATTATCTGGAAGAAGAAACAAAAGAGGAAAGGAAACGATTCACGTTATAATTAAAACCTAAACAATCTTTTTTCAAAATCCAGAATTTTTCCTTTTTTTATTTCAATTCCTTCTTTTTTCAGCAGCAGAATTTTCTTTTTTGTTCCCTGAGCAAACCCGCCGACTTCGACTGAACTTTTTACCACGCGATGGCATGCAGTTTGCGGAGCAAAAGGATTTTTGTTGCATGCATTTCCCACTGCCCTGCTTGCTTTTGGTTTTCCAACAGCTTTTGCTAATTCTCTGTAAGTAGAAACTTTTCCTTTAGGAATTTTTTTTATTGCAAGCCAAACTTTTTCTTCAAAATTCATTCAAACCCATATGATTTGTTTTCTTTTATATGCTCAAAAATTTTTTCCGGCAGAAAAATTGAAACATCTTTTTTTTCTTTAATTTTTTTTCTTATTAAAGTAGAAGAAATATTGCTGCTTAAAGTTGGATTGATTTTCACTGGATTTGTTTTCTGAATTTCTTTTGGAATCTTATTCAACCCGGGCATTGGAGCAATAACAAGCTTAACTTCTTTTAAGAGTTTTTTATAGTTTTTCCATTTTGGAATTTCTTTCAATACTTTGCTTCCGATTACAAAAAAGAATTCATGCTCAGGAAATTTTTGTTTCAATTCTTTGACTGTGTCAACAGTAAAAGTTGTTTTTTCTTTTTTTAATTCAAAATCGCTTAATTCCATGTTTTTTTCGTTTTCTATTGCAAGCAAAACCATTTTTTTTCTTTGTTCTGCTTTGCTCAGCTTTTTTTTCAGGGGGTTGCCATAACAGGGCATAAACCAGATTTTGTCGCAGATTTTTTTCTCTAAAATCTGCCTTGCTGCATTTAAATGCCCTAAATGCACTGGGTCAAAAGAGCCGCCAAAAATTCCGATTTTCATAAAACCACTCAGATATTAAAGCAAAAGCAAAGTTAAATTTATTCCTTTAACTGAATGGGTTAAAAAACCCAAAGAAATAAAATCTGCATCCAGAGAAGAGTATTTCTTCAGGTTAGAAAAATCTATTCCTCCGGAGAGTTCAATTTTAATCTTTTTTTTCTTTCTGATTTCTTTTATTGTTTTTTTTGCATTCTGAAAAGAAAAGTTATCCAGCATTATTACATCAGGCTCTGCTTTAACTGCTTCTTTTACTTCTTTCAAATTTTTCACTTCAACTTCAATTACTTTATTTTTATTTTTCCTGTTCTCTGCTTTTGCTTTTTTCACCAGTTTTGAGATTGAATTAAATTTCAAGTGATTTTCTTTTATCAGAAACGCTGTATTCAGATTTTTTCTGTGCGGAAGAATTCCTGCTTCTATTGCTGCTTTTTTGTCAAACTCATTTAACCCTGGGGCTGTCTTTCTTGTAAGCATTATTTTTGTTTTTCCTGAAATTCTTTGCGCTTTTTTTGCTGCTGTTGCAATTCCACTCATTCTGCTTAAAACATTTAATGCAGTTCTTTCAGCTGAAAGGATTTTTTTATTGCTTCCATTTAATTTAAACAGAATTTTTCCTTTATTGTATTCTCTTCCGTTTTTTGCATAAACTTTTGTTTTTACTCCAAAAGCCTGAAACAAAAACTGTGTTTCCTGCAGGCCGGAAACAACTGCTTTTTCTTTTAATTTAATCACTGCAGTGCATTTTTTTTCTGTTACAAGTGAAGTTGTAATATCTTTTCCTGCAATATCTTCTCTTGCAAATCCTAAAAGCTTTTTTTTCATTTCTTTGCTTAACATTTTTTTCCCTCAAAAGCAGATTTTTTCCACTTCACTTATTTTGTGTTTGTTTTCTTTTATTCTTTTTAAAATCTTTTCTGCGTTTTCCCCGAATTTTTCTTTTAATTCTTTTTCCATTTCAGTTTTGCTCAAGCTTTTCTTAAAAGTTTGGTTTTCAATGTCTTTCAAAATTTTGTCTATTTTTTTGTAGCTCATTTCTAGGTCTTCTTCATCTGTCTGCCCTTCTTCTAATTCTGCAGAAGGTTTTCTTTCAATGATTTTTTTTGAAATTCCTGCGTTTTTTGCTATTTCAAACACTTCTGTTTTGAATAAATTCCCCAGTGGGGTGAAGTCTGTTGCTCCGTCTCCGTGTTTTGTAAAATACCCTAACATTATTTCTGTTTTGTTTGATGTTCCTAAAACAAGTGTATTGTGTGCATTGGCATAATTGTATAATATTGACATCCTTAGCCTTGGCTTGATGTTTGTTTTTGATGCTCTGTTTTGTTCCCATGGCAGAAACTTCCAGAATGGTCTGAAGAATTCATTTATATTAATTTCAATTGCTTTTATTCCAAGTTCTTCTGCCTGTTTTTTTGCATATTCTGCGCTTTCTGGCCTGTTTGTTTTTTCTGGAAGAATCAGTCCAGTTACATTTTCTTTTCCTATTGCGTCAACTGCAATTTTTGCTGTTAAAGAAGAATCTATTCCCCCGCTTAATCCCAGCACTGCTTTATGAAATCTTTGTTTTTTGAAGAATTCTCTGGTGCATTCAACTATTTTTTTGTATTTTTCTTCTGAGTTCATCAAAAAACTTTAACACATAAAGTTTAAATACAAATTTAAACCCTGTTTTTCTATGAAAGAAAAAACAGTGATTGTTTCTGGTTTAAGCGGTTCAGGAAAAAGCAATTTAACTGAATTTCTTGCAGAAAAGTTTAATCTGAAATTTGTTCATGCTTCAAGTTTGTTAAAGGAAATGATTGAAGAAAAAAAAACTGAAATAATTCAAGAGCAGGGAGAAAAAAACCTTGGCTGGTGGGAAAGCAGTGAAGGAAAAAAAGCTTTAGAGCAAAGAACACTTGAAGGAAAGTTTGATGAAATGCTTGACAAAAAGCTTTTGGAGTTAATTGAAAAAGGAAACCTTGTTGCTGACTCTTGGACTATGGGTTATTTAAGCAGAAAAGGATTTAAAATCTGGCTTAAAGCTTCAGTTGAAACCAGAGCAAAAAGAATCTCTATTAGAAACAACCAGAATTTTGAAGAAGTTTTAAACACAATTAAACTAAAAGAACAAAAAACAGCTGAAATCTACAAAAAACTTTACGGCTTTGAGCTGGGAAAAAACCTTGAAAAATTTGATTTAGTTATTGATACAGAAAAAATTTCTGAAGAAGAAGCCAGAAGCATTGCATTAAAAAAACTCAGAGAAGTTTTTGGCTGACTATTTTTTGACAGCTAATTTAATGTCTTCTCCTATTATTGTTTTTCTTTTTGCGTGTTTTGCAAATTCTCCTGCCTGCCTTGAAATTTTTTCTCCTTCTGATTCCAAAACAGAACGCAGTTCTTTTGAAGCGTTTTCACTTACTCTTAATCCAGAGCTTTTTCTTATTATTCTATCCAAAGCAGCTAAAGGTAATTCAGCCATAAAAAAGCCTCCTTTTAACCTGTAAACATTAAAATTCCTTTATTTAAAAACTTATTGCTTTTTTTGAGGTTTTTTCCTTATTTTACGCTTAAAAGAAAGACTGCAAAGAAAATAAACACTAAAACCACTACTAAAATCAGGTAAAAGTTTTCTGGCAGTGCTGGATTAGAGCAATCCAGAGAACAGTTGTCAATGTTTTCTCCTGTTTCGCAGATTCTGTTTCCGCATTCACTTTTTTCTTTTGTTTCTATAGAAATATTTTTTGTTATTGTTTTTTCTTCAATTAGTCTGACTGAAGTGAAATTTTTTTCTGCAGTAAAAACAGCGTTTCCCTTTGCATCAGTGTATTTTGTTTTTTCTGCGTAAACTATTTTTTTTCCTTGTGCAGGGCTTCCGTTTGAGTTAGTAACTTTTATTGTAAATTCTGCTCCTTCAATTACTTTTTCCGGAACAGTCAAAACCAGATTAAATGCATCTGGTTTTTTGCAGTCTGCAGGACAGCTTGTTTCACTTTCACTTGAATCGCAAAAACCATCCCCGCATATATTTGGAGCATATTCTTTCAACACTGTAATATTTACTTCTTTTGTATCAAACCCTGGCTTGCTTATTCTGATTTTTTCTTCTCCTAAAACTGCTGTCAGATTAATTTTTCCTGAGTTTCCTGTATAAAGTGTTTTTCCTGCGTATTGTATTGTAGCAGAACTGACTCCTTGATTTTGATAAAAAACAGTCAAGGTAAGTGTTTGTTTTTCTTTTATTGCAGTGGAAGACAATGCAATTTCAAATTCTTTTATTTCACTTAAACAGCTTACTTGTGTCGCTGGCTTGAAGTTTATTGTTTTGCAGGAACTTTTGTCTGTGCAGGTCCTTGTTCTTTTTTCGTTAGTGCAGTCGCTCCATTGAGTGCAGTTCCATTCTTCAATGCAGGGGCAGTTGTCTTCTTTGTCATAACATCTGGTGTAGATTCCTGGAGGCATGCATACTCTTTCTCCTGCACATCCTTGTTCTGTTGTGCAAAGGAGTTTTTCTGATAATGGTTCAGTGCACCATTCGCATTGCGTGGTTCCGTTAAATGTGTTATTGCAGCAGTATTCAGGATTTGTTAAGTCGGCTTTGTGTATTGTTCCTTCACAGCTACATCTGAAGTAGATTGGCCCGTCAGCACATTTGATGCATGTTTTGTCTGTTCCACTGCAGTCTTCGTCTATTCTGTTTCCGCAGATTTCTTTCATTCCCGGATTAATGCCTGCATCAGAATCATCACAGTCTATTGCTTCAAAAGAGCAGTCAAAATTTTGTTTTCCATATCCATCTGAATCTGCATCTTCGCACACAGCAGAAACTAACCCCAACAGCAAAACCAATCCAAAAAGAACAATTGTTTTTTTCATTTCACTATTATAAAGAAGCTTGTCTTAATAATTTTTTCCATTCTTCAGAGGCATCCTGCTCCAATTTCCTTTTTAATCAAATTCCTTCATTTTTTTTGTATGGCTTTTGTAAACCATCCGCTTATAAAAAAGAATTCAATTGAATCCAGAATCTACCAGGAAGTTCTGGTTGCCCGCGTTTTAGAAAAAGGAAATTCTCTGGTTGTGGCTCCAACTGCTTTAGGAAAAACTGTTGTTGCTTCAATGGTTTCAGCTTTTCTTCTGCAAAAAAAACCTGAAAAAAAAATCCTTGTTTTGGCTCCAACAAAACCTCTGGCAGTACAGCACCATAAATCTTTTCAGAAGTTTTTGAATATTCCAGAAGAAGAAATCACTTTAATGACCGGCACAATTCCTTCAAAAAAAAGAATTCCTTTATGGGGTTCTTCAAAGATTGTTTCTGCTACTCCGCAGTCAATTGAAAACGATTTACTGCAGGGAAAAATTTCTTTCAAAGACGTTTCTTTAATAGTGTTTGATGAAGCGCATAGGGCAGTAGGAGACTATAGTTATGTTTTTCTTGCACAAAATTACATTAAACAAAATTCAAACGGTTTAATTCTTGCTTTGACTGCTTCTCCTGGAGGAAAAAAAGAAAAAATAGATGATGTATGCAAAAACTTGTTTATCAAGAATATTGAAATCAAATCAGAAAAAGATGCTGACGTAAAACCTTATGTTCATGAAATAGAAACTACTTGGATTAAAGTTAATCTCCCATCGGAATTTTTGGAAATTAAATCTCTTTTAAGAACTTTTATGAAAGAACAATTGTTGTTTCTGAAAAAATTTGGTTTTGCCAGAAACCTTTCAGTTCAGTATTTGAGAAGAAAAGATTTGATTGAAATGCAGTCAAAAATCAGAAAAGCAATTTCATCTAAAGCAGAAAAAAACCCTGCTTTATACACTGCAATTTCTAGGCTGGCTGCTTTATTAAAAGTTTCGCATGCAGAACTGCTTTTGGAAACCCAGGGAATTAATTCTTTGAATGATTATTTTTCCAGAATAAAGAAAGACTCTGGAAAAACAAAAGCAGCAAAATTTCTGCTTTCTCATGAAGCTGTTTCTAAAGCAGTTTCTTTAACAGAAAAACTTAAGGAAAAAAAAGTAGAGCACCCAAAATTATTAGAGTTAATTAATGTATTAAAAAAACAGTTTTCAGAAAAACCTAAAAGTAAAGTTTTAGTATTTAATCATTATAGAGATTCAGTTTCTTTTCTTGAAAAACAGTTAAACACTTTTCCTGAAATCAAAGCAAAAAAATTCATCGGTCAGGCTTCAAAAGAAAAAATAAAGGGAATGACACAAAAAGAACAGATTCAGACAATAGAAGATTTAAAGGAAGGGAAATATAATGCTCTTCTCTGCACTTCGGTTGCCGAAGAAGGTTTGGACATACCAGAAGTGGATTTAGTTGTTTTTTTTGAGCCTGTGCCTTCTGAAATCAGAACAATCCAGAGAAGAGGAAGAACCGGCAGGCTTTCTAAAGGAAAAACAATTATTTTAATGGCTAAAGCAACCAGAGATGAAGCTTTTTACTGGAGCAGTATAGCAAAAGAAAGGAAAATGAAATCTGTTTTAAATAAAATGAAGGCAATGGATTCAAATGAAAATTTAGAAAGCAGAAAAATGGATTCTCAGACTACTTTGAATTCTTTTTCTTCTGAAAAAGATTTGGTTATGATTTTTGTTGATTCAAGGGAACAGGCTTCAAGTGCAGTAAGAGAGTTAAGCAAGTTTGATAATGTTGCAGTTAAAGTTAAACAATTAGAATTAGGAGATTATGTTTTAAGCGATGAAGTTATAGTTGAAAGAAAAACAGTTGAAGATTTTCTTTCTTCAATGTTAGACGGCAGATTATTTTCCCAGCTGATTGATTTATCTGCAAACTGCAAAAAGCCTTTAATGATTGTTGAAGGAAAAAAAGAAGAGTTATTTACTTTGAGAAACATTCATGAAAATGCAATTAAAGGAGCTTTGAGTTCAATAATGCTTGACTATCAGGTTCCGATTTTTTTCACTGATTCAGTTAAAGAAACTGTTTCTTTTTTGTATTTGATTGCAAAAAGAGAGCAGTTAGGCAAAGGAAAAGAAATCCGTTTAAGGATTGGAAGAAAAGGCTTGTCTGATTCTGAATTACAGCAGTTTGTTGTTGAATCTCTTCCTTCAATCGGCCCTACCCTGGCAAAAAACCTTTTGAGAAAATTCGGTTCAGTAAAAAAAGTTTTTAGTGCAGACGAAAAAAAACTAATGAAAACAGATAAAATCGGGGAAAAAAAAGCAAAAGAAATCCGAAAGCTGATTGAATTGGAATACAAGGACGACTAATCCAAAAAGTTTTATTAAACCTTTTAACAATATTTTATAGTGATGCAGGAGTTGATTTTATGTCGGGATTAAATGTCAAAACCAGTTTGTTTCCTTTTCGAATGAAGTTAAGGCACAGAGAGCCTGTAAGATTAGAGTTTGCTATTTCAAATAATTCAGCCAAGCCAAAAATTGTTTCTTTTGAATTAGAACTGCCAAGACAGCTTGGATTGGATAAAGCTGGATTAAAAAGAGTTGAAAGAAAAAAACTTTTAAATAAGCTGGTGCAGGGAGAATCAAAAAAATTTTCTTATGAAATTTTTCCATCTAAAGTTGTTGAAGTAGGAAACTATACTGTTTCATTAAATATAAATGATCATTTTAATGATTTCAGTCATTTGCTTGAAACAAAAGAAGAAAAAGTTTCAATTAAAATAGAAGATTAAATCAAGTCTACTCCAAAATCTTTTTTTGGCTTGATTTCTTTTGTTTCCTTAAAGTTTATTCCATTAACTTCTTTTGTAGACAATCCAGTAAAAATTGAAATCACTTCTATCTTGTTGTCAAAAGTAGGGTCAATTCTTGAACCCCATATTACTGTTGCTTTAGGATCAATTGAATCAGTTAATTTTTCTCCTATTGCGTTTGCTTCTCCTAAAGTTAGTTCATGGCCTCCAGTAATATGAATTAATGCTCCTGTTGCACCTGAAATATCCACGTCAAGCAAAGAATTTTTGAGTGTTTCTTCTACTACTTCGTCTACTTTGTCTCTGGATTTTGATTCTCCTACTGCAATAACACTTAATCCTTTGTTTCCCATTACGCTTCTAACATCAGCAAAGTCTAAGTTGATTAGTGAAGGCTGTGTAATGGTTTCTGTAATACCG
>JAFCDN010000039.1 GCA_017609625.1 Candidatus Iainarchaeum sp.
ACCAACAAAAACAAGTCACAATCAAAGCACTAACCTATAATCTAGAAATCATAACCAAAAAAAACCTAATCAAAATTAAAGCTTTATTCCTGTGCTTCGCACAGGAATTCTACAGCGCCGTGAAAAGGAGAACAAATTTAAGGATTAAATAACATAATAATAAAGTGAGAAAATGAATTATGCTGTGATTTGTGCCGGAGGAAAAGGAGAAAGAATGGGAGAAGGCAAAAACAAAATATTTATCAGGCTCAAAGACAAAGAGATTATTGCAAGGACACTGAAAGTTTTTGAGGAAACAGAAAAAATAAATGGAATAGTTGTTTCAGCTTCACTTGGCGATATAAAAGAAATAGAAAAAATAGTTGGAAGAGAAGGAATAACAAAAGTAAAAGCAGTAATAAAAGGCGGAGAAAAAAGACAGGATTCAGTTTATAATGGAATAAAAAAAGCAAAAGAGTTTGCAGAAGAAAACGATGTTGTATTGATTCATAATGCAGCAAACCCTTTTGTGGAGAAAGAAACAATAGAAAAATGTATAGAAGAAGCACATGAATTTGGAGCAAGTGTTGCAGCACAAAAAGTAAAAGATACAATAAAAAGAGTAAATGAAGATTTAATAGTAAAAGAAACCTTGAACAGAAAAGAATTATGGCAGATGCAGACACCACAGGCAATAGTTTTTCATATTGCAGTAAAAGCTTTTCAGAAAGCAGAAGAAGAGAATTTTTACGGAACAGACGATGTGCAGTTAGTTGAAAGGATTCACGGAAAAGTGAAAATAGTTGAATGCTCTTATGAAAATATTAAAATTACTACACAAGAAGATTTGGAATTAGGAGAGAAGATTTTAGAGAAAAGAGGGGCAAAATAGGAGAAGAAATAAAAACTGAATTATACATAATTTAGTGTGATATTATGCCATTTAGAGTAGGATTAGGACAGGATTCTCACAGGTTTTCTCATGTGCATGAGAAAAGACCTTTAATGCTTGGGGGAATTAGAATACAAGGGCATTTAGGGTTAAAAGGAAATTCAGATGCAGATGTAATTTTACACTCTTTATTCAATGCTATTGCACAGATTATTAGCTGGAAAAGCCTTGGAAGCCATGCAGATAAAATGTGCAAAGAAAAAGGAATAACTGATTCAAAAGAATATTTAAAAGCTCCTTTAAAGAGATTAAAAAAAATGGATTATGAGATTACTACAGTTGGAGTAACAATTGAATGCAAAAAACCAAAAATAGACCCTGTATCAGATGAAATCAGAAAAAGCATTGCAAAAATTTTAGGGATAGAAAAAGACCAGGTTGGAATTATTGCTACTTCTGGAGAAAGATTGACTCCTTTTGGAAGAGGAGAAGGGATACAGGTTTTTTCTGTTGTAACTGTAATTCACAAAGATGTGAGAAAAATCACAAAAAAGAAATAATTCGTCTTTTGTCGTAATATGCATTTTAAATCAACGTATGGGTTTAAATAGTTTGAGATAGAATATTGTTGAATGCAGGAGTGATTTAATGGCAGAAAAATTACTGGAAAAAATTGATTCCCCAAAAGACTTAAAGCAACTAAAAATAGAACAGCTTAAAGATTTGTCTGACGAGATAAGAGAAATGCTTTTACATACTTGTTCAGTGAATGGGGGCCATATTGGGGCAAACTTGGGAGTAGTAGAGTTAAGTGTTGCATTGCATTATGTGTTTAATTCTCCTGAAGACAAGTTTTTGTTTGATACAAGCCATCAAAGTTATACTCACAAAATTTTAACCGGAAGGAAAAAATACTTTCATACAATCTGTATTCCAAAAGGAATTCCAAGGTTTACTGTAAGAGGAGAAACAGAACACGACCATTGGAGTGCAGGCCATGCTTCAACTGCATTAAGCGGAGCCATGGGAATGGCTGAAGCAAGGAAGAGGAATAAAAAAGAATATGAAGTTATTGCAATAACAGGAGACGGCGCATTAGGGGGCGGAATGTGCTATGAAGCATTAAATAATATTGGCTATAATCAGACAAACATGCTGATTATTTTAAATGACAATAAAATGAGCATTTCTCCAAATGTTGGAGCAATGTACAAGCATTTAAAAAAACTGTCAATGGTTGCAGACGAAAAAATTCCAAGAAGAGAAGTCGGAACAATATTTGAAAAAATGGGAATATATTATTTTGGTCCAATAGACGGACATAACGTGGAAAAATTAGTGGAAGAACTGGAAAGAATGAAAGATTTGCCTGGACCAAAATTATTGCATGTACTTACAACAAAAGGAAAAGGAATGCATTACATGGAAAAAGACAAAGCAAGATGGCATGAACATGCAGCATTTGATATTGAAACAGGAGAGCCAATAAAAAAAGGCCCTACTTCAGTAGAAAAGGTTGCAGTAAAAGCTTTGATTGAATTAGCAGAAAAAGACAAAGACATTGTTGGAATAACTGCTGCAATGCCTGCAGGCACTGGATTAATTGAATTCGGGGAAAAATTTCCTGAAAGATTTTATGATGTTGGAATAGCAGAAGAACATGCAGTAACTTTTGCTGCTGGATTGGCTGCAGAAAAAGCAAAACCTTTTGTGGTAATTTACAGTCCATTTTTGCAAAGAGCTTTTGACCAAATAGCACATGATGTTGCTTTGCAGCAGTTGCCGGTTAAATTAATGGTTCCAAAAGCTGCAATTACCGGAGACGGGCCAACACAAGGAGGGATATTAGATTTTAGTTATCTGAGAATAATTCCTCATATGATTGTAATGGCTCCAAAAGATGAAAATGAATTAAGGCATATGATAAAAACTGCATTAGATTATGATAAAGGGCCAATTAGTTTAAGGTATCCAAAAGGAAATCCAATTGGAGCAGAAATAGATAAAGAGATGAAAGCATTAGAAATAGGAAAAGGAGAATTGATAAAAGAAGGAAAAGATATTTCTTTGATTTCAATTGGATTTATGTTAAAAGAAGCATTAGAAGTTGCTGAACTATTGAAAAAAGAAGGCATTGAAGCAGAAGTTATTAATGCAAGGTTTGCAAAGCCTTTAGATGAAAAACTGATTCTTGATTCACTAAAGAAAACCGGAAGAGGAATTACATTAGAAGAAAATATTCTGGCAGGTGGATTTGGCTCTGCAGTGCTGGAAATGCTTGAAGAAAAAAACATAACAAATATTTTGATTGACAGGGTTGGAGCGCCAGACGGATATATTGATTATGACAGCCCTGCAAGCATCAAAAAACAATATGAAATGGATACAGAAAGCATTGTAAAAAAAGCAAAAGCTTTGGTGAAAAAATAGCTTTACAAGAAATCACGGGTTCTTTTGTATTCCAAAGAAAGTTCTTTACAAAAAGAGATTATTTTGTCTCTGGGTTTTGCATTGATTCCTTTCCAGTCAAACAAAACAAAATCAATTTTTTCTAAAGTGTTTTCAATCATTTGCCTGAATAAAGAAAGGTCAACAGAATCAACATAATATTTTGAAAGGATATGAGATAAAGCAATGCCGGTTCTTTGTTCTATTTTAGAAAACTCTGGACAGTAATGGGTTCCGCCGACACCTAAAGCTGTTTTGAAACCTGAATTGAATTGAGAAAAAGAATGCATTATTGTTTCTGCAAGAATTTCTCCTGCAATCTGGTTTTTCCATTGCTCTTCTGAACTGCCGATTTCAATATACACAGCAGGTTTTGAAAGAAAAGGGCCGTGATGGGTTTGCTCTAAAAGAATTGACCAGTTAAGAGATTTTTCTTTTGCTTTTTTGAGCAGGTTTAAGAAAAAGTTTTTCATTACTAAAGCAGAAGTTGAAATCAGAGTTTTTTCTTTTCCTCCTAATTCTGCAGAAGAAAAGTTTCCAATCGGATGAACAGAAAGAGTTGGTTTTTTGGATTCACTGGAATGCTTTGAAGCAAACACAAAAAGATCTGCGTCTAATTCATTTACATAGTCTGCAAAAACCTGTCTTTTTTCTATAAACACTAAATTCATTTCTCCGTTTGAGTAAATTGAGTTTGAATCAAAAGTTTTTTCTGTTTCTTTAAAATTGAAGTTGTTTTTTAAGTGCTCTGAAATGTTTAATCCTGCAGGGTCTGTTTTAGAAACAATAATATGGATTTTTTTGAACTGCATACAGAAAAAAGAAAGAGTTATTTTTTATAGCTTTCATGCAACTGGGAAAAAACATCTTCTAAGTTTGAAAGGGTTTGAGTAAGGTTTTTTGTGATGTAATGATTAAAAGACGCTTTTAAGTCGTCTCTTTCAGCAAACGGGGCTGGATTGAATAAATAAGCCTGCTTTTTTTTAATCAACAAATCAGTTTGTTTCATTCTGTTTAAATGATAACGGAGAAGCTTTTCTGAAATGGTTTTAGAGTGTTTTTTTTTTATATAAGCCTGAATCTCTGGAACACTAGGGGAAAGTTTTTTTGAAAGGTTTAAAACAAAAACCGCGTCAAGGACTTCAAGAACTGTTGTTCTGGATTCTTTTTCTGAAATCAAACCAAAAGCCAAAGCAAACCAGCGCAGCATAGAACGTTTTGTTAATTTAACATTTGGAGGCAAATCCATTGTGCGGATAGTAAAAGTTTTTCTAATCAAAGAGCTTTCCGGGAGTTCAGGCATAGAAATCAATCAAACTTAAGGAAAAAATCTTTTTCCTTTAGAAATAAAGTGTTTCCTAGTATTTATTCTTTTTCTTTCAGCTTTAACTAAAAATAAACGTTTAAAAGAAGTTTAAGTCATATAATTTTACTGATTCTTTATTGAATAGAAGGTGAGTGAATGAGTATTGCAATGAATACACATTTTTTTCCGTATAAAATTGATTTACAAGACAGGCAGCCTGTAAGAATGGATATAGAAGTAATCAATAGATATACAGAACCAAAAAGAGTTAATCTTGAAGTTTTGGCTTCAAACCAGATTGGATTAAATAAAACTTTAGCGCAAAAAGAAAAATATGAATTAGGAAAAATGAATGCAGGAGAAAGCAAAACAGTTAAATTAGATGTTATTCCAAAAAACTTTGCAATGCAAGGACAAGAAGAAATTCATGTAATAGCAACAGAAATCACTTTAGAAGAAACAGGATACAGCTTTGCTTCAAAAAAATTCAGAAAAAGAGTTGGAATAGAAATAAAATAATTTATTTTTTCTTTTTTTTGGTTTTCTTTTTAGGTTTTGCCTTAGAAACTTTTTTGGCTTTTTTTAGCTTTGCAGAAACAGGCTTGGTTTCTTGGCCTTCGTGAAAAACATCTTCTTTGAATTCATCAATTTCTTCTTTATCTAAACCTAATTTTGAAAGCATTTGGCAATGGTCTTCTGGAGTTAATTTGTCATACCAGTCATGCCAGATTTTGTCTTCTACTTTGAAAACTACTTTTCCTTCTTGAGGCTGATTTTTTTTCTTCATACAAATAAAATTCCTAAAAAAAACGTTTAAAATACTTTTGGAAAAGCAAAAAGGGCTGTTTTTGAGAATCTTTTGGAAAAAGAATTTAAAGGAATTAAAACATTAATTCATAACATGGGAAAAATTATCTCTGAACCAAATAAACGGCAGAACATCATTCTTATTATTCCTGATAAAAAATATAAGGAAACAATAACTAATCTGATTAAAGAACTTGTTGGACTGAAAAAAACAGTTTGTTTTGTTTCAGTAAACAAAACAAAAAATGCGCTGGAGAAGGAATTAAAAGAAAAAAAGGTTTCAACAGAAAAAGTTTATTTTGTTGATTGCGTAAGCAAAAGCATTTCAAAAGGAAAAGTAAAATGGAGCGATGAAAAAACACAATATGTTGATAATCCAACTTCTTTGACTCAAATGAGTCTGGCAATCTTTAAATTGTTTGAAAGAGTGAAAATAGATTTTTTTGTTTTGGATTCAATAAACACTTTACTGATTTATAATACTGAAAAAGAGATTTTGAAGTTTGTGCATCATACATCAGGAAAACTAAAAGAAAACACCCAGGAAGGAATCTTTGTTTTTTTAAAGCAGGAAACAAATGAAAAACTTTTGAAAGAGTTTGCGCAGTTTACAGACAAAATAGTGCAGGCTGATGTTCCACAAAAAGAATTCAAAAAAAGCGGAAAAGGAATGAGCGGGTTTGAAGAAATAAAACTATAACTTATACATAACTCTCTATTTTTCTTCATTAATAATTTTTAAGAGTTTTTCGTGAATTAAACCATTTGAAGCAAAACAGTCAATTGGAAGGGGTTTAAGTGGCTGTCCTGTTGGATCTGAAACTTTTCCTCCGGCTTCTTCAACTAAAAGAGAACCTGCACAAAGGTCCCAGGGTTTTAAATGATACTCTAAGTAGGAATCTGTTCTTCCACAGGCAATATAGGCTAAATCTAATGCTGCTGAACCGCTTCTTCTGATATCTTTAATTTTGTATAGCAGTCTTCTAACTGCATTTAGAGTGAACTCCATTTTTTCTCCTCTGTTGTAGGAAAAACCTGTATTTAAGAGAATGCGAATTAATTGAGAATTTGGAGAAACAGAAATTTTTTTTCCATTTAAGAAAGCGCCTTTTCCTTTTTCTGCAGTGAAAAGTTCATTTAAAATTGGATCAAAAATCACTCCTAAAATTGTTTCTTTTTGTTTTTTTAATCCAATTGAAACACAAAAGTGCGGGTAATTGTGAGTGAAATTAACTGTTCCATCTAAAGGGTCTACAACCCATAAAAAGTCTGCTAATTCATAACCCCGCGGAGTTTCTTCTGCTAAAATTTCATGAGAAGGAAATTCTTTGGAAATTGTTTTTTTTATAATTGATTCTGCTTCAAAATCTGCTTTAGTTACAATGTCTCTTGCGCCTTTATATTGAACATTTGAGAGATTGTATTTTCCTCTGTGGGATAGAATTATTTTTCCTGCTTTTTTTGCTGCAAGAATTGCTGTCTTTTTGTAGTCAGGCATAGAATAAAAAGAAAGAGCGAAAGAAACTTAAAGTTAAATCTGTTCAAATCAGAATACTTACTTTAAATATTCTAATGTTGCAATAAAAATTTCTTTTGAAGTGCCTGGATCATAACCAAAGTAAATGCTTTTTCCGATTACAAGCTTTTTTTCTACTATTCCAGGATAGCGTTCTGACTGACTTTCAAAAAGTTGTTCAATCCCTGCAACCTGTTTTCCTGTAACACTAACTGGAAAAGTTTCCAGCATATATGCCCCTCCTTCTATTGGAGCAAATTCAATTCCTTTCATTATTGGATGCTTCCAGTCGTCTCTATAAATTCTTCCAGTAACATAGATTTTATTTAAACAGCTTGGATTGCTACTAACTTCATCATAATAGCATTTTACTGGAACAATGTCTCCAAAATTTTCTTCCCAACCTAAAATTTCAGAATCTTCAGTTCTTTTAATTCCAGAATCCATTACTAAAATGAATTTTCCTCCAGAAGAAACATATTTTTGGATTGCTTCTCCTAACTCTTTAGAAACTTCTTTTTTTGCTTCTAAATGCTGATCTAAAACTACAATATCATAGTGTGCAAGGATTTCTATTATATTGATTTTAAGCCTGTCTATGCTTCTCACATCATATCTGACTAAATCCTGTGATTTATTTAAAACACTTTGAAATTCTTGAGAAGGGCTTCCAATAATCAGCATAGCCAAAGGTTTATCTTCCATTGTCTGCGTGCATTTGTTATCTGTGCATTTGATCTTAAACTGCCCATGAATCCCAGTGCAAAAGTCAGGGCATTGAGTTGTTGTGTTGACAAAATTTTTGTTTCCAAAAAAACATTCTTTTGTTTCATAATGTATCCCACAATCACAGTCTGAATCTTCATCACAGAATTTTTCATCTGAAAGTTCTATTCCAATGCAATGGTTTTTTTCACATTTAATGGACTCAAAAGAATCACAATAATCTGCACATTGTTCATCTGCTTCTACAAATTCTTTATTACCAATAATGCAGTTTCCAGAAGAATGCATTCCACAAATGCATTCAGAAGACTTTGAACATTTATCTGCAGGAGGCGGAACAGGGCCAATACAGCCGCTTAAGAATAAAATAAAAACCAATCCAAAAATGAGAAACAGTTTCATACAATAAAGATTGTTTTAAGTAGTATTTATAGTTTTTCTGCAAACAACATGCGGGAACTGCAGTCTACTTTAAAGTTTTTTGATTTTAGAAATTTAATCAAAAATTCAGGGTTTTTTGTTTTTTTATCAATGCCATGGAGTTCCAATGCAATTCTGCGAATTCTTTTGAAAAAAGAATCAGGCAAAGAGTAAAAAATGTCATATTCTGCGCCTTCAACATCCATCTTTAATAAATCACAAGATTCTATTTGGTTTTCCTCAAAAACTTTCATTAAAGAAACTGAATTAACTTCAATAAAGTTTTTTTCATTAAAGCCTTTTCCAATAAAAAA
>JAFCDN010000001.1 GCA_017609625.1 Candidatus Iainarchaeum sp.
TTTTTCAGGTTTAAAAATGGAAAAAAGTTTATTTAATATAGATTTTATCATAATTTTCAATACTATAATTACCCTAACTACTTTTAAATTTAACTATTTTTACTTAATTTACAGGTAATTACTTATATTTTCAATATTTTTTCCTAGTAATTACTCGATGATTCCCTTTAAAACACCTGAATTCTTGCAATATTGAGTATAGAGAGGATAATGCTTAAATAAAGGGTTGTCTGAAAATTAGCAAAATTTAGTTGATTTTGAATAATTTGTTTTTAAGTGAGATTTGTTTTTTTTATTGTTATGAAAAAATTTTGTTTATGTGTTTAAAGTGAGAAGAACTTTTTAGTTTTTTTCAAAGAATAAGTTAATTTTTTTAAAAGTAATAGTAGCGGGGAAAGGATTTGAACCTTTGACCTTCGGGTTATGAGCCCGACGGGCACTCCTGGCTGCCCCACCCCGCTAGCTTAAATCTCATTTTATTGCTTTTTTAACCTTATTTTCAATTTTCAATCTCGTTTTGGCCTTTTTATCTTTTTTAGTGTTTTTTCTAGCTTTTTTTTGCCTATTATTTTCTTTTTTGGTTATTTTTTGAGCTATTTTTTGTTTTCTTTTTTTGTCCAAGTTTTTGTGTTTTTTTGCTACTTTGAGAGCCTCTTTAATACTCCTTCTACTAATATCATTTGTTTTTTGATGTCTTTTATTCTTTTTTTGTTATTTGCAAGTTCTAGTGTTTTTCCGCATTTTGGGCATCTGAATTGATATTCTGCTGCAATCTCAAATGGAATGCTGTCACACAGTTTTTTGCAGCTAAAAAAGACATAATCTTTTTCAAAATCCAGTTTTTTTTCAAGTTTTTTGATTTCTTCACTTTGTTCTTCTATTATAAGCTCTGCAATCCTTTTTTCTTTTATTTCCCAAGTATAGGAATACCATCCGGTTTTTTGGTTCTTTTTTTTGTCATAGCAGGCAATGCCTCTATAATGAAGTCTGTTAAGGATTGCTCTTACTTCAGTTATTTTTAGTTTAGCTCCTTTTGCAATCTCTTCGTCTGTAAGTTTTTTCTTTTTGTTTTTGCATGCTTTTATTAGTGGAATTGCATCATTGCCGCCAACTTTTTCTACAAAGTTTTTTGTAAGTTCATGCGACATTATGTCTTTTTTTGTCATATAATTTCCTTCTGCAAATGATAATTTAAACTAATCTGCTTTTTTCTTTTTATTTTCTGTTTTTTTTCCTTTTTTTTGGGGAATTATTTTTATTTTTGCTTTTGAAAACTTTTTAGTTAACTCTTTTCCCCCGAAAATTTCGTGTAGGGTTATTGCAAGAGAAGCAATCTCAGAATGTGGCTGGGTTCCGACAGAAATATTGTAATCGCTTTCTGAATAAATCCAAGCAGGCACTTTTTCTGCTCCCGCCACCAAACAAATTTTCTTTTTGCCCCTTAATTCTTTAATTTTTTTTTCTAATTTTTCCCCGTACATTGTTAGATGCACAATTGTAAACTCTTCCTTTTTCTTTTTTTCAACTTCTTTTTTTAGGTTAGATGAAAATTTTATTTTAAAGTTTCCGCCCCAAGAAGAAGCCACATTTTTTACTGTTTTTTCTATTGATTTGTCTTCTTCTCCTGTGACAATTATTTTTTCTGCACCAAATGCTCTTGCAACCAAAGCGCAGTGGGTTGTAACGCGGACATCTCTTATTATTCTGTGACCAATGCGCAAAACTTCTACTTTTACCATATATTATTTTATTGCTTGCTTCTTATTTTTATATTATCTTTTAGGGATAGATATGATAGATATAAAACTAATTAGAGAAAACCCCTCTCAAGTGAGAAAAAACCTTGAAAGACGGCAGGTTAAAGAATACCTTGAATTGTTTGACAAGCTTGTTAAAATAGATAAGGAAATGCTTGTTCTCTTGAAAGAAACAGAAGAATTAAGATATAAAAGAAACCAGGTTACAATAGAAATTCAAAAAATTATTTCAGAGAAAAAGGACGCTTCAAAGAAACTGAAAGAAGCAAAAGAAATTCCTGTAAAAATAAAAGAAAAAGAACAGAAGTTAAATGCTCTAAAAAAAGAATGCAAGGCCCTGCTTTATAAGATCCCAAACCTGCTTGATAAAAGTGTTCCGTTTGGAAAAGACGAAACAGAAAATAAGGAAATAAGAAAAGAAGGAAAAATCCCTTTATTCAGTTTTGAGTTAAAACATCATGGGAAATTAGCTGTAGAATTAGGCGGAGCAGATTTTGAAAGAGCAGTAAAAATTTCTGGAAACGGATTTTATTTTTTAAAAGGAGATTTGGCGTTACTTGAATGTGCACTAAAAAAATTTGCAGTAGAAATTCTTACAAAAAAAGGTTTTGTTCCTGTTTATCCTCCTATGCTTATGAGAAGAAAACCTTATTCTTGTGTAACAGATTTAAATGATTTTGAAAATGTGATGTATAAAATAGAAAATGAAGATCTCTATTTGATTGCAACTTCAGAGCACCCTCTTGTTTCAATGCATATGGATGAAACATTGGAGGAAAAAGAACTTCCATTAAGGTATGCAGGATGTTCTGTGTGTTTTAGAAAAGAAATAGGAAAACACGGTTTGGATGAAAGAGGTTTGTTCAGAGTTCATCAATTTGATAAAATAGAGCAGGTTGTTTTCTGTAAGCCGGAAGATTCAGAAAAACAGCATGAAGAATTGTTAATGAATTCAGAAGACTTGTTAAAACTTTTAGAAATTCCTTACCGCGTGGTTAGTGTGTGCACTGGAGACATTGGAATTGTTGCATCAAAAAAGTATGATGTTGAAGGATACTCCCCAAGAGAAAAAAAATACATTGAAATAATGTCTTGCTCTAACTGCGCTGACTATCAAGCAAGAAGATTAAAAATAAAATATTCTAATGGGAAAGAAAAAAGATTAGTGCACACTTTAAACAACACAATGGTTGCTACTGCAAGAACCCTGCGGCTTATTTTAGAAAACTTTCAGACAAAAGAAGGCACAGTAAAAGTCCCTAAAGTACTGCAACCTTATATGAATGGATTAAAAGAAATAAAACCAAAAAAGAAGGTTTAAATAACTTTTTTCGCCCAAATTCATAACTGCTTCTCTATCCTTTCTTTCTTTTCCAAAAGAAAGAAAGTGTAAGTTAGCCAAAGAAAGAAAAGGAAATGCAGTTAAAGTTTTTGATACAACTTTTTCCTAAAAAGTTGTATTGGGTCCGTAGCTCAGTCGGTAGAGCACCGGCCTTTTAAGCCGGGTGTCGAGGGTTCGAGTCCCTTCGGACTCGTTTCGCGGTTTCGTCCGTGAATAACGAGAAATGTCAAGCCATTGCTTTGCAATGGCTTGTTAATTTTCACTTCTTCTTTCTTAAAAGTTTTGCAGTTTAATTTTTAAAGCACAAATAAATGGGCCCGTAGCTCAGTCGGTAGAGCACATGGCTCTTAACCATGGGGTCGGGGGTTCGAATCCCTTCGGGCTCGTAAACTTTTAAGAAAAGTTTAAGCAAAATGCGCGGGACAAGCCCGTGCTGTTTCGCTGTTTAAGCACGAGACACTATCTTTGCTTTGCTTGATAGGGCTTTTTTCAGAGGCAGTTAGGTTTGGTTTTTGTTTAAAAACAAAAAAAAACAATGTTTGTTAATGCTGCCTTTAGTAACTTATTCTGATTTAGCTAAGACTTATCCAAAGAATAATAAGCTGAAATTTGATAACAGAGTGAACTCTTGGTTACCTTTATTTCCTTCTCCTGTTTTAGCAGGAATTGTTGCGGATTTGATGGCAGATGGCAACCTTTAAGGCCCTCCCAAATGGAGGTTTGACTATTGTTCAAAACACTCTAAAGAATTGAACAGATTTGGAAACACAGTTTTTTCTGTATTTGGTTTAAAAGGAACAATTCGCCCCGGCACAACTAATAAATACAACACTAAAAATTATGGTGTAAACTGCAGGCCTCTTGCAAAAACTTTGTTTTTGATAGGTGTTCCTTATGGAAATAAAGTATTGAAAAAATATTTAATCCCTAATTGGATTTTAAATGATAAAGATTGTTTTAGATTTTTTATTAGAAGATATTTTGATTGTGAACGTTCTATTGATTTAAAGAAAAAGTCCCTATCAGTTGAGGTTCACAAATCAACAGAACTAATTGAAAACTCATTTGTTTTTCTTAATCAGTTTAAGCAGGGACTTCTCAAGCATTTTGATATAAAAACTATTAATCCATTTAAATTGTCTTTGAAAGTGAAAAGAAAGTCAGGAGCGACAGTACAAGCCACAAGAATAAAAATCACAAGAAGAGAAAACATGGAAAAATTTTGTGCCGAAATAGGTTTTAACAGCAAGCTTAAAATGGAAAAGCTAAAATCAACCATATCTTAAAAAACTTTCTTCCACCTAATTTTATGAGGTTGAGTCCCTGGGAATTCTTCTAAGATTATTATTCATTATTGTTTTGGTTGAACCAGTGCGGTAGCTCAGCCTGGGAGAGCACACGGTTGAAGACCGTGGTGTCGTGGGTCCAAATCCCACCCGTCCCATTTTTTTCTTTTTAAACATCCTTAGCGTTTTTTAAATTCTTCTCAACTTATTTTGAAAGGTTTTATGAATTCAACCTTAATTATTGGCTCGCAGTTCGGCGACGAAGGAAAAGGAAAAATCGTTGACTGTTTGGCAGAGAAATCTGACTGTGTTGTAAGGTTCCAGGGAGCAAACAATGCAGGCCACACTGTAGTGGTTGACGGAGAAAAATTCAAACTACACCTGCTTCCTTCAGGCGTAGTAAGAAAAAAACGTTCTTTGATTGGAACTGGGGTTTGTATTGACCCAAGAGTATTAAAAAAAGAAATTGACGGGTTAAAAGAAAAAGGAATTGAAGTCAATCTTGGAATTGATCCAAGAAGCCAGATAATAATGCCCTGGCATAATGTGATTGATGTAGGAAAAGAAGAAGCACTAAAAGAAAAAAACATTGGAACCACAAGAAGAGGAGTTGGCCCGTGCTATGCTGACAGAGCTTCAAGAATTGGAATCCGTTTTGATGATTTAGTTGATGAAAACCGGTTCAAAGAAAAACTTGCATTCAATTATTCTTACTATAAAAACATCTGTGAAAACATTTTAGGAAAAACAATAGAATTTACAGAAGAAGAAGTTTTTCAAGAATACTTTGCTTTAGGAAAAGAATTCAAAAACATGCTTACAGATGTTTCAATTGAAGTAAATCAATTATTAGACAAAAAAAAGAAAGTATTGTTTGAAGGGGCACAGGGAACTTTATTAGACAATGATTTTGGCACTTATCCTTTTGTTACTTCTTCTCACCCGATTTCTGGTGCGGCAACAGTTGGGGTGGGGATGTCTCCAAAAAGACTGGAAAGAATTATTGGAATAGTTAAAGCTTATACTACTAGAGTTGGTTCAGGTCCTTTTCCCACAGAACTGCATGAAAAAGAAGCAGATTTTTTAAGGAATGCAGGCAATGAATTTGGAACAACAACCGGCAGAGCTAGAAGAGTAGGCTGGCTTGATTTGCCAATGCTTAGAATGGCCCAAAGATTAAATGGTTTTACTGAATTAGGGCTAACAAAATTAGATGTTTTAAGTGGAATAAAAGAATTAAAAATAGCAGATTCTTACACTTTAGAAGGAAAAAAAGTTTTAGAATTTCCTTATGCAAACCATTTGGTTCAAAAATGCAAGCCAAACTACAAAGAATTTGATGGCTTTACTTTAGAAGACAAAGAGAGAGATGAACTCAGAAAAAATGGTTTTGGCGCATTAGACGAAAACGCAAAAAAATACATTTCTTTTATTGAAAAACAACTAAAAGTTCCAATAAAAACAGTTTCTTTTGGCGCAGAAAGAAAAGACACTTTAACAAGAGATTAAAATTTTGTTAATTCAACAGCCTTTCCTATATATGTTTCTGGCTTTAATTTTAAAAGCTTCTTTTTTTCTTTTTCACTCAAAGAACTTTTCTTAATAAATTCTCTCAGCATTTCCAGAGAAAGTTTTTTTCCTCTGGAAAAATCTTTCAATTTCTCATAAGCATTTTCATCTTTTTCTTTCCTCATCACAGTCTGAATTGCCTCAGTTAAAGTTTCAGGGTGTTTTTTTAAATCTTCAAGTATTTCTTTTCTGTCTGCATGGATTCTTTTCAGGCCTTTAATACACATTTTTATTCCTAAAATTGAATGAGCAAAAGCTGTTCCATAATTTCTCTTGACTGTTGAATCTGAAAGGTCGCGCTGCATTCTGGACTTTTGCAAACGAGAACTCAAAAAATACAACAGATTATTTGCTAGTAACAGATTCCCTTCGCTGTTTTCAAACTGTATTGGGTTGATTTTATGTGGCATTATAGAAGAACCGGTTTCTTTTCCGATCTTTTTCTGTAAAACATAATTTTTGCTTATATACATCCACAAATCAGTATCTAAATCAATCACAATATTATTGAGCAAAGCCATTTCATTTAAAATTCTTGAAATATTTTCATGAACAACAATTTGGGTTGTTAAACTCTTGTGTTCAAATCCAAAGCTTTCGACAAACTCTTTGCTTAATTTTATCCAATTTTTTTCTGGAAAAGCAATCTGCATTGAGTTAAAATTTCCTGAAGCAGAATTCATTTTTCCAGGCAGTTTTAGTTTTTTCAGGTGCTCTAAACTTTCATTTATTCTAGAATAAAAAACTGCAATTTCTTTTCCAAAAGTTGTGGGAGAAGCAGGCTGTCCGTGTGTGTGAGCAAGCATTGCAGTTTTCTTTTCTTTAGAGGCAATTTTCTTCAAACTTTTGAGCAACCCAGAACTCTCAGTTATGTATAAGTTAAGTCCTTTTTTTAGCTGAATTGAATTAGCTAAGTTATTTACATCTTCTGATGTCAGCCCAAAATGTACAAAACTTTCAGCATTTTTCAATGAACTTTTTTCTATTTTTTTTCTTATAAAATATTCTACTGCTTTGACATCATGATTTGTTTTTCTTTCAATCTTTTTTATCTCTTCAAAGTCTTTTTCATTAAATTTTTCATAGAGTTTTTCAAGCAGTTTTTTTTCTTTTGAGCTAAACTTTTTAATAACTCCTTTTTTTGATAAAAAAATCAGATACTTTGCTTCAACTTCTGTACGGAATTTTTGCATTGCATATTCAGAGAAAATTTCCTGCAGTTCAATCAGTTTATTTGAATATCTTCCGTCTATTGGGGAAACAGCTTTATTCATAAATAATTATGATTTGAATTGTTTTTATTGTTATTGTTTTTCCTTTTTCTAGGCGGATCAATTTAAATTCTTTAACTCCCTCAATTATATTATCTCTCTTAGAATGGTTTTTTTTATGTGTGGGATAGTTGGAATAATTTCCAAGCAGGATGTTTTACCGGATGTTTTTGTCGGAATGCTTTCTTTACAGCATCGAGGACAGGATTCTGCAGGAATTATTTCTTACAACGAAAAAATGAACCTTATTAAAGATGAAGGACTTGTTTCTTCTGTTTTCACTGAAAAAGAACTGGAAAAACTTAAAGCAAATATTGCAATAGGCCATACAAGATATCCTACTGTTGGCTCTGATTTTACTATTGATGCCCAACCTTTTATGGTTTCAAAACCTTATGAAATTGGAATAGCACACAATGGAAATTTGGTGAACTACGTTGAATTAAGAAAAGAATTAAACCTAAAAAACAATTGTGTAGTTTCTTCTTGTGATGTAGAGGTAATTCTTCATGTTTTTGCGCAGGCTCTTCCAGAAGAATTTTCTGTTGAAGCATTATTTGAGGCAGTAAAAAAAGTTTTTGAAAAAGCAAAAGGAGGTTATTCTGTTTTAATGATAATTAAAGACAAAGGCATGCTTGCTTTTCGTGATCCTCGTGCAATCCGCCCTTTGGTTGTGGCAGAAAAAACAGTTGATGGAGTAGAATCAATAGCTTTTTCTTCTGAAAGCCTGCCTTTAACCACAACCGGCTTTAAACTAATTGGAAATATTGAAGCAGGAGAAGCAGTTTTTGTGAATCAAAACCTTGAAATCACTTCAAAAAAATTAGCAAAAGAAAATCCTGCTCATTGCATGTTTGAATGGGTTTATTTTTCTGCTGCAGAATCAATTTTAGAAAACTTGGAAGTTTATACTGCAAGAATTAATTTAGGAAGAGAACTGGCTGATGCATGGAAAAAAACAGGATTAAAAGCTGATGTGGTTGTTCCTGTTCCAGACACAAGCAGAACTGCTGGTTCCAGATTAGCAGAAGAAATAGACTTGCCTTATAGGGAAGGATTAATAAAAAACAGGTATATTGGAAGAACTTTTATTATGGCTTCGCAAGTTAAAAGGGAAAATTCAGTAAGGCTGAAGTTAAACCCTGTAGAAAGCGAAATAAAAGGAAAAAGAATTTTGTTAGTGGATGACAGCATTGTCCGCGGAACCACTTCAAAAAAAATAGTGAAGTTATTAAAGGACCACGGAGCAGAAAAAGTTTATTTCCTTTCAACCTGCCCGCCAATAATTTCTCCTTGTTTTTATGGAATTGACATGCCTTCAAAAGCAGAATTAATTGCAGCAAGGCTTTCAGTAGAAGAAATAAGAAAAGAAATCGGTGCAGATTATTTATTGTATAATTCAGTTGATGCATTAAAAAGAGCTTTAGGAATAAAAGATTTATGTTTGGCCTGTCTTACAGGAAAATATCCTGTTTCTGTTCCAAAAGAAACAGAATCAGAATTTGAGAAAAAAAGAATTGAAGAAAGAAAAGAACACAAATAAAAGAAAAGAAAAAAACAATAGAGGTTTTGAAATGGGTTCAGTTAAAGATTTAGAAATAATAAAAAAAGCTTCAAAAGATTCTTTTGGTAAAGGAATTTTTTCTTTCACTGACGACTACAGTGTATTTGATTATGGAAAAATGCCTGAAAAAATCCCGTTTAAAGGAGAATCTCTCTGCAGAATGGCTTCATATAATTTTGAAAAAATTGAAGAACTTGGCCTTGCATCACATTTTGAAGAGTTTATTGAGCCAAATAAAATGAAAGTTAAATTAGTTCAGGTAATCTATCCAGACAAACAAAAATTAACAGAAAATGATTCAAATTATTTAATCCCTTTAGAGGTTGTTTTCCGCAACATGCTTCCAGAAGGTTCTTCTTTGCTTTCCAGATTCAGAAAAGGAGAATCAACATCAGAACAATATGGTTTAGAAAAAATCCCTGAACCAAACCAATTCTTTGACAAGCCAATTTTAGAGTTTTTTACTAAACTTGAACCAATTGACAGGCTTTTGACTGAATCTGAAGCACTTGAAATAAGTGCATTAAACCAAAACGAATTAACCCAAATAAATGATTTTGCATTAAAAGTAAATAATTTTTTGAACAAAAAAGCAGAATCATTAAATTTAGTTCATGCAGACGGAAAAATTGAATTAGCTTTTTCTCCTGAAAGAAAAATTATTTTGGTTGATGTTTTTGGCACTTTAGATGAAAACAGATTTTTGTTCAATAACATTCATGTAAGCAAGCAGGTTGCAAGAGATTATTATAATACAACTTCCTGGAAACAGGAATTAACAGATGCAATGAAACAAGGAAAACAAAAAGAAGAATGGCCTGCCCCGCCAGAACTCCCTGTAAAACTCTTAGAACTCATTTCAGAATTCTACCTCTCAACCGCACAGGAATGGACTGGAGAAAACTTTGCTTCTGCTCGTCCGCTGGAAAAAGTTGTTTTAGAATATAAAGAGTTAAAAGAGAAAAATAATTGGTAGTTATTTTTTATTTTTTTTTTCTTTAGTTTTGCGTTGTTCTGTTCGTGTTCTAACTCGGCCAGAGCCGTATTTGTGGATTTTTAGTCTTCGGTCTTTAATAAGAAAACCCTCTTTTCCACCAGGTGTTTCGTAAAGCCCTTCTACTTCTGCAAGATTTCTCTCAGTGCTAAGAGTCCCTTTCTGGCGCCTTCTGATTGCGCGATTCTTTGCAAGACCAAACAAACCAGCCCCAAAAACAGGCTTGCGTCGTATACGGCTGGCTAGACTCCGTATTTTTCTAGCTTGGATATCTGGGGGGTGTCTTCTTCTTTCAGCAGGTTTTCCTTTTCTTGTAACAGGTCTTTTTGCTGTTGCCATGTTTTAATAATAAACTTAGATTTATTTAAACATTTGCATTCAGTTTATATATTACTTAAAAAAGTGGTTGAATGAAAGTCGCAATTGTAATGGGTTCTGAATCTGATAAAAAGATTGCAGAAAAAGCAGAAAAGGTTTTGAAAGAAAACAAGATTCCTTTTACAACTTTTGTTGCTTCTGCGCACAGAAACCCTAAAAAAGTAAAAGAAATTGCAGGAAAAGATTTTGATGTGTTTATTGCAATAGCAGGTTTAAGTGCTGCACTTCCAGGAGTAATTGCTTCTCATACAAAAAAGCCTGTAATTGGCGTTCCAGTTTCCTCTAAATTAGGAGGCTTAGATGCCTTGCTGGCTATTGCACAGATGCCTAAAGGAGTGCCGGTTGCCTGTGTAGGCATTGACAATGCACAAAACGCTGCTTTTCTTGCAATCCGTATACTAAAATCAAAATGATTTTAATTCCTTTACTCAATAATTATTTATGTTGCAAAGAATATTATCTAATTCTATCCTTAATTTTATGGAGGCAGCTAAATGATTGCAGTAATCAACTTTGGAGGCCAGTATTGCCATTTGATTGCAAGAAAAATACGGGAGCAGGGAGTTAAGGCAGAAATCTTTCCTCATACAATTTCTGCTTCAAAATTAAAGAAATCTTTTCCAGAAGGAGTAGTTCTTTCAGGAGGCCCTGCAAGTGTTAATGCAGAAAACACCCCAAAAATGGATTTAAAGATTTTAGATTTAGAAATCCCTGTTTTGGGAATCTGTTATGGAATGCAGTTGATTGCTCAAGGCTTAAACGGAACAGTGGGAAAAGGAAAATCAAAAGAATATGGAAAAAATATTATTTCAGTTAAAGGCAATGACCCTTTGTTTAAAGGACTAAAAAAAGAGCAGGTATGGCTTTCTCATTTTGATACGGTAAAAAAACTTCCAAAAGATTTTTCTGTTTCTTCTTCAACAAAAACCTGTAAAATTTGTTCAATGTATTCTTTAAAGAAAAAAATGTTTGGTTTGCAGTTTCATCCTGAAGTGCATCACACTCCAAAAGGAAAAAAAATTCTGGAAAACTTTTTGAAGATATGCAAAGCAAAAAAGAACTGGAAAATTCCTTCTTTGATAAAATCAATTCAAAAGCAAATCAAGCAAACAATTGGAAAAGAAAAAATAATTATGGGTGTTTCTGGAGGAGTAGATTCTTTAGTTGCTTCAGCTTTAATTCATAAAACAATCCCAAACCAGTTATTTTGTGTTTTTATTAACAATGGTTTAATGAGAAAAAACGAAACAAAATACATTCAATCTTTATATAAAAAAATGGGTTTTAAGCATTTTTTTGTTGTTGATGCAGCAGAAGAATTTGTTTTTGCTTTAGAAGGAGTTTCTGATCCAGAAGAAAAAAGAAAAATTATTGGCCATACTTTTATTCATGTTTTTGAAGAAAAAGCAGCCAAGTTAGAGGAAAAATTCGGTAAAATCTCTTTTTTAGGACAAGGAACAATTTATCCAGACAGGATTGAATCAGCCGAGCCTTCAGCTGAAGCTTCAAAAATAAAATCTCACCACAATTTAACCCTCCCAGAACAGATGAACTTAAATTTAATTGAGCCTTTAAGAGACTTTTATAAAGATGAAATAAGAAAAATTGGTTTAAGCCTGAAAATTAAAAAAGAATTTTTATTCAGGCATCCTTTCCCTGGCCCTGGTTTGGCTGTTAGAATCTTAGGAGAAGTCTCTGCAGAAAAACTTTCTATTTTAAGAGAAGTTGATTCAATTTTTATTGAAGAATTAAAGAAAAACAAGTTTTACGACAAAACTTGGCAGGCTTTTGCAGTTATATTTCCTGTAAAAGCTGTAGGAGTTAAAGGAGATGAAAGAAGCTATTCTTTTATTGTTGCATTGCGTGCAGTGAATTCTGTTGATGGAATGACTGCAGACTGGACCAGAATTCCAGAACTTTTGCTTGAAAAAATCTCTTCCCGAATCTTAAACGAAGTTCCTGAAGTCGGCAGGATTTTGTATGACATTTCACAAAAACCTCCTGCAACAATAGAATTTGAGTGAATCTTTAAATACTAAAAACTGCTTTATTTGTTTATGGTTAAACCAAAAATAACTAGAAGAAATGTTTCAAGATTTCTTAGGGGAAAAAAGTCAAAAGCATTGCCAGGCGGTTTATCAAAAAAAATTAGAACCAAATATAAACTTAAAAAAGCAATTAAGTTTTCTAAAAAAAGCAAACAAAAGCCAAAAGAATTGCGTTTGCCTAAATTGATGAAGAAATTGCGTAATCTCAGTGAGAAAGAAAGAGACTCTGGTTGCAGGAGTTGAAGATGAGCTTAGGGCTCCTAACAATGAATTTGCAAGAATTGAAAGAATCATGAACTGGCGCAGAGCTCAACGCTCTAAAAAAAAGAATTAGTTTTTCACGCTTTCTTCCAGTTTTTTTATTACTTTATCTTTTCCTATTGCAATGATTAATTGCCCTAATTTTGGCCCGAATTTTTTTTCAATTAAAGTCTGATAAAATTCTGTGAATAGTTTTTTTGAAGGAATGTTTTTTGTTTTTCCTATTTCAAAAATCTTCTGCTGAATTTCTTCAGTCTTGTCTGTTTTCTTTAAAACTTTAATTGCTTCTAAAAAAACTTCTTTCATTTCTTCTGAAACAGAACTTGTTTTTTCAGAAAAAACTATTCTGCTTTCTTCTGGCGCGTATTTTTCAAGCCACACTTTAGACAATTCAATTCTTTCATTTAATGCGTTTAATTCGTCTTTTGAATTTGAATCAATTTTATTTAATTCTTTTAATTTGTTTATTATGGCTTCTTTTTTATAAAATCCGTTTAAAAAAGAACATAAAGCATAGTCTGCCTGCAAGGGAACAAGTTTTCTGTCTTTGACTTTAACAAATTCTGAATAAGTTTTGTTTTTTAACTGCTCTACGTCATTCCCTGTTTTTTTTTCTGCGTTTTCTATTACTCTGTCTAATTCCAGTTCCATTAATGGAACATCTTTCCATTCAAAACTCCTTGTTTTCATCAATCTTTTCATATACAAGTATTTGAGTGTTTCCGGCCGGCTTACTTTTAGCCAGTCTGCTGGATAAACTACATTGCCTAGTGAAGCACTCATTTTTGTTCCGCCGATAATTAAATGCTCGTAAAATATCGGCTCTGGATAAGGAAAATTCAAAACCTTTTCTGTAATTTCTGCATTAACCCAGAAAGCAGAGTTTCTGCTTTCGTATTCTTTTCCTGCTCCTTCTGAACAGACTTTCCATCTTTTCCATTGTGCTGCCCATTCACTTTTCCATATAAGTTTTCCGTTTGGTTTCTTTAAATCTGAAATTCCTTTATGCCCGCATCCTTTTGCAGTAAATTTTTCGAATTTATAATCCTGGCATTTATAGTGAATTTTTTTTCCTTCAACTTTTGTTATTGTTGTTGTCTGCAGGTTTCCACATTTTTCGCAGATTGGTTTCCATACGCTCCAGTTTTTTCCTACTTTGCTTTCTTGTGTTTTTTCTATTATTTCTTTTACTTTTTCCCTGTTTTTAACCAGATCAAGAATTTCCTGGTTAAAGTTTCCTTTTTTGTATTCTTTTCTCATTGAATAAACTTTTGGTTTTATTGAAAGAAATTTTTCAAACACTTCCAGGAATTCTGAAGTAAAATGTTCTGCATAGCTTTTGTGGCATCCTTTTGGGTCAGGCACATCTGATACAGGAAATCCAATATATTGTTCAAATTCTTTTGGCACGCCGGCAGGAATTTTTCTTAGCGGATCCATGTCTTCTGTTACATAAATAAAGTCTGCATTAAACCCTGCTTTTTCTAATGCTCTTGCTTGTGCTTCTACTCTGATGATATCTGACAGTCTTCCAATATGCAGTACGCCTGATAAAGAAGAAGAGCTTTTTACTGTCCAGTTTTTTTCTTCTGGAATTTTTTGTTCTGTAAAGTGAAGTTTTTTTCTTTTAATTATTTTTTCTGCTATTTCTTCTGCCCAAAAAACCCATTTAGCCAAATAAACACCTATACACAAAACCAGTTGTAAAAGATTATTTTAAGTTATTGAGTGCCTAGGATTCATCATATGCTTCTTCTATTCCATGCACTTTTATTCCTGTTTTTCCTATTGTAACCGGATGCAGATCTTCTGAATGTTTTGTTGCCCTCATTTTTCTGATATGAATTGTTCTGTTTGTTCCTCCGCCTCCAATACCTGAATAATGCAATACTACTACTCCGTCTACAACATATTCTTCCACTTCATATCTTCCGAATTTTGCTGCGCCTTCTTGTATTTCTGAAGTCATTATTGAAGTTACTCCAATCCGCATCAGCATATAGCTTAATTTTAGTATTGCTTTTCTTGTTTCCTGTTCGTTTTCAAAGTTAAATCCTAATGCAGGAATTGAATCTATAACTGCTCTTTTTGCGCCCATTCTTTTTGTTACCCGCATTATCTCTAGTAAAAGCTTGTCTAAATCAAATCCTGTCATAGGTAAAGAGAATTCTTCGTCTGATGGCATTCCTATTCTTGCAACGCTTCCGTCTATTATGGTTATTAATTTTTTTTCTTCTAATTTTCTTAAATCCCAGCCAAACCTGGTTACATCTTCTCTTATCAGTTCTGGCCGTTCGTCTAAAGTAACATAGATTCCTGGTTCATTATATTTTACTGCTCCATTGTAAATGTACTGCATTGAAAAAATTGTTTTTCCTGTTCCGCAGGCTCCTGAAACAAGGATTGCTCTTTTTTCTGGAAACCCTCCTTCCATTAATTCATCCAATCCAGTTATTCCTGTTTTAATTCTTTTCATTTTTATCCCTCTGTTTCTATTATTCTTTTGTTTAATAAAAACTTTTCTTTTTCTCTTTTTTGGCTTTTAACCCCTGTTAACCTCTTTTACTCCGTCTATTTTTCTTATTTTTTCCACAATTTTCCTTATTTTTTCTGGTTTTTTTGTCTGAAGAACAAAATTGCATGAAATGTTTTCTTTTTCAACTTTCGCGTCAGTTGAAATAACTTTTCCTTTCATTGAAGCAATTACATCTAGAATCTCTGTTAATAAATTAATTCTTTCTTTTGCTTTTATTTTTATTTCTGCGCTTAATTCTCTTTTTCCGATCATTTCCCAGTTTATTGGAATGACTTTTTTTTGGTCTTCTCTTTTCAAGTTCTTACAATTTTCCATGTGAACAGTTAACTTCCTTTTTGTTGTTTTTATTGCATAAATTTTGTCTCCTGGAATCGGGTTGCAGCACCTTGATATTTTTATTGATTCAATTATTTTTTTTGATATTTTTTTTGGTTCTTTTTTGGTTTTCTTTTCTTTTTTTATTTTTAAAAACTGCCTTATTCTTGTTTTTGCCTTGTTTGTTTTCACTATGGTTAGCCACTGGCTTTTTGGAACCTGTTTTTTTGAAGTTATTATTTCAACTACGTCTCCATTATCCAATTCATAATCCAAGGAAACAATTTTCCCGTTAACTAATGTTTTTTCACAAGTGTTCCCTATGTTTGGATGAATTGCATAAGCAAAATCTAAAGGAGTTGCTCCTGGAACTAGTTCTATTATATCTGAATTAGGGGTTAATACAAAAATCTTTTTTTCTTCAAACCTTAATTTCAGTGATTCAAGTATTTTTTTTGATTTACTTTTCCGGCTCCATTTAATCAGTTGCCTTGCCCAAGTAAGTTCTGAATCAAACTCTTTGTCTTTTTTAATGTCTTTGTACAGCCAGTGTGCAGGGGTTCCTTCTTCTGCTTCTGCATGCATTTTCCAGGTTCTTATTTGCGCTTCAAATACTCTTCCATCAGCAGTTTTCAGGTCTGTGTGAATTGACCTGTAATTGTTTTTTTTCGGGGTTGCAATATAATCATCAAAAGAATTAAGCAAAGATTCATACATTGCATGCAGTATTCCAAGAATAATATAGCATTCTTTTACTGTATCGCAGATTATTCTTATTGCAATTAAATCATGCACCCCCTTTAGCTTGCATTTTTTTCTTTTCATTTTTTTGTGTATTCCATAAAGGTTTTTTACTCTCCCGATAACTTTTGCATTTATGTTTTCTTTTTTCAGGGTTTTTTTTATTTCATTTTCTATTTTTTTCAAATCATTTTCTCGGTCATTTCTGTTTCTTTTCAGAATGTTTTTCATTTTTTGGTAGTTTTCCTGCTCTAAAATTTTAAATGAAAGGTCTTCCAGTTCCCAGGCAACTTCTTCCAAACCAATTTTTTGGCTGATCGGAAGGAAAACAGCTTTAACTAGTTTTGCCAGTTCTTTGTCGTCTTTTTTTGATCTTCTCATTTTTGCAAGCTTTAATGCAAGAACCATTATTGTTGTCCTGACATCCTGTGTTGTTGCAAGAATTATTTTGCTTAAAGTTTCTGCATCAAAGTTTTTTTTCTGGTTTTCTATTTTTCTTATTTTCCTTATTGATTCAACCAGATTTTTTGTTTCTTCTGTAAACTCTTTTTTTATTTCCTCCTGGTTCATTTTTGTTTCAAACAACAGCACTGCAGAAATGCTTGCGTCCTTTAACCCTAAAGAGTTCAAAAGATGAGCTGTATTAAGCAGGCAGGTAAAATTTTCTTTATTAAGCTCTTTTTCAGAAACCTTAACTGCTTTTTTTATCAATCCTATTTCAAAGCTTTTTTTAAGGCTTTTCAGAAATTCTTCCTGTGAAACATTTTTGTACTTCATTTCATAATATTCTTTTATAAAAAGGTTTTAATTCTCTTTTCTGCTAATTCATACAGTGTTTTTGATGTTGATTGCAGGAAATTGGAAAATGAACAAAAACCCAAAGGAAACAAAAGAGTTTTTTAAAGAATTCAATAAACTCTTAAAGACAAAAAACAAAGTTCTTTTGTGCCCTTCTTTTCCTTGTATTCCAATTGCAAGAGAAGCAGCTTCAAAAAACATTTCCATTGGTGCGCAAGATGTTTTTTTTGAAGAAAAAGGAGAATTTACTGGAGAAGTCTCTCTTTCCCAGATAAAAGATTCCTGTAATTTTGTTATTTTAGGCCATTCAGACAGAAGACACAAATTCTCTGAATCAAACCAAACAATAAACAAAAAAGTTCAAGTTTCATTAAAAGCAGGCTTTAATGTAATCCTTTGCATTGGAGAAACTTTAGAGGAAAGAAACTCTGCAAAAACAAATTTTGTTTTGGAAAAACAATTAAAAGAATCTCTTTTAGGAATTTCTTTTTCTTCAAAGCTTTTCATTGCTTATGAACCTGTCTGGGCAATAGGAACAGGAAAAAACGCGATTTCAAAAGACATCATTTCAGCCCATTCTTTTATTAAAGAAAAATTAATAGAAATATTGGGAAAAAAAGCAAATCAAATTAAAATCCTTTATGGTGGAAGCGTTAAACCAGAAAACGCAAAAGAAATTCTTTTACTTAAAGAAGTTGGCGGAGTTTTAGTTGGCGGGGCTTCTTTAGATCCACAGAAGTTTGCCTTTATAGCTAACTATAAAAAATAAGTAAATAAAATAAAAAAAGAAGTAAAAAATGCACTTTATGTGCATTTTCCAATTAATGATTTGTCTCCAATTTGGACTAATCCAGTTATTTTTCTTGAGTCATAAGTCATTGAAACATTATAGTCAAATCCGACTCCTGCTACTCCGCAGGTTGGAGCACTTGTAACTGAAACTGATTTTCTTTCTCCTGCATTGAATTCAACATCTGCTGCTAATGCGCCTTCTCCGTCAAATTCTACATCAGTTAAAGTCAGTTTGTTTGCTGAAACATTCTGTACTTCTAGTGTTACTGTTGTTGCTTCTGCGTCAAACTTGTATTCCATTATCCCAAAAGGAGAAGTGCTCTGCCAGTATGCTCTTGACTGCTGTTCTGTTATTCCTCCGGAAAGCCCTGGAACCCAGCCCATTACTCCAACTACAACTAATGCAATTACAATAATTACTGCCAGGATAATCAAATACTCTGTTGTTCCTTGTCCTTTTCTTCCAAACATTTTTTTTGCCTCCTTTAAAATAAAAACAATATGCTATTTATTTAGTCGCTTTTCATTTATATTTCTTTCTGCTTATAAAACCGAAAGAACTCCTGAAACAAGGGTTTTGAATACAAAAAACAATACTACTGAAGCAATAAAAATTACTGGAGCATATTTTATTCCTAATCTTGCTTTTCTTTCAGTCAGCACTCCAATAAAAATACTTGAAAGGATTGCGTTCCCAAAAAACAAAATCAAAGCCGTGTTCTGCATGAAATCAGGAGTTATTGTAATTTCCCCGCTTAAAAACCCTATTTCTAATGTTCCGCCTGAAATATTTGTTTCAGCATGAATTGAAGAAAGCATTACCAAAAACTGCACTGAAATTGACATCAATAAAGGAGTTGCAATAACAATTACAAACAACACAAACAAAACATACATTTTTGTTCCTGAAAGCATTTCTTTTTTCAGTTCCATTGTGTCAGAAATGTCTTCTGCACTTGCTTCAAGCAGTTCAGCAAGTTTTCCTCCTGATTTAAGGCTTTGTGAAAAGAAAGAAACACTTTCTTTTAAGATTCTTGAATCAATTTTTGTTGACAATTCTTTAAGTGAATCTCTGAAAGATTCTATTCCCATACTTCTTGCTGTTATTACTCTCATTTCTTCATCTAATGGCCCGAATTCTTCTCTGCAGCTGTTCTTGCATGCATTAAACGGAGTCATTCCAGACCTTAAATTTGAAGCAACCAAAAGCAAAAAATCAGGCAAAACAGCTTCAACTCTTTTTCTCCTGTCGTCAATCTGGTATTCCAAATGCAGGTAATATAAAAACAAAGTCAAAAAGAAAAAAAAACTTCCCAAAACCAACCCAAAAATTATTTGAAGAACTGTTTCATTTAATTCAAAATACTGGCCTAAGCTTAAAGGAATCAACAATCCAACCAAAAAAAACAGCAGTGCAAGCAGTATTCTTTTTCCAGTCCATTCGTCTATGTCTTCTTTTATTCCTCCGAACTCCATTTTAACTGTGATTTTTTTTCTTTGTTCTTCGGGAACAAGTTCTGACAGCCTTTTTTGAATTAATTTTTTTATGCTACCACCTTTGGTTTTCTGTTTTTAACAAATCCAATTAATACAACCTGAATCACAAAAGCAAAAGCTATTGTAAAAATCACATGAGTTTCTTCTATTCCTGTTCCCCCCATTGAAGAAAGGATTATAAGAAAAGTTATTCCCAGAGTAGGAATTGCTGCAGCCAAAAGCAGATACATTAAAATCCACAGATTCAATTCTGCTGCATAATTTTTTATTGCTCTCATCTGGTTTGCATTTAAAGTATGAATTGTTGTTTCTAATGCTCCTGCAACGCTTGCCCCGCTTTTAATTGAACTTACAATCTGCCATGCAGCTTTTTTTAAGTATTCTGATTTTGTTCTTAAAGCCATTTTTTCTATTGCTTTTGCTTCTCCTGTGCCTGTTTCTATTTCTCTTACAACACTTCCAAATTCTTTTGATACAACCCCGTAATCTGATTTTGCAGTGTTTTTTATTGCACTAAATAAAGGCACGCTGGATTTAACCTGAATAAGCATTCCTTTTAATGCAAAAATCAAATTCTGGTCTATCCCAAAAGCAATTCTTTTAGAGATAATTCCCGGATAAACAATGTGCAGGAAAAAAAACAAAATAAAAAAAACCATTCCAATAACAATATTCAAAGGAAATGTACTTTCAATTACTCCGTCTCTTAAAAAAATCAGCAGAGTTCCAAGCAAAAAGAAAATTATTCCATAAAACAATGCAGAAAGAAATGCTGCAGTCAAATACTCTTTTGCTTCAAGCTCTAATTCTGCTTTTTTTAAATCATATTTTATTCCGACAAAAATTTTTTTTAAAAAATCTCCAATAAAAAAAATCCTGTTGTTTAAGTTTTTTGCCTGCTCTATTGAAAGCAGCATGAATTTTACTCTCATTTAAATCACAATTTATCTAAATTCAGTTTTTTTTCTGCAGCTCTGAAAACATTATCCGGATTGCTGTAATAATGTTTCATTACTTCTCCTACTTTATTCACTTCATTTATTTTCTTTTCAACCATCCATTCCAGAATCTTTTTTCTTTGATCTAAATCTTCGTATATTTCCTGTTCAGTCAAGCCGGTATGCAGATTTAATTCCCCAAAAAACTTTGTTGGTTCATCTATTTTGTCCCAGGAATCTGTTCTTGGCGACCATCTGTAAATAGTGTTTGTTGCTACAGTGCCTTCATGCATTCCAATGTCTATTTCGCTTAATTCCATTGTTCTTCTTTTGTTTGTTTTCCTGTCTCTGTATTGCACTAATACAAGATGTAATGCTTCCACTTCTAATGAAGGAATTTCTATTGGAGGTTCAGTTAATCTCCTGATTAACTGCCTTCCTGAATCAGCATGCATTGTAGAATAAACTGAATGCCCTGTGTGCATTGCCTCAAACAACACTTCAGCTTCTTTTTTTCTTCTCATTTCTCCTAAAATTATCCTGTCTGGCCTCATTCTCAAAGAAGACATCATTAAATCAAACATACTTACTTCTCCTAAACCTTCAGGGTTAGGATTTCTTGTGGTTAATGGAATCCAGTTCCATTTCAGATATTCCGGCAAAGTCAGTTCCCTTACATCTTCTATTGTAATTATTCTGTGATAGCTTGGAATCATTGCGCATAAGGTATTCAAAGCAGAAGTTTTTCCTGAAGCAGTTGAACCTGCAATCATTAAGTTCATTTCATATTGTATTGCCATCCACAAAAAAGCAGCCATCTCTGAATTCATTGTATGTTTTTCCGGGGAAATAAAATCTGTTATAGTCCATGGTTTTCTTGCAAATTTTCTTATAGTAATTGTATTCCCTGAAGAAGATATAGGATAAAGCGTTGCATTAACCCTGTCTCCTGTAAGCAATTGTGCATCCAAAATTGGATTTAAGTTTGTTATTTCTCTTCCCATTTTTCTTGCAATCTGCCCTGCATAATTTTCAATCAGCTGTTCTGATTCCAGAGTCAAGTTTGTTTTTAACCAGCCAAATTCTCTGTGGTAAACTGCAATATTTGTTTTTGCAGAATTTATTGCAATCTCTTCAAGCAGGTTGTCTTTCATTAATAATTCCAGTTCTCCCATTCCATACATTTCGTGCAGTAAAATCCCTGCAAGTTTTTCAGTAACTTTTTTTTCTGTTTCAGGGAAATATTTCAGCAGAGTTTTGTTTACTGTTTGAACAAATTTTTCTCTTAATTTTTCGTTTGTTGAATCTCCTTCAATTGAAACTTCTTTTGCTATTTCTTCTTTTATTTCATCCAGAAAAGCTTCTGTTGCCTTGTCTACTTTGTCAAAATCCAATAAATAAAAAGGTCTTTTGCTGTCTTTTGGCTGCATTATTTTTGCTTTTGCTTTGTTTGTATCAGCAATTAATTCGTATTCCTGTAAAACTTTTTCTGCTTTTCTTGGAATATCTGGCTCTAATTTAACTTCTTTTTCTATTTTAATAAAAGGCTTTGATAAAACATTTGCCGGATACACTACATTTATTATTCCTGTTTTTTCCATTACTTTTGCAGTTAACTCCACTTTATTTTTATCCCACCATAATTCTCTTGATATCTCTTCAATTGAAGCTTTTTTATTTTTTTGCAGAAATTTTACTAACTCAAAAATCTTTGTTTTTAGAATCATTTTTTTCTCCTTTCACCAATAATACTGTATTTTTATTAATAAACCTAACTTGCCTGTGCTGACTAATAGAATAGCTTAAAAAACATTATTCTAAGGGTAATATTTTCAAGGTGATTATATGAAAGGATTTTTTAATAAAAAATTTGCTTTGCTGATTGTTTTTGCAGGATTAATTTTAATGGGAACAAATTTTCTTCCGACAGAAACAACAAATGTTAAAGCAGTTTTAGAAAAAGATTTACAAGCAATTGAAGGGCCTACTTCGTTTTTAGCAGCAGAACCCTCCTGCAAGGTTTTTACTAATAATGGTTGTTATTGTAAAGGCACTTCATGTACCAAAAGTAATGGCGGTGGTTATATAGCTTGTGACGATGGCGATGCTAGTACAGATCCAATGACTTGTGGAGATTCCTTAAAAGCAGGCGATAACTCTTGCTCTTGTGAACAGATGGCAATTCCTCCTGCTAATTAATTGTTTTTCCATTCAAATTTTATTTGGTTTTCTAACCATTTCCTTTTTTATTTTTTTTCTTTTTATTATTCAACAGAAGCTTTTGGATTCAAAAACTTTTTTCAAAAAATACTTTGATGTTGCAGTGGTAATAATCCTTGCAATAGTAATCCTTGCAATAGTAATCCTTGCAGCGGTAATAATGACTAATTCTTAGTTTTTTTCAAATCCTTTTAACTCAAGAAGCGAATTTGAATTCAGGTCTGTTTGGTTATAATTTAACTCTGCATCCAAAAACGCTTTGAAAGAAACATCTGCATTTAAGGGATTCATTTCTCCTTTAAAAGAAAAATCAATTTCTTGCTGAGAAGAAGTTTTGTTTAAAACTCTTAATGCATTAACTTTGTTGCTGAAAGTTCCAATATGAATCTCTATAATATCCTTTGGATTTTCAGAAAATCTTGCAGTAATTACATTATCAAATCCAGAGTTAATCTGCAATGTTTCGTGTTTTTCATTTAATATATTTTCATCAACATAATTAAAGTTTACAGTTAAATCAGGGTTTGAAGTATCAAGGGTTTCTGTAACTTCGACAGAGCTTCCCTGAACAGTTAAATTCAAATCCATTGAACTCAAATTAGTGTCTTTATTTCCTGCGTGAAAAAAAACTGATGTTTCTTCTGCATCAAACTCATACTCATAATTCAAGCCATTGCTGAAAACAATCGGAATAATTCCTTGTGTTGAATCAAAATCTAATTCAATTACTGCATTGTTTATTGAAGAATAGCTTGTTTCAATAAAGTCTTTGAATTTATCCATTCTTTGTGCTTTATCAAAGCCTGCAGGAATTTTTTCCCTAAAAACCACTTCTAAATTGCTGTTTCTGTTTACTGAAATTTCTGTTCCAAGAATTTTGTTTACATCAAAACCCAAGTCATCTTTTACAAACTCTAGTTTAGAATACTTCTGAATTTCTTTTACAGAAAAATTCCTTGAATTTACATTATCAAAATAAAACATTGAAAAAAACAGCATTGAAGAAAGCAAAAGTATTGCACTAAAGCTCATTACATATCCTTTCATTTTGCCACCTTAACCCAAGACTTTAGTTCAGCCCAATAAAATTTTTCATTTTTTGGGACAAAAAAACTTCTTTTAGTTGAAAGCACTGAACCAGTATTTTTTTTACACCCTTTTTTTGTCGCACTGCTGAATGCGCTTGAATCATCATCAAAATCAAACACGCTTAACTCAAAACACAAATTTTTTGATGTTTTGTTCAGATACTTTCCCAGCTCTTTATTTTTGTTTTCCATTACTGCTTCTTCTAGTTTTCCGCTTTTCTCTAATACAGTTAAAACATCTTTTGATACTGCGCTTAATTTTTCATCAGCCAGAAAACCGTGTTTGCTTGCAGAAAAATGAGTTGAAATAGAAACAAGCATTGCAAAAGCAATAAGCAATGCAATCACTGCATCAATTGAAATAATAAACCCTTTTTTCATTTAAACACTCCTAAAATCAATTTTCTTTCAGCCCCATTTAGCAAAACATATCTTTCAACTATAACAGTATTTTCTGTTGAAGGAAAAGTCCCAAACTCTTTTACCGAACTTCCGTTTATTTCTGTTACTTTAAAATAAAATTCATATTTTGACAGCCCTAAAATTTCTTTTATTGTTTCATATTCTGTTGCATTTAAATCAACCAGTCTGTCAATTTTTTCTTCATCTAAAACATTTCTTTCTTTTGCTATTCCAAGTGAATTCACATTCAAATCTGAAAGCAGTTCCCATGAATTTGGATCCCCTGAAGTTGAAACCAAGACTTCGCTTGCATTCAATGCTTTTTCCTGCATTTCAGAATAAAATTCCTCTTCATTTAATGAATTCTGAATCAAACCAAAACTCGTGCTTGAAACTACTAAAATAAAAAGCAATACAGTAACTGCAACAATCAAGTCTGTAGTAAAAATCTGCCCTTTAGAGTTCTTCAACTTCAATCACTCCTTGATTATTCCGTATTTCTATTGTACTTGCATTTGCTTTTGAAGTAAAATCAATGTTGTTTGTCAAAACACTTGAAGAAACAAACTGCCCTTGTGCATAATTTACTTTTAGATAATTTTCTTCAAACTCTAATTCAAAATCAAACTCTTTTGTTATTATTGTTTCACTTCCGTCTCCTGCAATATAAATTCCATTAACTCCTATTGCAACTTTTTGCATCAGAGTTTTTGCCTTTATTTTTTCTGAGTTAAAATTAATGTTTTCCTGCTGCTGGATTGAAACAAAAACAACCAGAGAAAACAAAGAAAAAAGAATAACCAGTGTAATTACAAATTCTGCTGTAACCTGTCCTTTCATTTAAAATCACTTTAAGGTATTACCACTGCCCCGCCTTGGACTACATTTATATCATCAATGTAAAAATAATCTCTGCGGTTATTCATTCCTGCATCAAATGCAATCCAGAATTCGCCTGAAGGATTATAGCCGCTTAAATTAAATGAATAGAAATGATATTGGTTATCTGAGTCAGCAAAAGTGAATGTTTTAATTGTAGTCCAGTTTGTATGGTCAGATGAAACTCTTACATAAGCTCTGTCAAGGACTTCAAAGCCATTTATTTTAGCCCAAAACTCTAATCTTGCATTTGGATAACTGCTTAAATCAACTGATCTTTCAGCATATCCTGTGTCTCTTCTTAACCTTAAATGATTTGGAGAACTATGTGGTGTTTCTCTGTTTGTAATTGAAGTGTCGCCTAAATAATTCCATGGAGCAAGCCATCCAGTTCCAGAACTCCAGCTTGTGTCAGGGAAAGTGTGCTCTGCAATTACTACTGTCTCTAAAGACAATATTCTAATGCTTCTGTTTTCCCCGCTTGTGCCTGTATTAGAATTTTCAGAGTCATCTGTGCAAGTTACATCCCAAGTGTAATTTCCATTGCTTTCAAATGTTTTGCTGAAAGTCTGTGTAACTCCTTCTGCTATTGTATTATCTGTCTGGTCTACTGCTCCGTCAATTATCAGTTCACAGAAAGCAATTCCTGATTCTGCATCAGTTACATTATATTCAAAGTCTATATCATAAGTTCCTGAAGTGTAGTTGTCAATTGGAGATTCTAATGCAACAACAGGTGCAGTAATATTTGTTGAAATATTAATTGTCCTGCTCTCGCTTGCCCCGGTATTTGGAATAACATAATCGTCAGTGCATCTTACAGCCCAAACATAACTTCCATTTGAGCTGAATGTTTTGCTAAAGCTCTGAGTAACTCCTTCTGTAATTGATGTATCAGTCTGGTCTACTCCTCCATCAATCAATAATTCACAGTTTGCTATTCCAGAGATTGCATCATTTACATTATACTCAAAAGTGACATCATAGCTTGTTGAACTATAACTATTTGCCGGGCTTTCCAAAGCAATAATCGGAGGATCTGAATCTGGAGTTCCAGCAGAATAATAAACTGGAGTAGTATAAGTGCTTCCATCTAAAAACTCAAATGTAATTCTGAAATATTCTCCATCGTCATTTACAACTGCATTAAATCTTAATCTGTTTCCTGAAGTATAATTTGTTGAAGTAGGAATACTAAAGTCTGTATTATCCATCCATTCTCCTGCGCCTGCATTTCCACTCCATTCTTCTGGGTTTCCATTAAATCTTACTCCTCTTAAAGTTGCATTATCTTGATCTGATTCATTCCAATCCCAAACAATAATTCTTGAGATTACAATTGTTGCGCTTGAACTGGCATTTCCCATTGTCCAGTTTCTTAATCTTGTTCCAGCAATATTAAATGTTACAGTACTCCAGTCAAAGTAGAAATTGTCTGCCATTTCTGCAATGCTTACATCAAGTGAAATAAAATCTGAGTTTGTTCCGTCTGATGCAGTAACTGTTCCAGTGTCACTTGTCCCCCCAATTGGAACATTAATTGTTACAGTAATTTCTTGACAAGTGTTTCCTTCTAAAGAATCAATTGATGCAATCGGATCAACCCATTCTCCTGCATCTCCGCTTGAAGAAGTAAAAACAATGTTTGTCAGTTTTGAATCAGTTGTATTGCACACCTGAAAAGTGTTTGAATCACTTGTGCCAGCATCTATTGTCAGATTCCAAGAATCAGGAAAAATCATTAAAGGTTCTCCCCCGCCGCTTATAATAACTTCTACAGTTAATGGAACAACAATTCTTTTGCTTCCGTCAACTGTATCAATATCAAAAACCAGTTCCCCAACATAATTTCCCACTGCAGTTGAACCAGAACTAAAATTCAAATTTATCCCATAACTTGAGCCAGTTCCAACAACAAAAGAATTCTCACTTAAAGACAAAGAAACCTCTGAAGAACTCCAAGTACTTGTAACAGTTACTGTTGCATTTCCGCTTGTATTATTTATTATTTTAATGTTTTCTATTGCTGTTGCATCCTGTGCTATAGTCGAATAAACACTTCCTTTGTCTGTTTCAATTTGAACATCTCCCACCAAAACATATCCTTCATAGGCAGTAATCCAGATCCAATGCCCGCCTTGTTCTGTTGGAATACTTCCAGTTAATTCAACTTTTGCTTCAGAAATAATGTCTGTTCCATTTATGTTAAGCCTTACAGTATTATTTGTTATTCCTGTTTTTGTTTTATCTATTCCTGAAGGGATTGAAACAAAAATCTGTTTTTTTGTTCCTGTTCCTGCAGAAAAAACTTCTTCTGCAGTTTTTGCAATTTTGTCTGCAGTATATTGTGCATCATAATTTGCTTTAGTCAAGTTCACTGTGTTGATTTCTTCATTTGATACAACAAGAATTATTCCAATTAAAACCATTGAAACTGCAAGAATTACAAGCAGTTCAACTGACGCCTGTGCTTTATTCATTTAACTCCTAATTTAATAATGAAAAGCCTTTATTATACTTTTTCTTTGAAATCAGTAAAGCGTGCTCAAAGTTCTTTTTGCTTCCACATAAGTCCAAATTGTTGCGCCAAAAGAACACATTGAAATAAAATAGAAAACTAAAGCAGTCAAACTATAAGCTCTTGTTTGAGCCAGGATTCCTTCAATTAAAGTCACAAGCCCAAAGCTTATCAGTATAGCTCCGCTTAAAATAAAAAAAGCAGCTTTTAATCCCTGCTTTAACTCGTCTTTTTGCATTCTACCAACTCAAAATATTTCTATGTCTGCATAGATTTTTATTCCTTCCTTTTCAAAATTCAAAGCACAAACTTTGTTTGTATGCCTTGTGCCGCGCATTTTTAATATCTCCAATGAATGAACTCTAACGTCTTTTTCTTCTTTTTTTTCATAATACAATGAAATCACTGCATCAACCAAAAACCCTACAGAGCCTTTTGTTGTTTCAGCTTCTTTTGGGCTCATTTCACTTACAATAATTGAAGTGCAGTCCCATTTTTTTATTAATTCAAAAAACCTCAAAATGCTTTCTCTTTGCTGGTATTCATCTTTAAACAGCAGGCCATATGAAGTGATTGAATCAATCACTATTCTTTTTGCTTTCATTTGCTGTATTGCATCTTTTATTGGTCCGCCTCCTTGTTCTAATAATCTTCCAACCTGATGAGGTTTATATTCTAAAACTCTGAATAAACCTTTTTTTTCCAGTTCTTCAAAGTTCCATCCATATTCTGCACTGTGTTTGTAGTATGATTCCTTGCTTTCTTCAAAGCTGATTAAAATTCCTGGTTCATTGTATTTTACTGCCCCATAATACAAAAACTGCAGTCCAAAAGTTGTTTTTCCTGTTCCAGCGCTTCCTGCAACAAGAATAGTTGAATTTTTTTCAAACCCGCCTTCAATCAGTTCATCAAAACCAAGAATCCCTGAAGGCACTCTCTTTAATTTTTTGAATCTGCTTTCATCTAATTTTGGTTCTGCTGTTTTTTCTTCTGTTTTTAATTCTTGAATTTCTTTTTTTTGTGAAGTTTTTTCTGGTTTTTTTGGTTCTTCTTTTATTCCTAGATCTTCTTTGATTTCAATTTTCTTTTCTGCCATTAAACACACCTTTTTGGAAAAAAGCTGTACCAAAAAACTTTTCTTTAATAAAAAGCATTTTGTTCTTTAAATACTTATTTTTTTATAAAAAAAAAAGAAAAAGAAAAAAAGCGTTTAAACGCTTTTTTTATGATTTCATTGCAAGGTTTTTGATTGCAACTAATGCAACTATTACTGCTGCTGGAGCAACAAAGACTGCAATGTATTCAAAGATGCTTGACAAAATTGTTCCTAATAAAGGAATTGCCTTGTCTATCGCTGAAAATGTTCCAATAGCTCCTGTTGCAAGCAATGCAATTGATGCAATCAAGAAAGGAGTTGTCTCTTTGTCTTTAATGTTTAGCAATCCAACTAGAATTCCTAAGATTACCAAAACAAGAGGCGCCCATCCAATAAAGTCTGTTGGAATGTATTCGCTGAAAACACCAAGCAAGAATGCAATTATTACACCTATTACAAATGCCCATTCTCCGATTTTTTCTAATTCCATTTTTCTTCCTCCTTTAACCTTTTCAAAGGTTAAACAAAAGCACAACCTAAAGTTGAGCTTGTTTTTCGCAAAACGAAAAACCTTTTTGTTCAACCTTTTTTCAAAAAAGGTTGTTTAATAAAACAATTTATTGTAAGGATTTAGTATTTCTTATTTAAATTCTTTTGCTTTTAGAATTCCTTTCTTTTTCTTATAAAAAAGTGCTAAAAACACGCAGAATCAGCAAATAAAGAGTGTGGGCATGCTTTAAAGTCGAGTTAAAACAAAAAACAGAATTAGCCCTTAATTGCTCTCCCTTCCGTTGATCCCAAAAGCATTAAGCAGTAAAATTTCCGTTGCTTCCTTCCAGATCTGGCGGGTTGGTTTTAAAACTTAATCTTAGGGGACAGAAGTTCATAGAAACAAACAAGGATTCTATTCTTTGGATTAAACCCTTCCCCAAAGCTTCGACTCCTGCTAAAGCAGATTTCAGGTAACAGAGAACTGCTGACTCTCCAGCCTAGCCCACTATGAATTATTAAAAAAAAAGGTTTAAAAAGGTAAAAAACCTAATAAATAGTATTGAGGAGATTCTTATGAAAAAGTTAACCAAAGAATTATTGAGAATAATAGGCGTTTGGGTTTTAGCTAATGCAGGGATTACAACATTAAAAGTTTCAACAGATGAGGCTATAAAATGGGGTAAATTTTCTTCAGCATGGGTGGAAATTAATAACAGAAATCAACCTCAATTTAAAAGAGATGCTAATAAAAGAGAATTTAACAGAGAGTTGAGAAAAAAGATTCGACAAGTAGGAGGACATGCTTTTAATCCAGGAACCGTTGCAATCGCAAGTGCATTAGCATTTGGATCATATGGGATAGGTAATACTAGGAAGGAAAAAAAAAGACACGAAACATCTAAAGGAAAGTCTAGAGGAACTCCTGGAAGAGGAACCTATTCCCGCAAAAACCCTCCAAAAAAGCCTCGCAGGCAAAACTATAGAAGATAACAATCTTTTAAGCAAAGAAAAACTTCAAATGTTTTTTAATAACATAAAATCAAAACTCTATATGCTCAACGAATTTTTAAATTCTGTTTCAGAAAAAATCTTTTCAAACAAAAAACTCTTGTACTTTCTGATTTTAGCAAATTTCATCGGAGCCTTGTATGGATTCATTTTTTATTATGGAGCAAGGCTTTTGTCAACTCCGTTGCATTTGTGGATTTTTGTTCCAGACTGCCCTTTGTTTTCTTTATTCATGTCTCTGACTTTTCTTTTAATTCTTTTAAAAAAAGAATCTTCTCTTTTGTTTTTTTTCTCTTTAGTTGGAGCACTAAAATACGGTTTTTGGACAGTTTTTGTTCTAACCTTTTTCAATGATTTTTATTTCACTCCGGAAAAAACTTTTATGTATGCAGTGTTATTAATTGCACATATTTTCCTTTTTGCAGAATCTTTTCTTTTAGTAAAAAAAATAAAATTCAAATTCTATTATTTGCTTCCGACTTTGCTTTTCTTTTTGGCAAATGATTTCTCTGATTACTTTTTAGGCACACATCCGCCTATTCCTTTGGATGAACTGAATTTTATGTTTTATTTGACTTTAATTTCGTCACTGTTTTTTATTTTATTAGCTTTTATTTTAGTCAATTTTAAAGGAAAGAAATTCTCATCACATCAGCATTTATTTTAGTTAAATTTAAAGAAAAAGAAATAGAAAAGAATTATTCTTTGTTTATGTGAATGCAGTTAACCGGACAGCTTGATTCTGCTTCTTTATTGCATCCAACTTCTGTTAAATCAGTGTTTTTTGGGCTGGACTTGTCGCCTTTCATTTCCCAGTTATCAGGACAAACTGCTGCACAGGCTCCGCAACCAATACATTTTTCAACTTCGTGAACAATTTTTACTGCCATTTTTACACCTCAAAAACTCTTGGTTCCTTAAACTATATGGACTGACTTTCTTTTATATTTAATGGCTTTTATGCAGGAAAAAGGCATTTAAATCTTTCCTTAAATTAATTTTTCTATAGAGCCTATCCCCTTCTTTAAGGATTAAAAGGTGAATAAATTGTCTAAAGATGAAACTCTCTCTAGAATAAAAAAAGCAGAAGAAAATGCAAAAAAACAGCTTGAACAAGCCGAAAAAAAGAAATTAAATATAATGGAAGAAGCAAAAACAAAGGCTATTTCCCTGATTTCTGAAGCAGATTCCAAAGACAACCAATACAGGGAAGCAGAAATAAAAAAAACAAAAGAAAAAATAAACAAACAAAAAGAAAAACTGCTTCAGGAAGCAGAAAAAGAAACTGCGGCAATCAAAAAAAATGCAGAAAAAAAGCTGAAATCAGAGGCAAATTTTGCAGTAAAAAAATTTTCAGAAGAAGTTTTTTCTTAGCGCCTGGGTTATTTTATGATTCGAACAAAGAAAATGGTAAAAACCAGACTCTCTGGCCCAAAACACTCGCTCAAAAAACTGATTAATGAACTGCATGCAATGAAATTAATTCATTTAATTGACTACAGAGGAGAAGAATTTGAAACAGGAAACTCTTTTTCTGAAGCAGAAGAAATATCAGAAAAACTGATAAAACTCCGCGCAATGATTTCGCGTTTTAAATTAAATTTAAATCCAAGAATAATAAAGGATTTGAAAGTATGTGAACAGAGATTCAGCCAGATTTTTTCTTCTTATCATTCTCTAACAGCGGAAATTTCTTCTTTGAATGAAAGAAAAAAAGAGCTTGAAGCAAAAAAAGGCTCAATTGAACCAATAACTTCTCTTCAATTATCTCCAGAATATTTTTCTGGTTATGAATCCTTAACTGTATTCAAAGGAACAGTAAAAAAACAAATTCCAGAACAAAAGATTTCTGAAACAACAAAAGACTTTGAATTATTTTCTTCAAATTTTGAAGGAAAAAATGTTATTGCATTATTTGTCCCGACGGAACAAAAAGAAAAAATTCAATCCTTAATTTCAGAATATGGTTTTTCTGAACTGCATTTTGAAGAAGAAACAAATCTGAAAGAACTTGATTCAGAATTATTTTCAATCGAAAAACAACTCTCTTCTTTGAACTCAAAACTAGATTCTTTAAAGGAAAAAGAAGGTCAGTTTTTGATTGACTATGAATTCAATTTAGAAAAAGAAACAGAAAAACTGGAAGCTCCGTTAAAGTTTGCTGTAACAGAAAACGCGTTTATTATTGAAGGATGGATTCCGAAAAAAGAAGCAAAAGAAATGCAGGAAAAACTGAATAAATTAACTGAAGACAAAATTTTTATTGAAACATTTGAAGAAAAAGGAGCCCCAACTGCATTAGAAAACCCTTCAATGGTAAAACCCTTTGAATTTTTTATGAACCTTTACTCTTTGCCAAAATATGCTGAAATAGACCCGACATTTCTTGTATTCATTACATTTCCTTTGTTTTTTGGTTTTATGTTGGGAGACGTAGGTTATGGAATAGTAACCTTGATTGCATTCCTTGTTTTGAGAAAAAAAATCAAAGGAGAAGCAAAACTTTTAATCAATTCTTTGATTGTTGCTTCTCTTGCAACAATTCTTTTTGGCTTTATTTTTGGGGAAGCTTTTGGATTTGAATTTGTAGAGCATCCGATTTTGAACAGGGTGCATGATTTGGATTTAATGCTTTTAATTTCAATTGTTGTTGGCTTAATCCACATTACTTTAGGTTTTTTGGTAGGATTTTATAATGTAATGATTCAGCATGACTTCAAAGAAGCAGTTTTTGAAAAAGGAAGCTGGCTTGTAATTGAAGCAGGAGGGTTGTTGGTTATTTCTGAAATGCTTTTATCAATGACTTCTTTTGGAAACATTTTAGGGGGAATATTAATTCTTGCAGGAATTGTAATGCTCTTTAAAGGAGAAGGTGTGCAGGGTTTAGTTGAATTACCTTCACTTTTAAGCAACACTTTATCTTATGCAAGGCTTTTTGCAGTAGGCCTTGCTTCAGTGCAGTTAGCATTAATAATTAATGCTTTTGCAACAGACTTTTTTCAGCAAGGAGGAATAATGATTGGAGCAGCAGTTTTAATTCTGCTTTTAGGGCATTTTGTTAATATTTTATTAGGCTTGTTAGGGCCGTTTTTACATTCCTTAAGGCTTCATTATGTGGAATTTTTTGGTAAATTCTATAAAGGCGGAGGAAAAAGATTCATTCCATTTGGAACTGAAAAAAATAATGCTTAATTTAAAAGGAGGAAAAGAATATGGTTGAATTAGAATTAGGATTGATTGCAATCGGAGCAGGAATTGCTTTAGCCGGAAGTGCTTATGCTGCAGCAATCGCAGAAAAAGAAATCGGAACAGCAGCAGTAGGTGCAATGGCAGAAAAAGAAGAATTATTCGGAAAAGGATTAATTCTTACAGTAATTCCAGAAACAATCGTTATCTTTGGATTGGTTGTTGCAATTATGATTCTGGGTTTAGCTGACAAAATACCTGTAACAGGATGATCTTTAAGGTTTTTTAAATGTCTTTAGAAAATGTAATTAAAGAAATAAATCTAGAAGCAGGAAAAAAAGCAAACACAATAATCCAGGAAGGAAAAAAAGAAGCAAACTCAATAATACAGAAGACGCAGGAAAAAGTAGATATCTCCAGAGAAAAAACAGTCAAAAAAACAGGGGAAATAGTTTCTTCAATGCAGAGAACAGAAATTGCTTCTTTGAAACTGTTCTTAAAAAAACAAAAGCTAAATGCAAAAAAAGAAGTGATTGACTCTTTGTTTAAGGAAGCAGAAAAAAATCTGAAAAAACTTCCTGAAAAACAAAAAGAAAAAATCCTGAAAAAACTTTTGCATAAAGGAAAAGAAGAAGTAAATGCAGAATATTTTTACTGTAATTCAGCAGACAAAAAAACAATCCAAAAACTTTCAAAGCTGAAATTCAAATCAAATATTGACTGTATTGGCGGTTTTGTTTTGGAAAACAAAGAAGAAACAATCCGTTCAGACCAGACTTTTGACTTAATCCTGGAAAAAGTAAGAGAAAAATGCATTAGTGAAATTTCTTTAAGGGTGTTTAAGGAATGACTGAAAAAGGTTTTGGTTTTGCATACACTAACACTCGAGTCAGGGTAATGAAATCAAAATTAATTGATTCAACTGAATACCCTAAGCTCTTGAAAATGGGTTTAGACCAGATTGCTCGTTACTTGCAGGAAACAGACTACAAAAAAGAAATTGATTCTCTTGGAACAACTTATGAAGGAGCAGATTTAATTGAGTATGCAATAAACCTTAATCTAGCAAACAGTTTCAAAAAAGTCCTTAATTTTTCTCTGAAAGATTCCAGAATAACAATCAACTTTTTCCTGAAAAAATACGATGTATGGAATATTAAAACAATTTTAAGGGGAAAACAATCAGGAGAAACAACAGAAGAAATAATTTTGGATTTAATTCCTGCAGGAGAACTCTCAGAAGAATTTCTTGTCGAAGTTATAAAAAAATCCTCTTCAGTTAAAGAAGCAATCGAATTATTCAAAAAAACAGAATTTTATGAAACACTAAAACTGCATTCAGAAAATTTATCTGAATTAGAAGACGAACTTGACCTAAAATATTACAGAGAACTAATTGAATCAACTGAAGGAAAAGTCCAGAAACTGATAAAACAAAAAGCACTTTATCTGGATGCATTAAATGAAGCCCGCGCAAAAGAAACAAAAATTGAAATGAAAAGAATTCTTCCTATAACAAAAAGAGGAAAAAAAGTTGTTGTAGAAGATTTGAAAAAAGACAGAATTGAATTCAGAAAAGACATTGCAGTTAAAGGAAAAAAAATGGTGCATGAATTCAAAAGAAACACTTCTCCTGTAATAGGATATTTTGTTGCAAAAGAAAACGAAATAGACAATTTAAGAATTATTGCAAGAGGCAAACACTCTGGATTGCCTCAGGAGTTAATTGAAAAACAACTGGTGTTTTGATGGAAATAGCAATAATAGGTTCAGATGATTTTGTAACAGGTTTTCGTTTAGCCGGAGTCAGAAACATTTTCCCGGTAAAAAATGATTTTGATTTACAAATAAACAGCGCTATAGAAAAAGAACAAATTGGTGTTATAGTGGTTGAACAAGAAGAATTAGACAAAACTTCTCATAAAACAAAAAGAATGTTAGAAAAGCTTATTACTCCGGTTCTGATAACCCTTTCCTCTAAGGGAAAAGAAACGGATTTAAGAGAATTAATCAAAAGGACGGTTGGTGTAGATTTATGGAAATAGCAAAAATATACAGAATCTCAGGTCCTGTTGTAACCGCAAAAGGACTTAAAGCAAAAATGTATGACTTAGTTAAAGCAGGAAAAGAAGAATTAATGGGAGAAGTAATTCAAATCGATGGAGACAAAACAACAATCCAGGTTTATGAAGACACTTCTGGAGTAAAACCAGGAGAGCCGGTAAAAAACACAGGTGCTCCGCTTTCAATTGAATTAGGACCTGGCTTATTAACAACAATTTATGACGGAATCCAAAGGCCTCTTCCAACTTTAGTAGAACAGATGGGAAACTTTATTGAAAGAGGAATTTCTGTTCCAGGATTAGACAGAAAAAAGAAATGGAACTTTAAACCAACCGTAAAAAAAGGAGAAAAAGTTTCTGGAGGAGATGTAATTGGAACAGTTCAAGAAACAAAAAACATCACACACAAAATTTTGGTTCCTCCAACAATTTCAGGAAAAATAAAAGAAATAAAATCAGGTTCTTTTACTGTAACAGCAATAGTTGCAGTTTTAGATAACGGAAAAAAACTTTCTTTAATGCATGAATGGCCTGTAAGAAAACCAAGACCTTATGCAGAAAAATTAATGCCAACTGTTCCTTTAATCACCGGACAAAGAATTCTTGATTCTTTATTTCCAATAGCAAAAGGAGGAGCAGGAAGTATTCCAGGGCCATTTGGAAGCGGAAAATGCATAAGCGCAGACACAACAATTCTAGCAAACAACCAACTCATTCCAATAAAAGAAGCTTTTGAAAAAGAATTTTCCAACAAAGAAAACCAGATTCAAGAAACTGAAGAAGAAACAATAATTGAACTAAAAGAACCAGTTGAAGTTTTTTCTTTCGATGGAAAGGAAATAAAAGAATCCCTTGCAACACACTTTTACAGAGGCAAAACAGAAAAATTAATTGAAATAAAAACCAGAAGCGGAAAAACAGTTAAACTAACTCCGATCCATAAACTATTCAAATTGAACCAAAGGCTGGAGATAGAAGAAACTCTTGCAATGAATTTGCAGGAAGGAGATTATCTAATCTCTCCAAGAAAAATTCCTTTCCAGACAGCTTTACAGGAAATAACAATAAATTTCAACTGCAGAATTTCAGATGAAAAAGCAATCCAGAAAATGAAATCCATTATAGAGCAGGAATGCAAAAGCAAAGCAATTACAAAAAAACAATTAGCTTCAGAATTGAATGTTTCCTATGATTCAATTATAGCATTTTACACTGGAAAAAACAAACCAACCTTTGATTTTATAAAAAAACTAGAAGCATTTTCAGACAAAAAAATCCCCTTCACTGAAATCAAAACTGAAAGGCAATCAAAATCAATCAAAATACCAGAATATTTTAATGAAGAATTCTCTGAATTGCTTGGCTTATTAATGGCTGATGGTTCAATTAAAGGAAAAGGAGTAATTGAATTCTACAACAAAAATCCTGTTTTAAGAAACAGGGCAAAATTTTTGTTAAAAAAACTATTCAATTTAGATTCAAAAGAAATTTATGCAAGAACAGTTGAAGCCATAACAGTTCCAAGTGTGCCATTGGCAAAACTTTTGAATTCTTTTGGTTTTCCTTTAAAGAAAAAATCAAGAAACTTAGTTCTTCCAAAACAATTACTTTCTTCTCCAGAAAATGTTTGCAATGAATTCCTAAAAGCTTACATCGCCTGTGATGGCCATGTTTCAAAGACAGATATAGAAATTGCAACTGCTTCAGAAAAAATGCAGTCAGGCTTATCATACTTGCTGACAAAAATAGGAATTTTGCACACTACAAAACACAAGCTTGTAGATTCCACTAAGTATTTTAGAATTTTTATTGCCCCAAAAGAAGCAAACAAAATTAATTCGTATTACTCCAAAAAATATTATTACACTTCCAAAGACATTGTTCCGATGACTCCTTCTTTATTCAAGGAAATGCTTCAAGAAACAAAACCTTGGCAACTGCAAAAGACAAGTATTTCAACAACTGCTTTTTACAAGCAGGCCAATCAGACAGCAACAACCTTTCAGGAAGTAATAAAACAATTAGGAATTCAAGGTCATTTATATGAATTTGCCCAAGCATTAGAACATGTTTTTTGTGATGAAGTCCTAGAAGTAAAAGAAATAAATTCAGAAGAGTTTGTTTTTGATTTGACTGTTCCTTTAACCCATAATTTTGTTTCAGGAAATTCTCCAATGATATTGCACAATACAGTAACCCAACAGCAGTTAGCAAAATGGAGTGACGCAGAAATTGTAGTTTACATTGGATGCGGAGAAAGAGGAAATGAAATGACTGAAGTATTGCATGAGTTTCCTGAATTATTAGATGTAAAAACCGGCAGGCCGTTAATGGAAAGAACAGTCTTAATTGCAAACACTTCAAATATGCCTGTTGCAGCAAGAGAAGCTTCAGTTTACACTGGAATGACTATGGCAGAATATTTTAGAGACCAAGGATTTGATGTAAGCTTAATGGCAGATTCTACTTCTCGTTGGGCTGAAGCAATGAGAGAAATTTCTTCTAGATTAGAAGAAATGCCAGGAGAAGAAGGATATCCTGCATATTTAGCAGCAAGACTTTCAGAATTTTATGAAAGAGCCGGAAGAATAAATGTTTTAGGTTCAAGAAAAGAAACAGGTTCAGTTACAGCAATCGGAGCTGTCTCACCACCAGGAGGAGACTTTTCTGAACCAGTAACACAAAACACATTAAAGATCACTAAAGTGTTTTGGGCTTTAGATGCAAAGCTTGCTCAAAGAAGGCACTTTCCTTCAATCAACTGGCTTGACAGTTATAGCCTTTACTCTACATTATTAGAAAACTGGTTTGTAGAAAATGTTGCAAAAGACTGGGTTAAAATCAGAACTCAAGTAATGAAAATTTTGCAGAAAGAATCTTCTTTGCAGGAAATTGTTCAGTTAATTGGTTCAGATGCTTTGCCTGAAAAAGAACAATTAACAATGGAAGTTGCAAGACTGATTCGAGAAGGATTTTTGCAGCAAAACGCATTCCATGAAGTTGATGCTTACTGCAGTATGAAAAAACAATATGGAATTTTAAAAGGAATTATTTCTTTTTCTGAACAGGCACAAACAGCAATTGAAGTCGGTGCTCCAATAGAAAACATAATTAAAATGAAATCAAAAGCAAGATTGACAAAAATCTGTTTAGTAAAAGAAGAAAACTTTGAAAAAGAAATGAATAAAATAATGGGTGAAGTAAAAGAGGAATTCAAAAATATAAACAAATAAACGTTGCGCCGTTTAAGCACGCGCATGAGGTGTAAAAAATGAAAGAATATAAAACAATTGAAAAAATCGCAGGACCATTAATTTTTGTAAAAAAAACAGGCCCAATTGGATATGGGGAATTAGTTAAAATAAAATTAGGGGACGGCACAATAAAAAACGGCCAAGTATTAGACACTTCAGATGATGTGGTTGTTGTTCAGGTTTTTGAAGGAACCTCTGCAATAGACAGAGGCTCTATAGTAAAATTCACCGGAGATACAATAAAACTAAAAGTCTCTAAAGATTTGCTTGGAAGAGTTCTTTCTGGTTTAGGAGAACCAATTGACAATGGTCCAAGAATAATTCCAGATAAAGAATTAGATATTATTGGTTCTGCAATAAACCCTTATGCAAGAAGCTCTCCAAAAGATTTTGTCCAGACAGGTTTATCAACTATTGATGGAATGAACACTCTGGTAAAAGGACAAAAATTGCCAATTTTTTCTGGTTCAGGTTTGCCTCATAATGACATTGCATTGCAAATCGCAAGACAGGCAAAAGTTGAAGGAAACTTTGCAGTTGTTTTTGCTGCAATGGGAATCACAAACGAAGAAGCCCAGCAATTCCAGCGCGACTTTGAACAAACAGGCGCATTAGAAAGAACAATAATGTTTTTGAATTTAGCAAATGACCCTGCAATTGAAAGATTGATTGCTCCAAGGATGGCTTTAACTGCAGCAGAATATTTAGCTTACACTCATGATATGCACGTACTAGTAATTTTAACAGATATGACAAACTATTGTGAAGCTTTAAGAGAAATCGGCGCAGCAAGAGAAGAAGTTCCAGGAAGAAGAGGTTATCCAGGTTATATGTACAGCGTAGACGGAAGCAGAAATATTGTTGTTCAAAACCCCGAAGGGGAAATAAAAATTTTGCCCATAAACGAGTTTTTCAAAAAAACGAGTGAAAAAAACCAAGCGGTCAAAAGCAAAGATGAATATGAGGAAAGAATTAACATTAGTGAATGGAAAGCATTAAGCTCTCTTAAAGACGGAACATCAGTATTCAGGCCGATAAAACAAGTAATAAGACACAAATACAAGGGAAAAATGTGTAAGCTTACAACCCAAACAGGAGAAACAATTGTTACTCCAAACCACAGTGTTTTTACAATAAATGAAAACAAGGAAATAGTTCCAGTTATTGCAGAAAATCTTTCTGTTGGTGATTTGCTTGCACACGCTCACAATCTTCCTGCAACAGCAACAAGCACTAACAATAAATTAAGTGTAGAATTAGCAAGGCTTGCTGGCTATTATGTTGCAGAAGGCCATGCAATAAAATATTTAGACAAAGTGAAAAATTGCTGGTGTCATTATGTAAGAATTGACAACAATTCGCAAGAAATGATTGACGATATGGTAGGTTGTTATGAAAAAGAGTTTGCCCACAAACCCTCAGTTTTTGTTTCAGATAAGCGTTCAGGCACTATAAGAACTTCTATTGGAGGGAAAAAATACTATGATGCATTTGTAAATGATCTTGATTGTGGCCATAGTTCTTATGCTAAAGGAATTCCATCACAAGTATTTTCTGCAGAACCAGAAGTTCAACAAGCCTTTTTTGATTCATATTATTTAGGCGATGGCAAAGCAACAGATTCTCGTTATAACATAATACAGTATGATATGGTTACAATAAGCCCTAAATTAAGAGACGGACTGATGCTGCTTTCAAGAAAATTGTATCCAGAAAGAGTTCCAACTTTATACAAGTGGAAAGGCAGAGACGCTTGGAAGGTTTATCTTTCAACTTACCTCAAAGGAAAACATGAATTTGTAAATGATGTTCTTGCAGCAGAAATAAAAAAAATTGAATTTGTGGAACCAACAGAAGAATTTGTCTATGATCTTAGCGTTGAAGAAACTCAAAATTTTGTTGATGCATGCGGGAATGTCTTATTGCATAATACAGACCTTGCTTCAATTTATGAAAGAGCAGGATTAATTAAAGGAAAAAAAGGTTCTGTAACCCAAATTCCAATCTTAACAATGCCTGGAGATGATATAACCCATCCAATACCTGATTTAACAGGCTATATTACTGAAGGACAGATTGTTTTAGGAAGAGATTTGCATATGAAAGGAATTTACCCCCCAATTGATGTTCTTCCCTGCCTTTCAAGATTAATGAATGCAGGAATTGGCAAAAAGAATACAAGAGATGACCATAAAGCTGTTTCAAATCAATTATATGCAGGCTATGCTGAAGGACGTTCTTTGCGTGGATTAGTTGCAATTGTTGGAGAAGAAGCTTTAAGTGAAAGAGACAGAGGTTTTTTGAAGTTTGCAGAACAATTTGAAGAGCAATTTATTACTCAAGGAAAATATGAAGACAGGACAATTTTTGACACTCTAAACTTAGGCTGGGATTTATTGTCTGCTTTACCAACATCTGAACTCACAAGAATCGATGATGAATTAATCGAAAAATACTTAGACAAAAACAAGCGGCCAAAAGAAAAACCTGTTGAAACAAAAGAGGTAAAGAAAGAAGAATCAAAGAAACCAGAACCAATCCAAACAAATAATAAAAATTTAGATAAAAAAAATTCTAAACCTTCAAACAAGAAAAAAAATTCAAAGAAAAATAAGAAAAAGAAAAAGTGATTTAATTGCCTGAAATTAAACCTACACGTTCAGAACTGATAAAACTCAATAAAGGAATCAAATTAGCAACTTCAGGCCATGCACTTCTTAAAAGAAAAAGAGACGGCCTGATTCAGGAATTTTTCACTGTGCTTGAGGAAGCAAAAAAATCTAAATCTGCTATGACAGAAAAATACACTAAAGCAGTTGAAGATATTACTTTAGCAAGAGCAGTTGAAGGAACTATTTCAGTTAAATCTGCTTCTCTTGCATTAAAACACAAAGCAGAAATTGATGTGACCACCCGTAATGTTATGGGTGTTGTGGTGCCTTCAGTGAAATCAGAATATGCTACAAAATCTTTTGGAGAAAGAGGCTATGGTTTGATTGGAACTTCTTCTTATATTGATGATGCAGCAGAAAGCTATGAAGAATTATTAAAAAACATTATTGTTGCAACAGAAATCGAAAACACTCTAAGAAAACTTTTAACAGAAATTGATAAAACTAAAAGAAGAGTTAATGCATTAGAATTCAAAGTTATTCCAAAAATGAAATCAGATGCATCATTTATTCGAATGCGCTTAGAAGAAATGGAAAGAGACGACCTCTTTCGTTTGAAAAAAATCAAAAGCAAATCCCAGAAAAGAGAAGCAGCAAAACAAGTCGCACAGGCAAGCTGATTTTCAGTTAAATTTAAATTTTCTAAAATCGTTCTATTAGTTTATGTGGGTAGCAAAATTTACAGTAACACATAAAGGCTCTCTTACAAGCCCTTTAACTACAAAGCATAACGTAACAATGCTTGTTTTTCCTTTAAACTCTTACAAAGAAAAAAACAAAATCTACATCAGTGCAGCACACCTTATTCTGGGGAAAGAAGAAAACAAAAAAGAATACTTTAAGGACACAATAAAAAATCCAAGAATAATAGAATATGATTTATGCGGAGATTTATTAATTTACAGTTTCTGGGCTCCGTTAAAAAATACTCATTTACAGCAATGGATTACTCCCAACATAATGTTCCTAAAGCCGACAGTTATCGGCCCAGATGGGATACAACATTTTACCATTGGTTCATGGAAAAAAGAAAACCTTTCAAAAGTAATGAATAAAATGAAACCAAACTGCAAAACATTTGAATTAGAATCACTAAAACAAGAAAAGGTTTCAGATTTATTTATTCCACATATTGCTCCTCCGTTAAGTAAAAAACAAAAAGAGATTTTCAATATAGCCTATACTCACGGCTTTTACGATTACCCAAAAAAAACAAATATAGAAAAAATGTCAAAAAAAGCAAAACTTTCTCCTTCAACTTTTCAAGAGCATTTGAGAAGAGCAGAAGCAAAAATGATTCCATTTATAATGGAAAACTTAATGCAGAACCCCGCTATAGACCGGTAAAAGCAATAATAATTATGTAGAACATATATGTTTATGGTTTCAAAAACAGACGTATTTACTAAAGACAAGTGGATTATGGGAGAAGATATCCCTAACCTTACTTTTGATTTCTCCCAGTTATGGGCTTCTTCTTTCTCAAATGAAATGGAAAACTCTGTTGGAATAAATTACGGCGCAGTAGTTTTAATCCATAAAGGCCATGCCATGTCTTTTCATTTCCGAAACAAAGACAGCAATAATTTTGGTCAGCATGTTTTGGATTTAATTGTAAAAAAACCTGATTTTGGAAAAAAAATTAACAACAAAATAATTGAACTTTCTGACAGATTAGAAAAAAACGCAGAAAAAAATTTCACTAAAGATTTAAGCAAAATTTCAAACAAACAATTAGCAGAAATTTATTCTCATCACGATAAAATCCACACTGAATTATATGAATATGGCTGGCTTCCAAACGCAATTGATATGTTTCACGCAAATTTTACAGAATTACTCTTAAAATACTTAAAAGATATTGGAGTTCCAGAAGAAAAAAGAAATGACTATTTAATTTTACTCACAACCCCTTCCAAAAAAAGCATTATAAACCAGGAAGAAGAAAGCCTTTACAAAATTGCAGCAGAAATAGAAAAAAATTCAAAAACAAAAAAGCTGTTTAAAAACCCTGCAAGCAAAATCAAAGAACTGCTTCCTTCAAAAATCAAAAAGAAAGTTTTATTTCATTGGAAAAAATACCATCACTTAAAATTCATGTGGTTAGGCTTGCATGGGGTTTATTCTGTTGAATATTATATTTCAGAAATAAAAAAAATTTTAAGGAAAAAGAAATCCCCAAAACAGTTTTTATTGGAAGAAAAAAAGCATTTCCAGAAAATAAGAAAACAAAAAACTGTTTTAGAGAAAAAACTTAAAGTAGACAAATTACACAGACAACTATTTGATTTATGGGCAGATTATATGCTTTCAAAACTTTACAGAAGAAATGTTCAGATTAAAAACTATTATTTGTTCACTCCAGTGCAGAAAGAAATAGCAAAAAGACTTTCTCTTCCATTAAAATCAGTTCATTTTTTTCTTCCGCAAGAAGTTTATCCTGCTTTAGTTAAAGGAAAATCTTTTGAAAAAGAATTGCTAGAGAGAAGCAAATTTTGTCTTTATTTTACTTCAAAAGGAAAAGACAAATTTTTTACTGGAGAAAAAGCAAAAAAGATGGCTGAAAAAGTAAAGCAAATAAAGCTTCAGAAATTAAATGAATTAAAAGGCCAGTGCGGGGCTTCTGGAAAAGCAAAAGGAAAAGTGAAAATAATAAATTCTCAGCATGAAATGAAAAAAATGAAAAAAGGAGATGTTTTAGTTGCAATTGCAACAAACCCTGATATTGTTCCTGCAATGAAAAAAGCTTCTGCAATAGTTACAGACCAAGGAGGAGTAACTTCTCATGCGGCAATTGTTGCAAGAGAAATGAGAACCCCTTGTGTAATTGGAACAAAAATTGCAACTAATGTATTCAAAGACAACGATTTAGTTGAAGTTGATGCTTCAAGAGGAATAGTAAAAAAAATATTGTGAGAAGAAACCAGATAAACGGTTTCTTTTCTTTGGGCAACTTACACTTTCTTTTCTTGCGAAGAAAAGAAAGGGTAGTTAGTCTTCTATTCCATTTTCTGTTACTTTGTAAACGGCTTCTCCGTCAGGTAAAGAAGGTGAATCTACAAGCTTTGCAACTCTTTTTTCTCCTTTTGCTTTTCTTAGGTACAATCTCGTTTTGCTGTTGTGCACTAAAAAACCGTTTGCAATATAGTTTTCTGTTTCTGGAACGCTTATGTCATACAAAGGCAAGTTGTTCTTTTGCTTTTTAATGCTTGTAACTTTTCCAAAAGAAATTTCTCTGTTTTGAATAGCTTCCAGCAACTTTATTTTTTCTTTGTGCTTTAAAGCAATTTCCTTCTCTTTTGTTTTTTCAAGAATTTCATTTAGTTCTTTCAAAGTAATATACTTGGAGTTTCTGGATTGAATTACTCTGCTTGGGTATTTAACTATTTCTTTCAGAAAGCCCCAAATAACTTTTCTTTTAATAGGTACAATAACTTTCGCTTTATTTGCATTGAATTCTTTTACCCATTTATCTAGTTTTTTTCTTTTATCCGGAGCACTGACACCGATTTCTTTGCCATACTTTACAACATCTTCACTAAATATTTCTAGGGACTGAAATTGTTTTGTTCCATATTTTAGTATTCTGGATTTTATTCCAAACCTTAGTAACAGCATTTGAATTATTTGCAGTATTTCTTTATCTTTTTGCCCAATGCTGATCCTTCTGATGTTTTTGTCAATGTGTCCTTCTGCATCCACAAATCCTTTAATAAATGCTTTAACAACAGGTTTTGGCGACTGCGTTATTAGGGCAATGTAGTTTCTTTTAATATAGGAAAACAGTTCTCTTATTTCTTTACTGTTCACGCTTAACTGCCAGCAATTTTTGTCTTTGATTTTTGAATATTTTCCTTCTATACTAAAGATGTCTTTGAACAGTTCTCCATAGGTTTCCAAAATTTCTATTCTTTCGTCTCTAAACCTTAAACTTCTTTGGTCAAGATTTCCGTCACCTAAAAAATAACCAGTTGTTTGTGAAAGTTCTTTAGAGAATGTTTCTGGAACAGTTAATGGTCTGTGCCTGTAATTTAAAGCAGGTTGTGTTTCTTCAATTATTTCTTCCGCAATCCCTTCATCAAATCCAAAACCAAAAATACTGTTTATGTTTTCCATTGAAATTGGCTTGCTTTCATTCAATGATCTTCTTAATGATCTTTTATCAAAAGGCATTTCTTCACAGAACTGCTCTCTAGTAAAACCCATATTTTTAATAGTGTTTTTTATTAGTTCAGCGCCTTTTTTGTTGACAATCAAAAATTCTTTTAATTGCATTTTTGGGATTTCCTGTTCATTATCTTTAACTTCTATTTTTCCTGCTTGTAACAGATAGTCATTTTTTGAGATATCTTTTGCTTTCACTTCCTTGATTTCAAACCCCTCTAATTTAAAGAATCTATGATTTGATGAAGCATTTATCTGATATCCTGTATCAATCAAATAACTTTCTTTTATGTCTTCCCTTTTTGATTTAAATGTAACTGCTGAAACTTTTCCTTTTAATTCTTTTAAGTCAGTTGAACAAACACTGTTATCTTTGAACTCTTTTATTTTAGTGATCTGTCCATTGCCTGTTTGAATCAAGGTATTTGGATCAAGACAAGCGTGGGCAACAATATTTCCCCCGATTGGGGCAGTAGGATCCCCAAATAATATATCTGGTCTTGCCATAACTTGGTTTGTAACTAATACAACTATATTATTCATTTCTGCCAGCTTCATTAAAACATGCATATGTTTGTTTAATTTTTGCTGCCTTCCAGATAAAGTGCCTCTTCCAATGAATTCTGCTCTGAATTGGGAAGTTAAGGAATCAACTATAACTAATTTAATGTTTTTTTCTTTTATCATTTCTTCGGCTTTTTCTGCTAAAACCATTTGATGATCTGAGTTAAATGCTCTTGCAATAAAAATATTTTTTAGGACTTTATCTGGATCTAATTTAAGGTGTTTTGCAATGCTTATAATTCTTTCAGGCCTAAAGGAATTTTCTGAGTCAATGTATAATACATTTCCTTCTAATCCTCCTTTTTCTTTTGGAAGTTGTGTTGTAACGCACAACTGAAAACACCATTGGGTGTTATGCAGAAATACCGGTTTGTTTCCTCCAATAAAGCTGTGAATTTCTGGCACAACTAAATCATAAACCCAGTCATTGTATTCAATTGTTTTTATTGAAGAGATTTTTTCCCATTTGACTTGTGATTCAAGAATTAATTTTAGTTTTCCTAAATCTTTTTTAATTTCCTTGTCTTCCAGCAATTCATTAGTCATTTTTGTTAGTGTTTCATTTATTTCAATCACTTTTTGTTTATTCATTTTTCTTGTAATGTAATTCTGAAAAGTTCCTTTTTTCAAATTCATTTCTTCTCTTATCTGAACCGTTGAGAATGGAAGGACTGCAAGTGCTTTGAAAACATTATTTTCTGTTGGTTCATCCAGCAATTTTCTTGTTTCTTTGATTTCTTTTATTCTTACTGAGAAGAAGCGTAGCATTTGTTTTATGGTTCTGTCTGTAACCCTGTCCATTACCGGTTCTTCTCTTGCAAAGAAATTTCTAAACAATGTTCTGTGTTCACTTTCTGTTATTTCTTTTTTATTCCATTTGTTAAACCTTCTTCTGGAACCAGTTAATTTAGTGTAAATTCTGGTGTACAAAGGCTTAATTGCTTCTAAAGGAATTCCGTATTTGATTGAAATATTTTTGTTGCTTGTCAAGATATTGTCTTTTTTTAATAAACTGTATTCTTTCATTAATTTTTCTATTTTAATTTTTGCTTTTGGTTCTGTAACATAATTTTTATAGAATGGCTCTGTTTTTATTGTCTGAATTCTTGAAGTTACATTAACTCCAATTCTTGCAAACAAATAAGTTAATTCTTCACTTAATTTTTTTGACCTTGTTCCAGTTACAACTGTTTTATTAACTTCTCCGTCGCCGTCAAGATAACCTGCTAAAAAAGCTTTGACTGCTTCTTCTTTTCCTGTAATGATTTCTTCTGGCACAAATTTTGTTCTGGATTTTGTTTTTCCTAATTCTTTTAGGAATTCTTTTGTTGGTTTCTGTAAAATAATTAATTGTTTTTTTTCACTAAATGAAGGTTTATACTCAAATTTTTTTTCTATGTAGTTTATCAGCCAGTTTTGAGCTTTTTTTTCAAATATTGTTATACTGCAAGGATTTGCACAGCCTTCAGCTGCATATAAACCCAAAAAGTATGCGTCTTCTATTGGCATTTCTTTTCCGTTAAATTCAATTTTTTTTGGAACTCCAACAAAATCTCCTTCTTTTAGTAAGCCCATAGATTTCCATTGAATTCCTTTTTCATTTAAAGTCAGTAGTGGATGTCTTTCAGTTAATTTTATTTTAGCTCCTCTTTCTGTTTCAACTAATTTTAGTGTTCTACAGTATTCTTTAAACAAATTTGATGCATTTGCTTTCTTTGCTTTTCCAAATTTGTCTATTCCCATTACCTGCACAGGTTTTTTTATTTCTGCTAAAAAACCTCCGTCAAATGACTGTTCATTTACAGAATAATTTTCATATAATTCTTCTATTGAACGCAAATGTGCTTTATCAGGATTAAAATACATAATTTTAGTGTCTTTTGAAACACATTTTCCGCTTGCAAATTTACCATAAATCTCGGTAATGCTTTGTGTTTCTAATCCCCCTCCAACTAATTCATCTAATTCTTTTGAGCCTGTTGTAACCCTTCCAATTGTTTTTCTTCTTTCCTGAATCTTGTCTGCTGTTTCATAACCCATTTCCAGTGATTCTCTTGCAGCAGTAATTGCTTTTGTTGCGGTAATTTCTCCTAATCCTGCAGCTTCCATCAATTCTGCAGGGGATGCAACTGCAATGTTTTCCATTGTTTTGTATCCTGCTCCAATCAGTTTTTCTGCTGAAGTTGTTCCAACTCCGGGCAAATCTGAAATGGTTTTTATTTTCTTTTCCGGTTTAATTATTTTTGCATCTTCAGAATCAGAACTTGTTTTTTCTTTTTTTTCTGATGTAATTTTTGCATCTTTAGATTCAAAAACTTCTTTTTTTTCTGTTTCTGTATTTTCAGAACTAGTTTTAACTTTTTTTTCCGCCATTGTTTCACCTCAACACTAAACCTTTTAGGAAAAGGTTTATCAAAAACGAGGGATAAATCCCTCTGAACCTTTTCAGGAATCGCTTTTGGCTGAGCTATCCTATTGATTTGTGCTATTAAAACTTAAAGTCTAGTTCTTTTTAAATAGTTTTCAGGGCTCACTGCCGTTGATTTTAATGAAAACAAAAAGTTTAACTAGAAAAGACGACTTAAAGTCTTGAAATGGTTAAAGAATTTCTATTGAATTGGCTTTTTGTATTAATCAAACCAAGAAGCACTTTTGCTAAAGAAAAACCCAAAGCTTCAATGAAAAAAGCTTTGATAAATTACGCAATATTTTTTGGTTTTTTGGGAGTAAATCTGGGTTTTTCTCACTTATATTCTTCAGTTGTTGGTTTTTTAGTGAGATTTACTAACCCTCAATTGTCTTCTAATATGTTCCCTATTGAAATGGTTCTTTTGAGAACAGATCTTTTTAAAAGCATAGAAACTATAGTCCTTTTCCTAATTATAGGGTTTTTTTTAATATTTCTAATTCAAGGAGTATTATTTTTTATAGCAAGAAGATTGAAAGGCAAAGGTAATTTTGTAGAACAATTTTATTTAACATCTTTATTTATTGTCCCTTGGGGGATAATATTTATCCCGCTTGCATTACTGGCAATGGTCACAATTGCTTTGTTTATTGTACCTTATTTAGGATATGTTTTGGGCCCATTAATCCCCTTACTTATTATGATTTTTATCTTTTTATTAGTCCTCTTAATTTATTTTTTTATTCTTGTAGTTTTGACATTAAAAGAAGCTCACAACTTTAGTTTTTTTAGAACAATTTTGACATTGTTTGGTTCAATAGCCCTATTTTTTATAATTGTTTTTTTGTTGATAGTTATTGTTGCTTTTCTAAATAGGCCTGATGTAAACCCAACAAACAACGCAGTTATTATCCTAGCTAATAGTTATAATAGTGAACCTCCTGCCGACGATGGAAGCATGATAGTTGAGTTTTACTCTGGCCAAAAGATAACCAATAAAGAAATATCAGACAAATCAGGTTTAATTTCACCTGGTGAATTATGCATGGTTAAAAGAGAATCCACTAAGACTCAAGAAACAGACTGGGAAATAACAAACGAATACATAATGTATAAAGCCAGCGGAAAAAAAGAGGCAAATCTTATAGCTTATTGTGATAAAGAGGGAAAAATAGAAGAAAATATTAAACAGTATGATTTATTTATAAAACATTTTGATTTATCAGATTGCCATTGTTTGGAAAAACAAATTTGTTGTGTTATAGGAATACAAAATGAATTGGCTTAATAATTAAATGCAAATATATTGGCTCTAAAAATATTTGGAGTTTTTATTACCGTTGATTTTTTAATGGTTTTTTCACAGGAGTTTTTTCTTCAGGTGTTTTAATGATTGCAGACAAATTCCAGAAATTAACTCCATCAGCCACTTTGACAATTAATGCCAAAGCAAATGAATTAAAAGAAAAAGGAGTAAATATAGTAAATTTTTCAGCTGGAGAGCCGGATTTTAATGCACCGGAAAATGTTAAACAAGCTGCAATTCAGGCAGTAAAAGAAAATTTTTCCCGTTACACTGCAGTTCCAGGAATACTTTCCTTAAAAGAAAAAATCCAGCAAAAATTGAAAGAAGATAACAATTTAAGTTATTCAGTTGATGAAATAGTAATAGCAAACGGGGCAAAACAATCTCTTTACAATGCAGTAATGGTTTTGTGCAATAAAGGAGATGAAGTAATAATTCCTTGTCCGTATTGGGTTAGCTATGAGGCAATGGTTTTATTGGCAGAAGCAAAACCGATTTACACTTCAAACTCTTCATTAAAAATCACTCCGGAAGAATTTGAAAACTCTGTTACAGAAAAAACCAAAGCAGTTTTTTTGAATTCTCCAAGCAATCCAACAGGCTTAACTTATACAAAAAAAGAACTGCAGGAACTAGCAGAGATTGCAGTTAAAAAAAATGTTTTTGTAATTTCAGATGAAATCTATGAAAAAATCTTGTTTGAAGGAGAACATTATTCTATTGCATCTTACAACGATGAAATCAAAAACCGTACAATCACTATAAACGGAGTGTCCAAATCCCACTCAATGACCGGTTATAGAATAGGTTATTCTGCTTCAAATAAAGAAATTGCCGGTGCAATGAAAAAAATCCAAGGGCATTCCACAAGCAATGCCTGTTCGATTTCCCAGAAAGCTGCTTTAGCTTCTTTTGACACTTCAAAAGAAGAACTAAAAATGCAGGTAGAAGAATTCAGGAAAAGAAGGGATTTTATCTCAAAAGAATTAAAAGAAACCAAAATCAAATTTTTTCTTCCGCAGGGAGGCTTTTATTTCTTTTTGGATATCAGCGAAATAGAAAAAGATTCAGTTAAATTCTGTTCAGAATTGTTAGAAAAAAAGCATGTTGCTTTGGTTCCAGGAAAAGCTTTTGGAATGGAATCCTATGCAAGATTAAGCTATCCAAACACAATGGAAAACATTAAAGAAGGCCTAAAACGATTAAAAGAATTCATTGAATAAACTATTTATTCAATTCGTCTAAAATAGCCTGTCTTAATTCTGAAGCAGAAACTTTTTTTCCGTTAACAAAAAAGCTTGGAGTTCCTCCAACGCCTAATTCTCTTCCTTGCTGTGAGTCAGCAATAATTAATTCGTCTTTTTCATTGCTTTCTAATACAGCCTTAAATTTTTCCATATCCAAATCAAGTTCTTCCGCATATCTGATTAAATCTTCTTTTAGCAGATGCTCTTGGTTTTCATATAATTTATTATGGTATTCCCAAAACTTACCTTGATCGCCTGCAGCTTCAGCTGCAACTGCTGCTTTGAAAGCAAAAATATGATAGCTTAAAGGAAAATGCCTGTATTCAAACCTTATTTCATCCTGAAATTCGTTTACAATATTTTTTACCGGGCTGTATGCTGCACCACATGCAGGACACTGAAAATCTGAATATTCCACTACAAGAATTTTTGCATCAGGATTTCCTTTATATGGTCTTCCGTCATCTCCTGCGGGGGCATCAGGCAATCCAAACAAATAAAATCCTGTTACAGGCCCGCCAAAAATAAAAATTAATACAACTATAACTGCAATTCCCCAGCCAATAACCTTTACTTTAGAATTGCTTTTTTCTTCTTTTCTTTCAACCTGAATTTTTTTTAAGTTACTCAAAAAACCGCCTTTTTATGTATAAATTCATCATTATTTATGCAAGAAAAGCTTTAAATTTCCTTGTTTTTTATTTGCTTTTTGCATTGCTTTTTATTTCTTTTACTCTTTACTTTTTTAATGCCAGAAGAAAAAATGCTTATACCAAAAAAACAAATGGCTGTTGCAGTCTTAATTCTTGTTATTTTGATTGTTATTTCAGCTTATTGGGTTATAGAATCAACAAAAGATTCTAATGGAGATTTCAATGGAGACAAAAATGGAGATGGAAACGGAAACATAATTCCTCCTGATGACAGACTTCCTTTTATTAAAATAACTATTCTAGAAAAAACAGACTGTACTGAATGCCTTCCAATAGATGTTTTGGTTGATTCAATAAAAGAAAACTTTGATGTAAATATTCTGGAAGTAAAAAGAGTAGATTCTGACTCAAAAGAGGGACAGGATTTAATTAAAATGCATGGAATAGAAAAACTGCCTACACTAATAATCAACGGAGAATTTAAGGGAACTGAATTAGAAGCTCAATGGCCTTTAATTGGAGAAGAAAAAAACGGCGTATTAATTTTAACTGAAGTCCAGCCGCCTTATTATTCTCTTACAGAAGAAAGACTGGTTGGCGGAGTAACTTTTTTATTAATTGAAAATTCTTCCTGTTCTGACTGCGTTGACTTAAATTTTTTCTCTGAAGTTTTGGAAAACTATGGAATTCTAATAGAAGAAAAAATTGTTTTGGATTACAATTCCAAAGAAGCAGAAGACTTTTTTTATTTTTATTTAATTGACCGTGTTCCTGTGTTGATTTTGATAGGAGATGCAGAAGCATATCCTCTTTTTTCTTCTGACTGGACTCAATGGGGGGGCAATGTAGAAGACGACGGAGCATTTATTTACAGGGATGCAGTTCCATATTATGACCTTCTTTCAGAAGAAGTTAAGGGGCTGGTTGAATTAACAAAACTGGTTGATGAAAACTGTTTAGACTGCGTTGATATAAGTTATCTTGTTGAACCACTGCTTCAGATGGGTTTGGTTATAGTAAAAGAAGAAACTTTTGACATTTCTTCAGAAAAAGGAATAGAATTAATAGAAAAATATGAAATAAAAAAAGCGCCTACAATAATCGTCTCAAAAGAAGCAGAAGAATACCTTGATTTTTTTGTTGTATGGCCTGAAGTTGGAACACAAGAATCTGACGGAGTTTTTATTTTCAGAAATCTTGAAATATTTGACCAAAATTTTACAACATTAGAATAACTTTTCCAGAACAAGTTCAGTTTCTCCTGAAAAAGAATTGTCTTTTCCAGATGCAATAAAGCAAACTTCTTTTCCTTTAATTTTTTCATTCAATTCTTCAATCAATTCTTCTACAATAACTTCTTCCAGCCTTTCTTCAATTTCTTCACTTCTTTTGCCTAAAATTTCTTCACCTTTTTTCCCGTAAACTATTGTGTTCATTCTTCCGGATTCATCTTCTAATTCAAAAGAAACAACAAGCTTTTTATCTGGCTTTAAAATCTGTCCGCAGGAATCACAAAAAAATTTGTTTTCTTCTTCCTGAATTTTTTTTCCGCATTCAGAACAGACATTAAACAAAAGCTTTGTTTTATTCAAGTGATTTATTTTTCCTTTTACTAAAAACCTTTTTCCTTCAACAACCTGATTTAATTCTTTTTTTCCAAAAACCTTTTCACATAATTCTTTCAGTTCAGCAATTCCGGCAATTTCGTTTATTTCAGTATTTGAATTTGAATGCAGTTCAATTTTATCAAACCCTTTTCTTGCATTAACCATTTGCAATTCAATTCCTTTTCCCTCTTCAACTTTCTCTTTTGCTTTTTCATTCCATAAAACTACTCTAACTACCCCGCTTTCGTCAATAAGTTCTATTCTCTGTAATAGCCCTTTTTTGCCTTCTTTTGTTTCAAACTCTTTTAACGGAAACTTTCTCAAAACCCTTGCTTTAACTGAAAAATTCCTGTCAGATTCTTGTACTTCAGAAATTTTTTTAATTTCAATTCCTTTGCCTTCTTTTAATTCAAAATTTCCGTTAAACCCTTTTTTTAATTGAATTTTTCCGTTAAATTCTTCAACAGAAAACTCTTCTAAAACAATTTTTTTTCCAGTATCTTTTTCTGAAATTTCTTCTGTTTCTTTATTCCATAAAACCAGAAAAGCAGTTCCGCTTTTGTCTTTAATCTGTACATTCCTTAATTTTCCCGTTTTCCCGTTTTTTTCAAATTCCCTTGCAGGGTAAACTGAAACAACCTCTGCCTCTAAATTAACAGTTTTTCCTTTTTTTAATTCTGAAATCAAAGTGTTTTCTTCCCCAAAATTAATTTTTTGTTCTCTTGCAACCAAAAACAATGCAGCTTCTGTATTCAGCATTCCGGAAAACTTTTCCACTTTTTCTTTTACTTTTGCTTCCAGTTCTTTTTCGCTTAAATTCCCTTTTTCAAGGATTTGTTCTCTTAATCTATCCATAAAAAAACAGATTCACAAAAAAGTTTAAGTTGCTTTACCTTGTCAATTACTTAATGCCTTTATTAAATCCAGCACAAAATGTTTTTTTGATTTCAACTTCAGACCTTTCCTGCAATTCTTTTTTACTAAAAGCAAAACAAAACCTTCTGATTGATTCTGGTTCAAGCACTGCAACAGAAGAGCACATTTCAACCCTAAAAAAACTAAATTTAGAACTGTCAGATATCTCTGTGATTCTTCACACTCACGGCCATTACGACCATTTTCAGGCAGACAAAATCTATTCTAAAGCAGAAACTTTTATGAGCGAGTTTGACTCAAAACACTTAATAGAAGAAAACCCTGAATTCACTCGAATAAGAGAAGATTCTTTTCATCCAAAAATCCATTCCTTTCTGAAAGAAAACCAAGTTCTTGAATTTCTGCCATTCAAACTCAAAGTTATTTCCACTCCAGGCCATACAAAAGGCAGTCTTTGCTTTTACGAGCCAGACAAAAAAATGCTTTTCTCTGGCGACACAATTTTTTTCCACACTATTGGCAGAACAGATTTAATGTCTGGTTCTTTTTCTGACCTGAAAAATTCAGTGCAAAAACTCTCTGAATTGGATGTAGAACATCTTTTCCCTGGTCATGGAAAAATCGTTTCAGGAAAAAAAGAAAACAGAGAAAACTTTGAATATATTAAAAAGCATTTTTTTTGAACACTGGCAGTGTACTCTCCAAACCAATAAAAGCACAAAAAGCAGAACTCTTTAATGGCCAGAAGAATTTATTTGGATTCAAATGTTTTTATTTCTTTTGTCAGGGAAGAAATTGATTCTGCTTTAAATATGAGGCATTTAGATTGCAGAGATTTTTTTGCATTATGCAGAAAAGAAAACATGTTTTGTTGCTTTCTGATTTGTTTTTTTCTGAGGTTTACAAACAAATTTCGCTAACTAGAGAAAGCGTAATTGAAGAATTCAACAGAATGAATGCAAAAGTTTTGTTGGCCAACAAAATGCCAGATGAAAAATTAATTTTAAAGATAAATCGCGAATGTAAACTGCATTTCTCTGATTCAACACATGTTGCGTATGCTTATGAAAATAAAGCAGATTTTATTGTATCTTGGGACAAAGATTTTCTAAAATCTAAGGCATTTGTTAAATGCAGGTCTCCTAAAGATTTTTTAAATGTTCTCTAGCCAATTCATCTCTTTCTTTTTGAGAAAGCATTTTGTTAAAGCGTGCTTTTTTTTGGAGCCTTTTCTTTGAGGCTTCAACAGCTTTTAGATGAGGTTCTAATTCTAAAATTTTATACAGTTTTTCTCTTGCAGCATCTCTTAAAAATTCGCTTTTAGACTGATAAAGACCTGTCCTAGAAATTAATTCATCTATTTTTTTTGAGAAAGGTTTTTCTATTGTAAAGCTCACAGTAGTGCTCATATCCTAACCTTAAACAAAACATTACTTAATAGTATGCTATTAGAATGCTATTAAAAAGTAAAGGAGGGCTTTTATTCTGAGCCAGCAAAAAACCCTTTTAAATAACTTTTCTACTCAATTTTTGAGTGAAATTTATGTTTGAAAACCATTTTGGAAAGACCTATAAAAAAATTCTGAAAGAAATTGAAGAAAAAAAAGGATTAGTTTTTTTGGTTATTGACCCTCCAGACCAGTCTCCAGAAGAAGCAGGAATTATTGCAAAACTAGCAGAAAAAGCTGGAATTGCAGCTTTTGCTGTTGGAGGTTCAATTGGAGCACAAGGCTCTACTTTAGATAAAACAATTAAACAAATCAAATCAAACTCTTCTCTTCCAGTAGTTTTGTTTCCTGGAAATATTGCTACTTTAAGCCCTAAAGCTGATGCAGCTTATTTTATGTCAATGCTTAATTCCAGAGACCCGTATTTTATCAGCGGGGCACAGACTGTTTCTTCTATTCCAATAAAAAAAATGAATTTAGAAACAATTCCAACTTCTTATCTTGTTTTTGAGCCAGGAAGAGCGGTTGGATGGGTTGGCCAAGCTAATTTAATTCCAAGAGATGTTCCTTATGTTGGAGCAGCAGCAGCTTTAGCAGGCCAGTATAATGGTTCTCATTTAGTAATCTTAGAATCTGGTTCTGGCGCTTCTTCTCCTGTTCCTCCAGAAAACATTAAAGTAATTGCTTCAACTATTGATATTCCGATTATTGTTGCTGGCGGAGTAAAGACGCCGAAAATGGCTTTTGATTCAATCCAAGCAGGTGCTTCTATTGTTCATGTTGGAACTGCAGTGGATAATGTACACAAAAACAAAGAGAAAGCTTTCAAGCTGATGAAAGAGTTTGTTGTTTCTGCACGCGAAGGCGGAAAAAAACGCTGATTTTAAAGAAAACCTTAAAAACCAGAACATCTAAATAATGACTATTATTACTTTTTGGAGAGTGGTTTAATGAAAAAATTATTATTGCTGGCAGTGATTTTAATTGTCTTAATCAGTTTTGCTTCTGCATTAATGCTTATAGGCGGAAGAAGTCCATATCCTAACCGCCAAGTTGAAGCAGATGATATTACTGATCCTATCCCGCAGCCTTTAGCTAAAAGCACTACAGAAGACATAATCTGGAGTGCAAAAGCAGATGACATTCCCAATGGCGGTGCAAAAGTTTTGTCTTTTGGAATGCAGATTGGAACTCTTGCTTATGGCGGAGGCTCTGATGGTTCAGTCAAACTCTATCCAGGGAATGGCACAGCAAAAGTTTTGTCTTTTGGTCTAAGAATTACTGGCAATAAAACTTTGTCTTTTGCTGCAGGCGTGCAGGATGAAACAGCCAAAACAGACATTATTAATGGCGGAGGAGTAAAGCTGGGAAAAATAATTTTTGCTGGTGGAGTTCCTGATGGAAATTTAAAACTGAAAACACCCGGAATTACTGAAGAACACTTAGGGATTTAAAAAATATTTTTTTGAATGGATTTAAATCCATTCTTTTCTATTTATTTTAATTAATTAGTTTTGTTTTTTTTATTTCTTTTTTATTTTTAATTATTTCTTTTTTCATTTTTTTCTTTTATTTTTTCAATTAGTTTTTCATTTATTTTTCTGCTTTTTTTCTGGTTTTGGCAACCTGCCTTTTTTCAAAAGGCGGTTTTTCAGCCTTGCTCTTGTGCCTGCAGTTCTTTCACTGTTTCTTTTATTCCTTTTTCTGTAGTATAAATTGGCTTCCAGCCGAGTTTTCTGATTTTTTCTGTTGAATAATTTCTTTCTCTTATCAATCTCAAAATATGTTCTTTTCTTACAATAGAATCTCTTTTAAAGAAAGCATAAAGTCTTGCAACAAAAACCGGAACTAATTTTATTTTTTTCTTTACTTTTAATTCTCTTTGAATCAAAAAATAAACATCAATCAATTTCTTTCCTTTTTCTTCTGCTATAATAAAAGTTTCATTTTCTGTTTCTTTGCTTTTCAGACAAAAAATTATTGCTGAAACCAAATCCTTGTAATAAACCATCTGAAAAGAATTTTTTCCTGTGCCGATTAAAGGAAACCCTTCTTTTGCTAGTTTAACTATTTCTTTCCAGTATTTATTCGGCCCTAAAACCAAAGCGCTTCTGATTATTGTAACCGGAAGCAGTTCCTGAAATTCATTTACTTTTTTTTCTGCTTCTGCTTTGGATTTTTCATATTTTGTTTTTGGATTAAAAGGAGTTAATTCTGTTGCCTGTGTTGTAATTTCTCCCATTACCCCTGCAGTGCTTAAATAAATAAATTTTTTCACTTTAAATTCAACGCATTTTTCTAATAACTTTTCTGTTCCTTTTACATTCACTTTATTTAACTCCTCTAAGGATTTCTTTTCATTTAATGAAGCAGCCAAATGAATCACAACTTCCGCTCCTTTAACCAATTCCAAGTCTTTTTTGTTTAACAGATTCTGTCCTCTAGTCAAATCAAACTCCACTACCTGATTCCTTTGCTTTCTCAGCTCTTTTACTAGTTCTTTTCCAATAAACCCTTCAGAGCCTGTTACTAAGATTTTCATTTTCTTTCCCTTTTAATTAAACGAAAACCTTATTATTAATTTTACCTCATGGTTTCTTAATGGAAAAAGATTTAATTGAAATAGACGGCAGGGCAGGAGGGCAGTGTCTGCGTACTTCTCTTGCATTATCTTCTGTGCTGAAAAAACCTGTTTTGGTTTTTAATATCAGAAACAACAGGCCAAAACCCGGCTTGGCAAAACAGCATTTAACTGGCTTAAACACTTTAGCAAAAATTTCCAAGACAAAAGTAAAAGGAAATTTTCTTGGTTCAAAAAAAGTTGTTTTTTATCCAAAAACAATAAAAGAAGGAAACTATTCTGTTAACATCGGGACAGCAGGTTCAATCACTTTGCTTCTTCAGGTTTTAACTCTTCCATTGATTTTTTCTGAAACCAAAAGTTCTTTTAGAATTGTCGGCGGAACTGATGTTCCTTTTTCTCCTTCTTTTAATTACGCTAAAGAAGTTTTTTTCCCTTTCCTCTCATCCTTAGGAGCAAAATTTTCTTTGGATTTAAAAAGAAGAGGATATTATCCCAAAGGAAATGGTTTTGTTTCTTTTTCCAAAATTTCTTCCAAATTACCATTAAAACCTTTTTATAAAACAGAACAAGATGAACTAAATTATATTAAAATCATTGCACATTCAACCGGCTATCCAAAAGAAGCTTCTTCTAATTTATGCGCTTCAGCTAAAAGCATTTTATCAGAAAAGTTTTCTGCTTTAGAAGAAGTAATTGAATTCAATGAAGCAATAGATGAAAAAGGAGCAGGCATTTCTTTGATTGCTTTTTTTAAGGACAGAACAAGAATTGGTGCAAGTACAGTGCAGGAAAAAAACCCTGCAAAAGCAGGAAAAAAAACAGCAGAATTTCTTTTGAAAGAAATAGATTCAAAAAAACCAGTTGACTCTCATCTTTCTGATCAGTTAATTCCTTTTATGGCTTTAGCTAAAGGACACTCAACTTTTGAAACCTCTTCTCTTACACAGCACACTTTAAACAACATCTCTGTTACAGAAAAATTTCTTGAAGTAAAATTTGAAGTTAAAGGAAAATTAAATGAACCTGCAGAGATTTCTGTTAAAGGAATTGGCTTTAAATAAGCAATAGATTAATATACTTATTTTTTTATATTGTCTATAAAAGTGTTAATCTTATGAGTATAAGAGTAATTGGATCCAGGCCGTCTGTTTCACGTAAAAGTAGTAGGATTTCAATGGCAGATGGAAATAGGAAGTCTAGAAATACAAATAGACAAAGGGGTTCCCCAAAAAGAAGGCAAAACTCATCTAGAACCAATAAACCGCCAAGAAGGCCAAAAAAAGAGGGAAGTACTCTTAGTTATGTTCCCCCTAAAACTCTTATTGAATTTATTAGGGCAGGAGATACTTCTAACTGGAATGCATTTAAAAAATTCTCTAAAATTTCTTTTGATAAAACAAAGCAATTATGGGCGCTTCAGAGTCCATCAAATCGCATAGTAAGACATAAATTAAACCCTTTTTTGGTATTATTCTGTTTTAATATAGTATTAGTAGAAGGATCAACATTTGCAGATGCTGCAAAAAAAGTTAATTCTTTTCTTAGAGAAAATGGGGTTGAAGTTACTTTAATTCCAAACAGCGTATCTCAAATAAACAGAGACTTAAAAATTGTTGAGATAAAAACAAGAGTAACAGGGCGCAAAACAGGGGGCCCAAGAAAACCTGTTTCAGATGCAATAAAAAGACAAGTAGCTAATCTGCTTAGACAAATGCCAGCTGATACAACCAGAAGATTAAATTTTGGAAGTATTGCAGCAAAAGTTGGGCTTTCAGAAAGCATTGTCAAAAAAATGAATACTGATCCTGATTTTTGGAGAGAATATGGTTAATGTTGTTTATATTGGATTGGATTTAAGGGATTAGATGAATAAAAAAACTCTGAAAATTTTTGTAATAGTGCTTTCTTTAATGCTTTTGATTATTTTTAATCTTGCAGTTTTAGGTTATACTGATCCAATAAATTTTTGGATTGCAGCAATTTTAGTTGCAGTTTTTGCTTTTATTGCTCTGCCAAAACTAAATAAACAACGCAACCAGCAGCTGGGGAAAAACTAAATTAATCAGCACTCCAACAAAAATAAACGGCCCAAATTTAGGCAAATCCCGGTAAACAAGCAGTTCTTTTACTCCTGCTTTTTGCAGTTCTTTTTTTTCTTTTTCTCCTAACACTCCCTTCAAACCAAGATTTAACTTTTCCAGTGTTTCTTTTTTTTCAAATTCAACTGCAATCAGTTCATCTTCTTCCATTTTTTCTATTGAAATTTTTTTAAGGAAAAAATTCTTTTTAATTCCTTTTTCTAATGCAATAAAAATCAATGCAACAGCCATTGGAATCAATAAAACCAAAATCAGTTTTTCCATGCCAGCATAATAGACCATTAAAAAATAAAATAAAATCAAAACTCCCAATCCAACAGCTTTTTTCATTCCTTCTATATTTTCTTTCCATATAATTCCTTTTCTTGCATATTTCAAAACAAAATACACTCCGTAAAATAGCAGGGAAGTTATTCCTGCCCAAATTAATGAATTTAACACAAAAATATTCAAAGGAAAAATTCCTGTTTCAAAAGGCAAAAGCAATGCTATTGCAGTGAATAATTTTATATCTCCTCCGCCTATTTTCCCTAAAAAATACATTGCATAGCCTAAAGCAAAAACTATTATTCCAACAGAAAACAGTTCCAGAAACTTTTCCAGAGAAACTTCTATCCCAAGTTCAAATAAATTTAATAAAATCCCAACAGCAATCATTGGATAAGTGATTTTATCAAAAATATAGCCAGTTTTATAGTCTGTATAAGCTGCAATCAAGCTTCCAATTAAAATCACTGCATATCTTAAAAGCAAAATCATAATAAAGTTACTAAAGAAATGTTTTTTAACTCTTTAAAGTATTCTTTTCTTTATGAAGAATCCTTTAAGAAAAGCCAGAAACACGGTTAGAGAATTTTTTCTTGTAGCAAAAATGAAGAAAAGAAGAAATGCAAGAAAACGAATAACTCAAACCGAAAATCCTTTATTAGCACTTCGTAGCACTAATACTGGTGTGCGAAAACAGGCGGAGATTAACTCTTTAATCTCTTGTTTAGGAGCTACAATAAACAACAGAACTCAATTTGTTAGTTCAGCAGAAGCATTGCACTTGGCCAAGAGCGAAATACAGGAAATCTGGCCTTATTTTAAAAGTGCTTTGAAGATAAGAAATAAACAATAAAAGTTAAGAAGCATTTTTACTTTGCATAAAATTCTTTGCTTACAATTTTCATTAAAGCCATAACAACAGCTAACTCAGTAAATTCTGTTCTGTTAATTTTTCCTTTTGTGAGTTCTCCTACTGCCCCCTTTTTTTTTCCCATATCTTTTTCTTTTCCAAACAATTTAGCAAAAGCAGTGTTAATATCATCTTCTCCTTTCAAAAGCAACTGAACTGCTTTCTCTGGATATTCAAACAAAGGGCTTGTTCCAAAGAAAAAATCTTTTCCGTCAAAAATTACTGCCATTGTAATCTCCATATAGCCGGAGTTTGAAGGAAAACTCATTATTCCAGATTCAATCCCAACAGAGTAGTTACAATTAGAAAAACTTTTCATTGCTCTGTTTTGAGCACCTTTTAAAATATCCTGTAAATTCAAAGGCTGTTCTTTTACTTCAGAATCAGTTTCAATTCCTTTAACTTCTATTTCTTCAAAATATTTCCCAAAAGCGTTTTTTACTGCTTTAACTTTTATTGGATTTTCTGAACCAACATTAATCAGCATCTTATTACCTTATTTTCGTCTCTTATTTTTTTTTACCTTATTTTCATTTTCTTCTGTTTACCAAACTTTTTCATTAATTTATCCAAAGCGCCTTTTTTCTGCAATTGTTTTGGATCAGAAAACTTTTTCATCTGTTTAACCATTTTTTTCATTCTTTTATAGTGTTTTATTAATTCCCTTACATCTTCTTCTTTTTTCCCTGAACCTTTTGCTATCCTTAAAATCCTTGGATGATTTAATAACTCTGGATCTAATTTTTCTTTTTTTGTCATTGAATCCATTATCACTTTAAATGAATCCAGTTTTTCTTCTCCTACTTCTAATTGTTCTTTTGGGATTTGGCTTCCCATTCCCATCATGTCCATTACTTTATTTAATGGCCCCATTTTTCTTGCAGCTTTTAATTGTTTATAAAAAATATCCAGATTAAATTCTTTTTTCATTAATTCTTCTAAATCAACTTCTTCGTTTTCTGTTGCGTCTTTTACTTTTTCCAGCAACCCCTGCAAATCTCCGTAACCCATTATTCTGCTTAAATATCTTGTAGCATCAAATTCTTCCAAGTCATTCATTTTTTCTCCTGTTCCAATAAAATAAACAGGAGCTTTTGTAAGCGCACATGCAATTAAAGAGCCTCCTCCTTTTGCAGAACCATCCATTTTTGTAATAACTACTCCATTTATCCCTACACTTTCATGAAAAGCTTTAGCTTGTTTGCCTGCAATCTGGCCAATATCTGCTCCTAAAACAAGCAGACTCAAATCAGGCTTTAATGATTCATTTACTTCTTTTATTTCTTTTACTAGTTCTTTATCTAAAGCACTTCTTCCGGCAGAATCAACTATAATCAAATCAAAATCTTTGAATTTCTTTAATCCTTCTTTTACTACTTTTTCTGCTTTTTTTTCTTTTTTAATTCCAAAAAACTCTATATCAACTTTTCCTGCAACCTGCTGCAGCTGCTCAAACGCAGCTGGACGAAAAGTGTCTGCACAAATTAACCCGACTTTTTTTCCTCTTTTAGAATAATATTTTGCCAGTTTACCTGAACTAGTGGTTTTTCCTGAACCAAACAAACCTAACATCAAAATCTTTCTAGGCTCTTTCTCTAATTTAGGTTTTTCTCCGCCTAAAGCTTTAGCTAAAATATCATAAGTGTTTTTTGTAATAAACTCTCTTCTGTTAATTCCTTCAGGCAAATCTTTAAATGCTTGTTCTTCAATTTTTTTTGTTAATTTCAATACAAGCTCTACTTGTACATCTGAAGCAATCAATGCTCTTTGAATCTCTTTAACCACTTCTTTTACTGTATCTTTATCTAAAGAACTTGAGTTGCGGATTTTTTCCATTGCATTTCTTAGTGTTTCTCCTAAACCCATTTTTACCACTTTTAAAATAGAATTCTGTTGGGAAAAGAATAATAGTTTTTCACTATTTAATAATCCTTTCAGTTAAAAACTTTGGAGTGAATTCAATTAAATCCTCATATCCTTGTCCTGTGCCGACAAAAACAACAGGTTTCTTTAAAGCAGAAATCAAAGAAATCGCGGTTCCGCCTTTTGCATCAGTGTCAATTTTAGTTAAAACAAAACCATCAAACCCAATCTTTTCACTGAATTCTTTTGCCTGTTCAAATAAGGAATTGCCTGACATTGCTTCTCCGACAAACAGTTTCAAATCAGGTTTAACTACTCTGTCAATTTTTTTCAGTTCATTCATTAAATTTATATTTGTTTCCTGCCTTCCGGCAGAATCAATTAACACTAAATCAATATCTTTTGCTTCTGCTGCCCTTACTGCATCAAATGCTACAGCAGCAGGGTCACTGCCATACTGGTGCTTTACTAATCTTAAATTTAGTCTGTCTGCATGAACCTGAATCTGTTCAATTGAAGCAGCACGAAAAGTGTCTGCTGCAGCCAAAATAACTTTTTTTCCTTGCTTTTGAAATCTGAAAGCAATTTTTGCAATTGAAGTGGTTTTCCCTGCTCCGTTTGGCCCTAAAAAAAGTATTACAAAAGGCTTTTTGTTTTGAATTTTTTCTTCCAAAGGAATCTTTGGAACATCCATTAATCTTTCCAGAATCAAAGCAATTTCTTTTTTCAATCCTTCACTGACATTTTTTCCGTCAATTTCTTTTCCAACAAGCTCTTTTTTGATTTCTTGCACGATTTTTGAGGCAGTTTGCTGTTCTACATCTGATTCCAGTAAAGCAAGTTCAAAGTCTTCCAGAAAATCGTTTACATCTTTTTCTTCTATTTTAACTCTTCCGGTAAAAAACTTTTTTATTCCTGTTTTCAAAGAAACTTTTGCTTTTAGTTCTCTTTCTTTTAATAAATCCGAATCAATTTTCTTTGAAACATCTTCTTCCAAATCTTTTTCTAATTCTTTTTCAAAAACTTCTTCGTGTTTTTCCTTTAAAACTTGTTTTTCTGCTTTTTCTTCAATTTTTATTTCAGCTTCTTTTTCAAACTCTTCTATTACTTCTTTTTTCTCTTTTTCTAATTCTTTTATTATTTTTTCATCTTTTTGGTCAAGCTTTTTCTCTGAAAAAACTTGTTTTTCTGCATTTTCTTCTAATTCAATTTTTTTTTCAAGCTCTTCTTTTTTTTCTGTTTCTTTTATTTCTGCTAAAACTTCTTTTTCTTCTTCAGTTAAATCTTCTGTTAATTCTCTTTCTTCTTCTGTTTTTTGTTCAACCTTTTTTTCTAAAAAAGGTTGTTTTTCTGCTTCAATTCTTTCCAGAACTTCTTCTTTTGGTTCTTCAATTGCTTTTTCTTCTTCTCTTAGAATTTGTTCTTCTTTTTTTTCCAGTTTGCCTTTAACTTTTTCAGTGAAAGAATCAATTTTTTTCTTTAAGAAATTGAACATGAAAATCAGTTACTGCTCTTTCCTTGCTTCCTGTGCTTTCTGCACTATCTGGCTTAAAGCATTCATATTTGCATAAATTGCTTGCTGTTGTTTGCTTAATTCTTCCAGTTTTCCCTGTGCTTCTTTTTCTTTTTCTTCTAATTGTGCTATTGAATCATCTATTTTTGATTCAACTATTATATTTCCCGGAAGACTTGTTTTTACTTTTGTTTTTTCATCTATTTTTATTTGCAAAAAAATTCCTACTCCTAAAGAAACCATTGCCTGGTCTCCTTTCTTGGTTTTTTTCACTTCTTTTAGGGCTTCTCTTGCAAAAAATATTTCTTCCATTAATCCTTGCACTGAAGCAATGCTTCTCTGAATTGATTCTAATTTTGCTTTTTCTCCTGTTAAAGCATTAACTATCTGCTGTCCGTTTAAGGTAACAGTTTTTTGTTCAGCCATTATTTCACCTCTTTTACTTCATTTATTTCAATATGCCTTCTTTTAACCTTGTTTTTTGAACCAAATAAATTCATAACCTTTTCCATTGCAGTGTTTTGATTCAAAGAAAAAACCTCTTTTTTGAAGTTTTTTTCCATTTTTCCGTTTTTTATTTTTCCGTTTACTTCAAATTTTTTCATTATTCTCCCCTCAAACCTTCATCTATTACAAGAATTTCTGCGTTAGAAGTGTATTCTCCAATCAAAACCCCTTTAGAGTTTGCAAGAATATCGTTTGCAACAAACGGGTCTCCGTAATTTGCAGTTGAAGGAATTCCGCTTACCTTAAGTATTGATTCGATTTCCTTTAATTCTTTTTCTTTTATTTCTGGATGCACTATAAACCCTTTATTTGTAGCTGTAATGCAAGAACCAACTACTTCGCTGTTTGCAATATTCATTTGTTTAATTGGAACTCCAAAAAACTTTTTTATTTCTTCAAAAATTTTTTTTTCAATCAAAGAGCTTGCAATCCCTCCAAAATCATTTACTGCAATTAAATTCCCTAAAGCAGTTAAACCTTTTATTCTTTTCACTTTAATTCCCTGTTCTTCTATTGCTTTTAGTTCTCTTTCTTCTACAGTTTCTGCTGCAATAAATCCTTTGCTGTTTCCTTTTACAAGGCTTCCTACAAGAGAACTGTTTGAAATAGTTGTCTGAATAACTTCAACTTCAAAAAACTCTTCAAGTTTTTTTGCTTCTTTTTTTTCAATCTCTAAAGGAAGCAGACATGTTTTTTCTGTTACTGAAGCAAAAATTCCAATAAAAGGGCTTCCTCGTAGAGTTTTTTTTTCAATTTTCATTTGAATTACTCTTTTTGTCTTCTTTTGAATTCAGCTTTTTCTGCATCTCTTTCTTTCTGCCTTTTTTCTTCAAGCTTTCTCTGCTTTTCTTTTTCTGCTTCAATTTCTTCTTTTGTTTTTTTCCCTTCTTTTTCTTTTCTCTTCTTTTTCTCTTCTTTTTTCTTTTCTTTCAGTTCTTTTTCCATTTCTTTTAGTTCAGTTCCTTCTTTTAAAAAAACAAAAGTTTTGTCTTCAATTTCTTTTATCTGGACTTCAACTTTCCTCGGAATACCAAACATTCCTCTTTCCCAAATCTTTTGGTTTAATTCTTTTGAAATTGCAATCTGCTCATCTTTAAGTCTTTTATGTTTTTTCATAAAATCTTTTATTGCTCTGATGGCTTTTTTTGCCCTTCCTCTTTTTGGTTTGTCAAAAACTTTTACTAAAGGAATTGTATAAACACCAACCATTTTTTCACCTTACTCTTTTTTGTTTTTTTCGTATAATTTTCCTAAATCAACATTTTTCCAGTGCCTTTTCTGTTTTGTGTTCCAGATTCTTTCCCCTTTTTTTTGCACAATCCACACTGGAGCATTGCTTAATCCTGGGCCAATTTTTTTTCTTGCTGAAATCAAAAAATCTTTTTTTCCTTTTTCTTTATGTTTTGCCATTTTTTCACCTTACATTTTATTTTCTTTTAATCGTAATTTCTCTTTTTGCTGATAATTGTTCTAATAATCTTTTCAGTTCTTCTTCCCCTATTTTTTCCTGAATTTTTCCGCTTTTATACAAAAAAATCAAACTTTGGGCGGTTTTCAAATAAAGATCCCGATTCACTAACCTTACATTTGCCAGCCTTGATTTTGCCTCTTCTGTTAAAACAATTTTTAATGCAGAATCAATCTGATTCTCCAATTCAATCTGTTGCTGCTGTTGTTCATACTGTTTAGAGTATTTTTCTCTTAATTCATTTATTCTTTTTTCCTTTATCTCTTCTTGGTTCATTTTTCTCTTTCCTTTTCGCTTTTTTCTTTCCTGCATCAGGGCTTGCTGTTTTTTCTTTTGCTAAAGTTAATACTCTTTTCTTTTGCTTTGGATGTTCTTTAAGGTCTTCTAATGCTTTTTTTGCGTTCTTGTTCAGTAAAGCAATTCCTTTTGAAGTAACAACTCTGCCTTTTTTGTCTTTTTTTACTAAACCTTCTTTTTCTAATGCCTGCAAGCAGTCTCTGATAATTTTTCCGCTTGCTTTAACATGCCTGTGTGGTTTTCTTCCCCTGTTTTTTCTTCCGCCATAATAAGTCCTTAATGATTCTGTTCCTACAGGGCCGTCCAAAAAAATCCTTCTTAAAATTGAAGCCATTCTGTTGTAATACCAGCCTTCCTGCTGTGGAGCTCTTTCTCTATGTGCTCCTGTTTTAACATAATTTATATATCCTGGCTCTTGAATACTCTTGTTTTCTTTCAGCTCTTTTGCTGTCTCTTTAATTAATTCTGTTCCTGGCACGTCATACACTGAAACCATTTATTAATCCTCCAAAAAAATATGAAAAAATTAAAAACGCAAATATTAGGGTAAATTTGCCTTATATACTATTTTATCGAAAACAACCTTTTTATACTTATTCTTTAGCTTCATTTCCCGAGTTTTTCTTTTAGTTTTTTCTCTATGGCTTCTGGCACTAATTCCTTTAAATTTCCGCCTAAAGCAGCCATTTCTTTTACTAAAGAAGAGTTTAAATAAAAATATTCCGGCTCTGTCATAAAAAAAACCGTTTCAATATTTTCATTCAACTGTTTGTTAATTGTAAAATGCTGTAATTCATAATCAAAATCACTTATTGCTCTTAAACCGCGAATCAAAAAAGTATGTTTTTTTTCTTTCATATAATCTGCAAGCAATCCATCCAAAACTTCTGTTTTGACTTTTTCTTTTTTTTCAAAAACTTTTTCAATCATTTTTTTTCTTTCTTCCAGAGAAAACAGTTCTTTTTTTCTTTTATTTTCTGCTACAAGAATAATCACTTCATCAAACAGTTTTTCTGCTCTATTCAATATATCCAGATGCCCAAAAGTTATTGGATCAAAACTTCCTGCATAAACTCCTGTTTTCATTTTATTTCCTCCAGCAATTTATCTATTTTTTCTTCCAATTCCTTTAAAGTTCCATTGTTTTCAATAGAATAATCTGCTCTTTTTTTCTTTTCTTTTATTTTCATCTGGTTTTCAATTCTCTTTAACACTTCTTCTTTTTTCATTCCTGTTTTTTCTTTTCTTTTAATTTGTTTTTCTTTTTTGCAGTAAACTGCAACAACTTTATCACAAATTTTCTCCATTCCGCTCTCAAAAAGCAATGGAATCTCTACTGCAGTTTTTTTCACTCCTTTAATTTCTTCTCCAATCTTTTTCTTTACAAGCGGATGAATCAATTCATTTAACTCTGTCAATTTTTTCTTATTATTAAAAACAATTTTTGCAAGATTTTTATGGTCAACTCCTTGTTTTGAAACAGTTTCTTTTCCAAACTTTTCTGAAATCTTTTCTCTTATTTTCTCTAATTCTTTTTTTGCAATCCTGTCAGCATTCAATGCATTAAATCCTTTTTCTTCCAGCGCTTTTAATACAGAAGTTTTTCCTGTTCCAATCCCGCCAGTAATACACAACACAAAATTCTCTTTTTTTTCTTCAGGAAAAACTTTTTTCACTTCCCCGCAGTTTTTGCATTTCACAAGCAAAACCTTGTCTTTCACGCGCACTTCCTTGTCTTTTCCTTCCAAAAGCAAAGAAAAGCATTTTTTGCAGTACAATTTTTTTACTTCTTTTGGAATCCTTACTTTATTTCTCATTCCAATTTTTTTCATCAGTTTTAAATAATCTAAACTTCTTTCTGGATGTTTTGTCCAGTTTTCAATAGCCAAATCCATTAACCTGTATATTCTTTCCAAAGCAATTTCCTGAATAAAACTCTTGTTTTTGTGTTTCATTTTATCATTTTAGAGAAAAAGAAAATAAAAAGTGCGCCTACTAAGAACCCGCAAAATGGTTTGATTCCTTGATTTAGTTAGCTTTATTAAAGAGGATGCCTTTTTTATATTGATGGTGGCTGAAGAGATAAAAACCAAAAAAGCAAATTTAATTGAAAGCCCTATTTACAACTATTCCCTCAAAATTCGTTTTATAGCTACACTAATAATAATTATCATTGTTTTAATTGTTTGGTATTTGCTTTCTGATTTTGAAAATATTTCTCTTCTTGAAACTGTTTTTGTTTTTTGGATAATTTTTATTTTAGTGCCTATAATAATTTTATATGCTAAAAGGAAAGCAAAGAAAAAGCAGGGAGAATCTGTCTTTGAATTTGGAGAAAACAAAAAAATTTCATTAAAATATACTCTGTTGCTTTTAGTTCCTTCTTTGATTTATATAATCTATTTTATTTTATCTCATTTTTAATAGCACTGTTGATAAGAGTTAAGCCAGATAAAATCAAATTTAAGAATAAATTTAAGAATAAATTTAAGAATAAATTTAAGAATAAATTTAAGAATAAATTTAAGAATAAATTTAAGAGAATCAGATCCTTTTGTTTATGCGCCCACCGGGAATCGAACCCGGACATTGAGCTTTCATCCTAGAAAAGTCCACTTTTGCAAACTTTCTTTAGTTGGAAGGCTCACGTCATACCACTAGACTATGGACGCCAAACGTTTCGCCTATTGTGAAGCAATAGGTTGGCATTTTCCGTTACACCCGCACGGAAGCGGGTAATGCGATCGCTAAGAAATAACCCGATAGTTTGGTTCGCTTATATTAAGTGTATTTTTTGTAACAGATTTCTTTTGCTTTTCCTTCAACTGTATTTATTAATTGGTTCCATTTCATAACATTGCCGTTTTGCTTTTCCGTCAACCATATAATAATTGCACCCTTCAGAAACACTGCTGCAGACTCCTTCAGTTGAGGAAGCACTTTCTGTTAAGCATTTAATCTTGTATTCTCCCACAGCGCAGTCTTTATTACTATGACAGACGCTATTACTTATTGGCATAGAGATTAGTTCACAAACATTTTCTGTTGTGTTGCAGTAGCAAGTTTTTTCATCATTTATAGCCCAATTATCTTGTTCATTTAGAGAATTTATACAACCAGAACTTAGACTTCTGTAACAGCCAATTGTTATTCCATCACAGTATTTTTCATCAACAACAGCTTGATTGAAATAAAGAACAAAAGAAACTACTGCTATAACTAAAACTATTCCGACAATAATCAGTTTAGCCTTGTTTTTTTGAATAAAACTATTTTCTTTCATTCTGTTTTACTAATGGTTTTTCTTTCTTAATAAATTTAACTTTGAAAGAGAATCTAATCTTTTTAGTTATGCGACCGCCGGGAATCGAACCCGG
>JAFCDN010000069.1 GCA_017609625.1 Candidatus Iainarchaeum sp.
TACTGAACCAATGTTTTTCGGGAAAACTATTGGTTTTTTCATTGCCATTGATTCAATATTAATTATTCCAATTGGTTCATATGTGGAAGGGCTTACAATAAGGTCGCTGGCTTCAATTAGTTCAGGCATATTTTCCTGTTTAATATAACCCAAGAACTTAACTTTTTTTTCTAAATTATTTTTTTTAATTTCTTTTTCAAGGTTTTTTTTATATAATTCGCTTGTTTCTTCTCCTGCAACCAGCAAAAATGCATTTGGAATTTTTTTAATTATTTTTTCCATTGCTTTAATCAAAAAAATTATTCCTTTCTGTGGAACCAGCCTGCCTGCAAACAAAATTACTGTTTTGTTTTCCAGTTTTAGTTTCCTTTTTAGTTTTTCTGCTTTCTTTTTTGTTTTTTTTGTTTTGCTGAATTTTTTTAAATCAACTCCATCTGAAACCACTTTAATTTTTTTTCCTGAAATTTTATAGTATTTTTTGATTTCTTCTTTTATTGTTTCTGAAGCTGCAATAATTTTTTCTGCTTTTTCACAGCATTTTTTATCCATTTTAACCATTAAAGGGATAATCATTTTTCTCTGCAGCTCTGTTTTTAACCTGCTTTTAGGTCTGTTTTCTGCGTTTCCTTTTACTGTTCCTCTTGCATGATATATTACTGGAACTTTGAGTTTTTGAAAATCAATCAAACCAAAAGAGTAATCTTGGGGATAAAAAACGTCAAATTTGTTTGTTTTTTCAACTTTGCTTCTGAGATTAAAAGAAAAAGAAAGAATATCAAATCCTTTTGCATCAATGGAGTTTATTTTTATTATTTTAAGATTTTTTTTGCTTGGAAAATTTTCTTTTTCCCCGTGAAAAACTGTTACTTTGTGTTTTTTTGAAAGAAATTCAGCAAGCTTTTCTGCAGATCGGAATGCTTGTAATTAAAATTTTCATTTAAAAACACCTTTTATAGTTCCAAAACCATAACCAAAAAACCATGAAAGAAGGAAAGTAAAGTACCTTAATGAAACTTTTTTGTATTTAATCATTGCAATAAAAGAGATTAATGCAAGCTCCATAAATAAGATAAGGACAAAGTAAAAGAATAATTGGAATCCATTGAATATTCCGTAAACTAAAAGCAAAACCATTGCAGTTATTGAAATAAAAGGCGCTATTCTGAACCATTCAAGCATTCCAGAATGCAGTTTTATTGCCTGCATTCTTCCTAACCCAAACCAGAAAGCCTGTTTGAATATTTTTTTTTCAGAGTCTTTTCTGTGGTGGTAAACTATTGCTTTTGGATTGAATTTAATCTCTTTTCCTGTTTTTTGAATTCTAAAATCAAGTTCAGGGTCTTCGTTGCTTAAAAGTTTTTCATTAAATCCTTTTATTTCTTTTAAGGTTTTTTTTCTGTACATTGAATTACAGCTTGGATTATGTTTTACTTCAGTTATTTTTTCTGTTTCTTTTACATAGCTTGAGCCTATTCCTGAAATCAGTTCCAATAGTTCTCCGAAGATTTTTTCTTTTTTTTCTGCTTTCTTTGGAGTTAAGTTTGGCCCGCCGACTGAAACAGTGTTTTCTTTATCAAATCCTTTTAACAGTTCGCTCAGCCAGTTTTTTTCTGCAACACAGTCTGCATCAATAAATGCAATGAATTCTCCTTTTGTTTCTTCTATTCCTATATTCCTTGCCCTGCTTATCCCTTTATGTTTTCTTAATTCAATTAATTTAAAGTTATGGCTGTCTTTTTCAAGTATTTTTTTTGTTGAGTCAGTTGAATAATCATCCACTACAATCAATTCAAAATCTGCATTTTGTTCAAAGATTGACGCAATGCATTTTTCAATAAATTTTTCTGAGTTTCTTTCGCACACTACAACAGAAATTTTTGGGTTCATCTTATCATATTTTATGACATATTCTTTAATTATTTGCTTCTTTTATTCTTCTAAATGATTGAGAAAATGGAGTTCAAAACAGATTTAAAAGCTTTTGAATGGTATAACAAGAGATTTTTTGAGTTTGGAGTTTTTGAAACTTCAGAAAAATACAATAAATTAATGCTTGAGTGGCTTGGAGTGAAAGACAAAAGCAGAAAAAAGCTTTTGGACATAGGCTGTGGAGGAGGCGTTTTTCTGAAGGAAGCAGAAAAGTTTCTGGATTGCTTTGGAGTGGATTTCAGTTCAGTTGCTTTAACACAGGCGCAGGAAAATTCAGCTGCAAGCCTTGTTATTGCTTCTGCTTCTGCACTGCCTTTTAAAAGCAATTTTTTTGATTATGCAGTTTGCCTTGGAAGTCTGGAGCATTTCATTGATTTAAAGAAATCCTTAAGCGAAATAAAAAGGATTTTGAAGAAAAACGGAAAAATAAATATTTATGTTCCAAACTCTGATTTTATTTTGTTTAAATTCAATAAAGCCACTGCATTCCAGCCTAATGAAAGACTTGCTTCGATTGAAGAGTGGAAAAAACTTTTATCAGAATATTTTTCAGTTGAAAAAATCTATAAATACACTGAAAGTCCTTTGGGAAGGTTTCTCCCAAAAAAATACACTTACAGTTTCTCTTTTATTTGTTCCAATAAGTAGATTTGATGAAACTTTTGTAAAAAGTTTCCTTTTTTGATCAAACTTTTTTGCGAAAAAAGTTTGTTTAGTAGCCCTGAACTTCCATTCTTTTCCATGCGGTTTTGAATAAACAGACTGCAATTATTGGAGTGGCTATTGCAAAAATCAGCACATAAAAGAA
>JAFCDN010000002.1 GCA_017609625.1 Candidatus Iainarchaeum sp.
TTGTCATTTCATTGTTTGACTCATTTGTTTCTGTAATTTCATTATGCGGATCCCATACTACTTTTACATCATGTTCTCCAGAACTTAGCTCATGAACAATCCAAAAAGTTCTGCCTTGAGTAACCACGTCATAACTGGCTGTGCCCACACATTCAGTGTATTCACCTATTTTAGACTGGTCAACATAAACTTCAAAAGTAATAAATGGAGGATCCCTATAAAAATTATTTTCAATAATAAGCAAGCTTTGGTCAAAAGCTACTCCTATTTTTTTTAAAGACGCACTATAAGCGATGTCTTTTGTTGTAAAATCAATTTCTACATCAGGAACTTGAACAGTTAGTTCATTATTATTTTCATTTGTTTCCTGCAAAATATTAGTTGTATCAAGAACTGCTCTCAAAGTTTTTCCTTTTAATCTTATTCCAGGGGTTATTGAATGAGTGCGCGGGCAATACTCCCCATCTCCATCAGTTTCCAAAGAACACCCTCCTAAAGGATAATCTACATATCCTAAAAGGGCATTTCCTTCATAAAATTCAGTTCTTGTTCCTAAAGTCCAATCTCCATAAGCTTTAAATTTCATTATAATTTCTGGATACGCACAAATGCCTCCTGCATTTTCAACTTCTAAAGATACAGGAACTAAATCATAAGATGCTGAACTTTCACATGAAGCAAGACAACAAGAAGGAGTATTTAAAGAAGAAACAGGAGTTTCTGAACATTCATAATCTATGCTACAAATAGTTCCGCCTAATTCACTGCAAAGTTTACGCACACATTCATTATTATAGCATTTTTCATTTGAACTGCAATCAGAATTTGTAACACATTCTTGGCTTTGCGTGCAACTTCCAATACAACAACTGCTTTGGTCACTTGAAACAGTTAAACCAGCACTGCAAACTTCTAATGCCCCACAAACTAACCCTCCTTGCTCTGAACAGGTTTTTAACACACAAGTTCCATTAACACATTTTTGATTATTCGGACAAACTACTCCTTTACAAGCATCTGCTTCCTGAGAAACGCAACTTCCTAAACAACATTTTTCACTATCAGAAGCGTCAGCAAAAGATCCGTCACAAAATTTACCTGAATCACAAACAGTTCCGCCTAAGTCATAACAGGTTTTTTTCATAGAATCAATTATAGCACAATCAGAATCATTTGATGAATTACAATTAGATTGACAATAACCATCTCCTGAAGTGCATTGGGTATTCAATACATAAAGACATTTTTTTAGTTCTCCGCTACAAAAATCAAAAGTTGCTGCATTTTTATCATCACAATCTTTCCTAAATTCGCATTCATCTGGATTAACCGGAGGGGTTTCTTCCTTATTCTTATCCTCTGGTTTAAAGAAATTTAAATCATTGAATTCATTTAAATCGTTTGACTGGTCATTTGATTCTGTACAACCCGCCAAAAATAAAAAAAGAAAAAACAAAAGCAAAAAAAAATAACAAAAACTTCTCTTTCATACACTAATTAGACGCAATAGCGAAATATAAATGTTTGGCTTAATTAGTTTTCTATAAAATTTCCTGAAAAAGCGTCTTATAAAAGCATTTAAATAGATTTTGTTAAAGGAATTATAATTGGAAAAAGCACTCTTTTTTTATTCAGTGTTTTTTAAATGATTATTTTTTGACGTTTATATTTGGAGGTGTATTAAATGGCAGAAAAGCCACACATTAACTTGGTTTTCATTGGCCATGTTGACCACGGAAAGTCAACTTTAGTCGGAAGACTAATGTATGACACAGGTTCATTAAGTGAACAGGATTACAGGAAACTGCAGCAGGAAGCAGAAGAAAGAGGAAAAGGAACTTTTGCTTTTGCTTATGTGATGGACAACCTAAAAGAAGAAAGAGAAAGAGGAGTAACAATAGACGTTGCATACAAAAAGTTTGACGGAAACAAAAACTCTTTTACAATAATTGATGCTCCAGGACACAAAGACTTTGTAAAAAACATGATTACAGGAACATCACAAGCTGATGCAGCAGTATTAGTGGTCAGCGCAAAAGACGGAATACAGCCTCAAACAAAAGAACATGCTTTTTTGGCACAAGTGATGGGATTAAAGCAAGTAATTATTGCAGTAAACAAAATGGATGAAATAAAATACGAAGAAAAACAGTTTAACACAGTAAAAGACGAAATGACCAAATTACTGCAGGGAATCGGCTACAAAACAGATGCAATCCAATTTATTCCAGTAAGCGCTTGGGTTGGAGACAATGTAGCAAAAAAAACAGAAAATATGGCATGGTATAAAGGAGAAACATTAGTGCAGACATTAGATACATTAACTGCACCAAAGCCTCCAACAGACAAGCCATTAAGACTGCCTGTACAGGATGTATACAATATTAAAGGTGTAGGAACTGTTCCAGTTGGCAGAGTTGAAACAGGAGTACTTAAACCAGGAGACTCTGTAATATTCCAGCCAACAGGAAAAACCGGTGAAGTAAAAACCGTTGAAGCACACCACGAACAATTGCCTCAGGCAATTCCAGGAGACAATGTTGGATTTAATGTAAGAGGAATTGCAAAAACAGATGTAGCAAGAGGAGATGTTGCAGGGCATACAAAAGACCCTCCAACTGTAGTAAAAGAATTCACTGCACAAATTGTTGTATTAAATCATCCAACAGCAATTCCAGTAAACTACACTCCGGTATTTCATCTTCATACAGCACAAATGTCAATGACAATAACAGAAATACAAAAAAAACTTGATCCAAAAACAGGTTCAGTAAAAGAAGAAAACCCAAAGTTTTTGAAAACCGGAGACGCTGCAATAATTAAAGTTGTTCCAACAAAACCTTTAGCAGCGGAAGAATACAAAAAATTCCCTCAACTGGGAAGATTTGCTATCAGAGATATGGGACAAACAGTTGCAGCAGGCATGATAGTAAAAGTAACCCCAAAATAGGCAATTTAATAATTGCTTAATTTTTTATCTTTTTTAAGTTTCTTTAAAAAAGAGAACACAGCACAGGAAAAAAAGTGATTAGATGCAAAAAGCTAGAATAAAACTTTCAAGTCCAGATTACAGAGTATTAGAAGACATTTGCGAGAAAGTAAAAGAAGTTGCACGCAGAACTGGAGTAAAGCATTCTGGAAGTATTCCTTTGCCAACAAAAAAATTAACTGTTCCAACTAGAAAAGGCATGCCTGGAGGCGGAACAGCCTCAGTAGAAAAATGGCAGATGCGGATTCATAAAAGACTGATTGATATTGAAGCAGATGAAAGAACCCTGCGAAGAGTAATGAGAGTAGAAATCCCAGAAAACGTACACGTAGAAATCGAATTACGTGAATAACTGCCCTTTCTTTTCTTCACAAGCAAACGTTTCGCCGTTTGAGCACGAGGCACGACACAAGGTCGTGCTAGCACAGCTTTATGCTGTGCACTGGTGTCAAGCTGACAGTGGCAGTTGTTAGCCAAAGAAAAGAAATCGAAAAATCTTATTAAAAACTATTTTTTCTTTTTAAATTTTGTATAAAATACAAACCCTATAATTAATAAAGCAAAGAATAAAACAATCAGAGTTAAAAAAAAATGATGATAAAGAAGCTCGTCTATTCTTTCTTGAATAGAAACTTTTTGACAGGTGTCGTGTCCATAGTCTTGCGGCCCAAAATAAGGCTCTAAACCTTTACAGCATTTATCAAAATTAAAAACCATTTCTCCTTCTTTAACACATGGAAGTTCTTTTCTATATTCTGACCCACATTTTCCAGAACGAAATTCATAGGTAAGACAACTTTTCCCGTCATCAAAAATGCAAACTTCATTTAAGTTATCGTCAAAACCCAATTTATATCCTTGGCGTTCACAAAATACTTTATCAGCTCCAAGAAAAGCTCCAGAAGAATAAGTCAATAAAGAAAGCAAAAACAATAAAACAACCAAGACCACAAGCAACTTTTTCATGAACTTTGCCTCTTTTTCTTTCTTTTAATATAAAACAAAATAACAGCAGCTATTACTAAAATTATCAGCCAAACTTCTGGCTGAAATAAAATGTTTTTGCAGTGTGCCTGGCCAATCGACATAAATCCAAGATAAGGAGAGCTTCCAAAACAGCATTGCTCAAAACCAAAAACAGGGTTGCCTTCTTCAACACAAGAAAATTCTTTTTTATATTCTGCACCACAGCTTCCATCAAAAAACTCCCCTAAATCACATTTCTCCCCATCATCAAACACACAATACATTCCATCTTCAGATATCTCTACTTGATAACCTTGATGTTCACAAAAAGGAGGATAAGGATCCATAGCTCCAAAAACAAAAGCAGATAAAAAAACTAAAAATAAAATAAACAAACCAAAAAATCTTTTCATGAATTTATGTAAGTTTAAACTCCTATTTAAACTTTCTCATCTTTAAAAACCTTTAATAAAAGCTTTACCTTATCACATTGTGCAAGTTTTAATTTCTTCATTAAAACAGTTTCTTTTTCCAATTTTAATCCCAAAAATATTAACTGTGTTTATCCTTCTTTTCTTATTAAAAAATAACTGGAAAATAGAATTTGAAAACAGACTTTATCTTTCTGTTATTATTTCTACTATAATATCCACTTTAATTTTTTTAGGCTTAATTTCTGTTGTAAGCATACAAATACCTTTTTTGCTCTTATTTTTCCTAATAATGATTATTTTTGATGCAGCTTTTATTTATGCAGTATTAGCAAAAAAAGAAATTTTTTCACTTAAAAGAACCTTAATTCTAAGCTTGGTAATGAACATTATAGGTTTTGCTATTGCACTAAACTATTTTTTTAGATCAATAAACTATTAAAAACTCACTTATAAAAAAACAACTTCACTACTTTTTATAATGCAATTTGAATATTTAGAGCACACAGCAGATTTAAAGTTTCGAGCTTTTGGAGAGACAAAAAAAGAGTTAATAGAAAACTCTGGAAAAGCTTTATGCAATGCAATAATTGATTCTGGCAGTGTGGAAGAAAAAGGAAAAGGAATTATTGCAGTGCAGGCAGAAAACTTTGAACAGGTTTTGTTTGATTTTTTAAAAGAAGTTTTGTTTCAGATTGACACGCAAGAAATTATTTTTTCAGAGTTCAAAGTAACTGAATTAAAAGAAGCTGAACCGCCTTTTTCAGAAAAAGGCAGGTTGCCAAAAACCAAAAAAGGGATTTTTCTAAAAGTTGAAGCATCAGGAGAAAAAATAAATTTAGATAAACATGAAGTGAAAACAGAAATCAAAGCAATAACAAAACATGATTTTAAAGTAGAAAAAAAAGAAAAATGGATTGCAGAAGTTTTAGTTGATGTGTGAAAAACAAGCAAAATCAATACATATTTAAATCAAAATCCATACAAATACTATAGTATTTGGTTTTGTAAGGTGTGGTGATCATATGAATGTAATTTTAAGAGGAAAAACTAAAGAAATCCTTGAAGACATGGTTGAAGACGGCTATGCAAACACACAGTCTGAAGCAGTAAGATTAGCTATAATAAATTTTGGGGAAGACCACTTTAACGAAGAAGAAATGGTTAACAGAAAACTAGATTTAATAGATGAACAGATAAAGAAAGGAAAAAGAAAACTGCTTAAAGCAGACAAAGGTCTTGGAAAATATGCAAAGTATTTGAAGTAGTTTATATGTATTCAGAAGCGTTTGATGAGGAATGGCCAAAATATTTTGACAACCTTGAAGAACAAATAAAAGGAAGGACTGCTAAAAAAATAAAAAAGATTCTGGAAAATCCACAAAAAAGACATCTTAAAAAAGCAAAATATTTTGTAGACGAAATAGGGCAAAACAGAATTGTTTACAGAGTTTTTGAAGAAGAAAAACAAGTAAGATTTTATTTTGTGGGGAATCATAAAGAATACAAAAAATGGTACAAAAAGCTCTTTTAAAAAAATCATTTGTATTATATCCTATTGAAGGCATTTTATGAAGCAAATAAGTAAAGGCATTTGGGAAATTCCAAAACAAGGAAAAATGCTAGTTCCAGGAAGAGTATATGGAACAAAAAAAATAGTTGAAGAAATCGAAGACAATGCAATAACACAATTAACTAATGTAGCTGAACTTCCAGGGATACAAAAATATTCTATTGCCATGCCTGATGCTCACCAAGGATATGGAATGATAATCGGCGGGGTAGCAGCATTTGATGCAGAAAATGGAATAATTACTCCTGGCTCGATTGGTTTTGATGTAAACTGTGGGATCAGACTAGTAAAAACAAATTTAACAGAAAAAGATGTTAAAGGAAAAGAAAAAGAAATTTTAAATGAATTGTTTAATCAGGTCCCAGCTGGCTTGGGTTCAAAAGGGCAGTTCAGAGCTAATAAAGAACAGCTACAAGAGGTAATGCTAAAAGGTTCAGCTTGGGCAATAGAAAACGGTTTTGGATGGAAAGAAGATTTAGAGAAAACAGAAGAAAACGGAAAAATGCAGGAAGCTGATCCGAAAAATGTTTCAGAAAAAGCAATTCAAAGAGGGTTGCTGCAGTTAGGTTCTTTAGGTTCAGGAAACCATTTTTTAGAGATACAAAAAATTGAAGAAATCTTTGATGAAAAAACTGCAAAAGAGTTTGGTCTGCAGAAAGGAAAATTATGTTTAATGATTCACTGTGGAAGCAGAGGCTTTGGACATCAGATTGCATCAGATTATCTTGATACAATGGAAAAAGCAATGAAAAAATATGGAATAAAAGTGAGTGACAAGCAGTTAGCGTGTGCTCCGATTAATTCAGAAGAAGGAAAAAAATATTTCAGTGCAATGGCTTGTGCAGTAAACTATGCTTTTGCAAACAGGCAGATGATTTTGCACTGGACAAGAAAAAGCTTTGAAAAAGTTTTAGGAAAAACAGCAGAAGAAATGCAGCTGCATTTAGTTTATGATGTAGCACATAATATTGCAAAATTTGAAGAACACGAAATTGACGGCAAAAAAATGAAAGTTTTAGTGCACAGAAAAGGAGCTACAAGGGCTTTTCCTGCAGGAAAAAAAGAAAATCCTTTATCTTATATGAAAACAGGCCATCCTGCATTAATTCCTGGTTCAATGGGGACTGCTTCCTGGGTTGTAGTTGGAACAGAAAAAGGACTGGAAGAAACTTTTGGTTCTGTCGCGCACGGAGCAGGCAGGGTTATGAGCAGATCAAAGGCAATTAAAACCAAAAGAGGAGAACAAGTGCAAAAAGAACTTGAACTGCAGGGAAAATTTGTTAAATCCAGAAGCCCAAAAACTCTGGCAGAAGAAATGCCTGAAGCATACAAAGACGTGGATGAAGTGATAAAATCTTTAGAGATTTCAGGGATAGCAAAAAAGGTTGCAAGAATGATTCCGATTGGAGTAGTAAAAGGTTAGTTTGAACCATCCTTTCTTCTTTTTCTCTTTTTTTCCTCAATTTTCATACCAGCTAAAAGTTCGTCTGCAGTTATCCTCATTTCTCTAAATTGTTTCTTTAGAATTGCTGTCCTTGCACCGAGTTCATTTGTGCTATGAGAAGCTGCTTGAAGTTTTGAAAACGCATCAAAAATTGGCAACTGGCTTTCTGCATACTGTTCAGCTTGTTTTTTATTGCTTCCTAAATTCCTGGAATGCCTGTAAAATATTCTTGCTGCTTGTTCTCTTTCTAAACCTAAACGAACAAGTGCCACTGCTAAAGGCAGACTTTTGTCGCCTGCTTTTTCAAGATAATACTCTCCAATAGGTCTTTTTCTGGCGGGTTTTTTGTTAACAGGTTTCCTTTTTAATCGTCCGAATATACTGCGCTTCTTAGCCATTTTCTCTTCAATATAAAGTCAAAGATATATTTAAATACCTTCAATCACAGACTTATATATAATTTACCACTTTAGAGTGGTTAAGGGTGGTCTGATGAAAAAATTTCTTGCTTTGATAATCTCTTTGATTTTTGTTTTAAGCTCAGTTAATGCTGCAGTTTTAGTTGATACTCATGATACATATGAAGTTGAAGTCACTTCAGTTCAATTAAGAAGCTATTATGATTCTCACTGGAGCAATTCAATTACAGCAAACGACAATGATCCAATAGATATAAGGGCAGACATTTTTTTGGATTACTATAACTATTACGGAGACAGATATTATCCTTATGATTGGGTTGAAGTATGGGCTGAAGTTTATGCCTGGGACAACGGCGACTGGGTTTTTATTAAAGAAACCAATACACGACAGGTAAACCTTTATTATGCAGACCATAAAAGCGTTTACTGGTATGATGCTTTTTTTATTGACAATTATTACAGCGAATACAAGGTTATAGTTAAGGCAAGAAATTATGAATACTACCAAGATTACAGCGAAAACTATGCTTTTATCAGTGTAAGAGAAGGCGGATTTGATTCATACTGCAATGATATAGAAATTTTTTCAAATTCAATTGCCTTAAATGAAAATGAAGAAAAAAAAGTCACTTTTACAATAAAAAACAATTCAGATGAAAGGTTTTACATTGAACCAGATTCTTATGTGGATGAAATATACGGCGGCTCTTTTTTCAATGCATGGATTTATGATTATGACCGGTCAATTTCCGCAGGCGGAAGAGGAGAAGTAACAGTTAAAGTAAGAAGTCAAGAAGTAAGCGAAAATGAAGAAGGAAAAGCAAGACTAACAATTAAAGGAAAGTTTTACAGCGGAAAAACATGCGATTCTGATATTAAAAGAGATTTCATTGTAAGAGTAGATAATGAATCAGAATATGAATCCTGCAAAGACATTAAAATTAATGCTTCAGATGAAAGAATGGAAGAAAACTCAACTGAATACTTTTCTTTTACTGTAAGAAATTATTCTAACACTGCATTCTATGCAAGGGCTGATGTAAGCAGTAACAACTCATTTTTTAATGCAACAGAAGAGCATTCAAATCAGGTTTACATTTCTCCAAACTCCACAGAAACATTTAGATACAAAGTAAAAAGCGATTATGTTTCTTACAAAGAAAGAGGAAAAATTTACATTAAGATTTCAGGCAATTACTCTGGCGGAGACAATTGCTCTTATTCAGAAATAGGACAAAAAACAGTTTATTTGACAGTAGAAGATAATTATTGGGAAGGAGAACAATGCGATGATTTGTCTTTGAGAACAAAAACTTTGTATGTTGATGAACAAGATGTTTATTCTGCTTCTTTTACAATAGAAAACAATTCAAGCAGAAAATTTTACATTGAAGATATAGATTTTGATGAATACAGTTCAGAACTGGAATTCAGAAATGTAGATTACTCTTCACAAATTTCAGGAAACTCTGACAGCAAAGTTTCTTTTGATGTAAAAACAGGAAACATAAGTTCAGACAAAACAATTACTTCATACTTTAAAGTTGAAGGAAGTTTTGAAAACGGAAGAAGCTGTTCTTTTTCTGATACAAGAAAAAGATTTGATGTAAAAATAGATGCAGATTCTTCAGGCTCTTATTCAGAAAGCTGTAATGAAATAGATGTAATCACTAGAACAGTTTCTTTGGATAAAGGAAAAACAGAATACTTTGAATTTACAATAGAAAATAATGAAGACAAAAAATTCTATGTTGATTATGTAAATGCATATGACAATGATTCAAAGATTGAAACATCAGAATATGATTTTCCTTCAATAGTTTACGCAAACTCTGATGGAAAAATAAAAGTTAGAATTAAAGCAAACCAGACAGGAACAGCAACAGCATATATTGAAGTCAGAGGGCATTTTAGCAACGGAAAAAGCTGTTCTATTTCTGCAATAGGAAAAGAAAGCTTTACAGTAAAAGTTGAAACAACCACAAGAGACAGCTGTTCAGAATTTTATTTAGATACCCCTGCAACCAAAAGTGTTTTGGGAAGAGAAAAAATTGTTTTAAACATTGATAATCCAACAAACAAAAGCGGAACAATAAGAATCAGCGGAACAGATTTGTCAGTGAGTCCGCATACAATTGATGTTCCAAAAAACACTTCTTTTACTAAAACAATTGAAGTGGAATTACTTGAAGGAAAAGAAAGCTATTTAGTTTATAACATTTCTCTGGATGGATGTAATATTACCTCTAAAACCACAAAGATTTTTTCAACAAAAGAATCTTTTGAAGTTACAGGATATCCAAGGGAAAAAACTATTGGATTAGAAGACACAATTTCTTTTACCTTAGTAAACAATTCTGCTGTAACAAGAGACTTTAAGGTTTCATTGGAAAACCTGCCTTCTGGATGGAAAGCAAACCAGAAAAGCATTTCAATTCCAGGAAACTATGACAGAAGAGCAAGCATTTCATTAGAAGCAGATTCAGCAGGAACATACAGTGTTCTTTTGGTGGTTGAAACCGCAGGAAGAACAATAGAAAAAGAAATTGAATTAAGAGTAGAAGAAAAAGAAGTAACTGTTTCAGCTGAAACCACAAGTGGTTTCTTAAACGATTTGCAGTTAAAGATAACAATCGAAAATGAAACAGAACAAGACATTGAAGGAAATCTGATTGTAGATCTTCCAGAGAATTGGACCATGGAAGGAAACCCAAACATTGAAGTTAAAGCAAACAGCAAAAAAGAAATCTTCTTTTCTTTAAAAACTGACGGTACAGAAAAAGAATTTGATGTTTTATTAGAGTTAGAAGATGGAAGAGAAGTTTCAGCTACAGCTGACACAAAAGAAATTGGAAGCGGGACTGCATTGATTTCTTTAGGAAACAACGCAGGCTTGGTTGTTGGCTTGCTTGCAATAGTAATAGTAGTAGTAATTTTGCTTGTGAAAAGGCAATAGAAAGCTTTAAATAAGTTTTAGAAGAGAGATTCTTATTACTACTTTTATTAGTAGACTGTGTTCCGAAAGGAGCATAAATGCTAAAAAAAACAGCATAAACTGTTTTTTTAATGCAGTTATCATTGGTTCATACTTCACTATTCTTTATGGCTGAAGCTTGAATTTTAAAAGTGATGCAATGGGAAAAAAACACAAGCCGCGTTCAGGGTCAATGGCTTATTATCCAAGAAAAAAAGCCAAAAAAGAAACACCTAGCTTTCAGACTTTTCCAGAAATAAGCAAAGAAGAAACCAAACCATTGAATTTTTTTGGATACAAAGCAGGAATGATTCAGGTTACAGCAAAAAACGACCGGAAAAAATCCACTGGATTTGGACACGAAGAAGTTTTTGCAGGAACAATAATTGAATGCCCTGCAATAGAAGTTTTTGGAATAAGATTATACAAAAAAACCACTTCTGGATACAAGGTTTTAGGAGAAGCCCTGGTAGAAAAAACAAAAAAGAATTTAAGCAGGAAAATAATAAGTGCAGGAAAGAAAAAGAAAAAACATTCAGTTGAAGATCTTGAAAAAAAACTTCCAGAAGCAGAATATGTCTCTTTATTAATTCATACAAATCCTGAACAGACAGGAATAGGAAAAAAGAAACCTGATGTAAGCGAAATACGCTTGTCAGGAGAAAAAGAAAAACAGTTTGCCTTCTCAAAAGAGAAATTAGGCAAGGAACTGAAAATAAAAGACGTTTTTAAGGAAATGCAGTTTATTGATGTAAAAGCAGTAACAAAAGGAAAAGGAATGCAGGGAGTAATAAAAAGATTTGGAGTGAAAATGGAAAGACCAAAAGCAAAAAAAAGAAGAGCTGTTGGTTCAATTTCTCCTTGGAGCCCTGCAACAGTAATGTACACTGTTGCAAGAGCAGGGCAGATGGGATATCATTCAAGAACAGAATACAACAAAAAAATCTTTTTGATTGGAGAAGGAAAAGAATTAAACGAATTCAAAAAATATGGAAAAGTAAAAAGCGATTTTGTTTTGATTGTAGGTTCAATTCCGGGCCCTAGCAAAAGATGCATTGCATTAAGATACAATATAAGACCGGTTGAAGAAAACAAAACAAAAGTAGTTGAAGTAAATATAATAAAGTGATTTTAAAATGAAAGCTCAAGTTTTATCTTTAGAAGGGGAAAAAAAGAAAGAAATGGAACTTCCAAAAATATTTGAAACAGAATATTCCCCGGAACTGATTAAAAGATCAGTTTTAGCAATCGAATCAAATGCAATGCAACCAAAAGGATCTGATGTATGGGCTGGAAGAAAAACAACTGCAGTATACATTGGGGCAAGAAGATATTCTCAGGGAGACAGAACCATTAACACCGGAAGAGCAAGAAGACCAAGAACAAAAAACAGGAGACATTTATTATATGGGAGAGTTGCAGGAATTTCAGGATCAGTAAAAGGACCAAAAGCTTTTCCTCCTCAAACAGAAAAAAACATTAAAGAAAAAATAAACAAAAAAGAAAAAAAGAAAGCATTAGAATCAGCAATAGCAGCGACTGCAAAAAAAGAATTAGTTGAAAAAAGAGGGCACAAAGCAAATGGAATAGAACTGCCATTGATAATTGAAAACGAATTTGAAAACTTAAAGAAAACAAAAGAAGTAAGTTCTGTATTAAAAAAGCTTAATTTGTGGGAAGATGTTTTAAGAGCAAAAAAAAGGAAAACAACAAGAGCAGGAAAAGGAAAGAGAAGAGGAAGAAAATACAAAAGAGCAAAAAGTGTTTTGATTGTAACAGGAGAAAAAAGCGAATTAGCAAAATCTTCAAGAAACATTGAAGGCCTAGATGTAGTTAATTCAAGAAACCTGAATGCAAAACTTCTTGCACCTGGAACAGTTGCAGGAAGACTGACTTTATGGACAGAAAATGCAATAAAAGAACTTAATGCGAGGGAAACCAGATGAAAGAACTCAAAGAATACGAAATAATAATCCATCCGTTAATTTCAGAAAAATCAGTTAATATGATTGAAACAGAAAATAAAATATGCTTTATTGTAAACGAAAAAACAAACAAGCCTGAAGTAAAAAAAACAGTTGAAAAACTGTATAAAGTAAAAGTTGACGCTGTAAAAATTTTAAGAGACAGGAAAGGAAGAAAAAAAGCAATAGTAAAGCTTTCAAAAGAATTCAAAGCAGGCGATGTAGCAATAAAATTAGGTGTGTTGTAGTTTATGGGAAAAAGAATTAAAACCCAAAGAGCAGGAAAAGGCTCTCCGAAATACCGAGCCACGCATAGAGCAGAACATAAAATAAAATATATTTCTTACGGAGACCAGCAAAAAAAAGAGAAAAAAATAGGAGAAATAATCAGAATACTTACAGACAAAGGAAAAACAGGCGTGCTGGCAGAAATAGTTTTTGAAGATAATTCCAAAGGAATTGCTTTTGCAGCAGAAGGGGCAATGACAGGGCAGAGAATAGAATACGGAAAAGAAGCAGAAATAAACTTGGGAAATGTACTGCCTTTAAGAGAACTGCCAGAAGGATGTCCTGTGTTTAACATAGAATTAACTCCAGGAGACGGAGGAAAATTAATTAGAACAGCAGGCTCTTATGCATTGATTTTGTCAAAAGACAAAAAAAATGTTTACATAAAACTTTCTTCAGGAAAAAAAGTTTCTTTCCTTCCAGAATGCAGGGCAACAGTAGGCTGTGTTGCAGGAGGCGGAAGAAAAGAAAAACCATTTGTTAAAGCAGGAAAAGCTTATCATTTAATGAAATCAAAAAAGAAACAATATCCAACAGTAAGAGGGGTTGCAATGAACCCAAACAGCCATCCATTTGGAGGAGGACAACACCATCCGGGAAAAAGCAAAAGCACTTCAAGACACGCACCTCCAGGAAGAAAAATAGGGGCAATTGCATCAAAAAGAACAGGGAGAAAGAAACGGTAAAACAAACTTTTAGAAAAAGTTTGATCAAAACAAAAATTAGGTGAAAAAATGGCAAAAAAATTTACTTTCAAAGGAAAAGAAATGCAAGAGCTTGAAAAAATGAGCATAGAAGAATTTTCAAAATTAGTTAATTCAAGAATAAGAAGAAGCCTGAAAAGAAACCAAAACAAAAACCTGGACAAAAGAATAGAAAAAGCATTGAAAGTAAAAACCGGGGGAAGAGAACCAAAACCAATCAGAACACATTTAAGAGACACAGTTGTTGTTCCAAAAATGATTGGATTAAAGTTTGCAATATACAATGGAAAAGAATTCCAGACAATGGAAGCCCTTCCAGAAATGTTAGGCCATTACTTTGGAGAAGTTGTTTTAACAAGAAAAAGATTATTGCACGGAAAAGCAGGAATTGGAGCAACAAAATCCAGTACTGCAATAACCGCAAGAAAGTGATAAATTGAGCAAGAAAAATTATAACTTTCAGGAAAAACTAAACAAGAAAAAAACAGCCAAAGCATTCAAAAGCAATGCAAATGTTTCACTTAAATATGCAACAGAAATAGTAAACAGAATAAAAGGAAAACCAGTAAAAAAAGTTGAAAGGTTCTTGCAAGGAATTATTGAAAAAACAGAATACCTTCCACTGAGAAAATACAACAAAAAAGTAGCGCACAGAAAAGGAACAGCAAAATCAAAAACAAAATCAGGAAGATATCCGAAAAAAACAGCAAAAATTTTCCTTGAGTTGATTAACAGCGTAAAAGCAAACGCAGATTATAAAGGATTAGGTGAAGAAAATCTTTTGGTAAAACACTGTTTTGCTTCAAAAGGTTTCTCCAGACAAGGGCACCAGCCAAAAGGAAAAATTTCAGGAAAACCTAGGGCAAAAAAATCAGCCCATATTGAAATAATAGTGCAAGAGGGAAAATAAATGATTGAAAGAACATTCATAAAACAAGGAATAAAAAAAATTGAAATGGAAAATTATTTGAAGAAAGAACTGTATAAAGCAGGCTTTACAAAACTGGAAACAATGAAAACCCCTTTAGTAACAAGAATTGTATTAAATGTAACTCACCCAGGCCTTGCAATAGGAAAAGGCGGAACAAACATAAAAAAGCTTACAAGGGTATTAGAAGAAAGATTTAAAGTGCAAAATCCTCAAATTGAAATAAGAGAAATTACTGTGCCGGAATTGGATGCACAGGCAATGGCAGACAAAATATCTTCTTTAATAGGAAGAGGATTCAGCTGGAGAAGTGTAGTTTACAGAACATTAAAAGCAATAAGAGGCGCAGGAGCACAAGGAGCAGAAATAGTTTTATCAGGAGCATTAGGCGGAAAAGGAGTAAGAAAAAGAAAACAAAGAATAGCAGAAGGGTATATGAAAAAAATAGGAGAACAGGCAAAATTAGTTGATTACGGTTGTGCGCCGGCAAAAGCAAAATTCGGAACAATAGGAGTAAAAGTAAGAATAGTAAAGCCAGAAACAGTTTTTCCGGATAAGATTGATATTAAAGAAATAATTGAAAGCAGAAAAGACAAAGCAGAAGAAGAAAAGAAAAACAAAAAAGAAAAAGAAGAGAAAAAGGAAGAAAAAAAAGACAGTAAAGAAGAAAAAGAAGACTCAAAAGAAAAACACAAAAAACACGAGAAAAAAGAAAAAGAAGACAAAGAAGAAAAGAAAAAACACCAAACAAAAAAAGAAGATAATAAAAAAGAAAAGAAAAAAGAACATCCAAAAAAAGAAACTGAAAAAAAGAAAGAAGAAAAAAAAGAAGACTCAAAAGCGGAAAAGAAGTGATTAAATGGTGGCAATAAAAGGAAAAGAACTAAGAGGGCTGCCTGCAGAAGAACTGGAAGAAAAAGTAGTTTCTCTAAAAAATGAATTATCAAAAGAAAAAACACAAATTAGTTCAGGGACAAGAGCAGAAAACCCTGGAAAAATAAAAAAAATAAGAAGAGAAATTGCAAGAACGCTTACAATAATTAATGAAAAGAAAAAAACAAAAGCTTCTAAAGAAACAGAAAAACAACCTTTAAACCTTTTAGAAAAAGCTTTACCAAAACAAAAGGTTGAACAAAAAAAGGAAGAAAAAAATAAAAAGGAGGTAAAAAAATAAAATGAACGAAGTATGTCAAACCTGTGGGCTTCCAAAAAATCTCTGTGTATGCCAGGAAATAGCAAAAGAAAGCCAGAGAATCCAGATAAACGTGAGAAAAAGGAAGTTCAGGAAATGGATTACAGAAATAAAAGGGCTTGAAAGCAATGAAGCCGCAAAAAACCTTGAAAAAACTCTGAAAAAAAAATTCGCATGCGGGGGAACAGTAAAAGGAACCAAAATAGAACTACAAGGAGACCACAAGAAAAACATTATGAAAGTCTTGCTGGAACAAGGCTACAAAGAGGAATTAATAGATGTTTGAAAAAAAATACAGCATCACAGAAAAAAACATAAAAGCCCATGAACTAAACGGCTTAAAAGTCAAAGTTTATAAGAGCAGTGATTCAGGAAAAGAAATTTCAGGAAAAATAGCGAAAGAAACAAAAAATTTATTGGTAATAGAAACAAAAAAAGGAGAAAAAAAGATTCCAAAAAAAGAAGCAGAAATAGAATTTAATCTAAAAGGAAAAAAAATAAAAATTGAAGGAAAAAAAATTATGTTCAAACCAGAAGACAGAATAAAGATGTTCTGGAGGAAAAAAAATGAGTAAAAAAAGAGAAGAAAAAAGCATCAAAGTCAGAGGCAACATATTCAAAGGAATAGTAGTTAGCAGCAAGCCAAGCAAAACAGTAATAATTGAAAGAATTATTACAAAAAAAGTTCCAAAATACGAAAGATACAAAAAAACAAAATCAAAAATCTCTGCGCATAATCCTGAATGGATTAACGCAAAAGAAGGGGACACAGTAAAAGTAGGAGAAACAAGAAAATTAAGCAAAACAAAAAATTTTATAGTATTAGAGGTAGAAGACTAACCTTTTAAGAAAAGGTTAAACAAAAAGGAGAAAAATATGAAAGCAATTAATGCAAACTCAGTAAAGTGTTTAACACAAAAATCAAAATGTATTTGTGCAGACAACAGCGGGGCAAAAATAGTGGAAATAATTACAGTGTTCAACTTCAAAACAAGAAAAAGAATGCAGCCAAAAGCAGGAATTGCAGACATGGTTAATGTAGTAATAAAAAAAGGAAAACCAGAAATAAGAAAAAAAGTTGAAAGAGCAGTGCTAATCAGAGTAAAAAAAGCCTACAAAAGGAATGACGGAACAAGAATAAAATTTGAAGATAATGCAGTTGTATTGGTAGACGAAAAAGGGCTTCCAAAAGCTTCAGAAATAAAAGGAGTAGTAGCAAAAGAAGTAGGAGAAAGATGGCCAAAAGTCGCAGGAATCGCCCAAGGAATAGTTTAAAGTGATTAAAATGAAAACAAAAAAACCTTCAAAGCAAAGAAGAAGATTATACAAAGGAAAACTCCATGAAAGGAAAAATGTTTTAAGTGCACATTTAAGCAAAGAGTTAAGAAAAGAAACAGGAAAAAGAAGTTTAATGGTAAAAAAAGGAGACAAAATTAAAATAATGAGAGGACAGCACAAGAAAAAAGAAGGAAAAATACTTCAGGTTGATCATAAAAAAGCAAAAATTTTCATTGAAAAAATTACAAGAAAAAAAGCAGACGGAACAGAAAAACTGATTCCATTTAAGGCAAGCAATTTGGTTTTATTGGAACTGGAAAGAAAAGATGATAAAAGATTGAAAAGAGCAAAACAACCTTTTTCAAAGAAAAAGCTTGACCAAAAAACTGAAAAAGAAGAAAAGGAAAAAGAAACAAAAACTGAAGAAAAACAACCTTTTTTAGAAAAAAAGGTTGCAACTCAAACCAAAAGTTTGAGTGCACAACAAAATCAAGATTTTGTTAGTGAACAAAAAACTGACCAAAAAAAAGAAGCACCAAAAGAAACACCTTTTTCAGAAAAAGGGGTAACAAAAACACCAGAAAAAAAAGAAACAGTTAAAGAAGAAAAGAAAGAGGAAAAAAAGGAGTGAATTGAATGGCAAAAAAAGGAGCAAGGAAAAGTGAAAAAAGACTTTCAGCAAGCAAAACAAAAATGGTTAAAAGAAAAGAAAACACTTTTACAATAAAAGCCAGTTCTGGCCCTCATAATGCCCAACAGTCAATTCCATTAGGTTTTTTAGTAAGAGATTTGCTTGAACTTTCAACAAACAGAAAAGAAACAAACGAAATTCTCAATGCAGGAGAAATAAAAATTGACGGAAAATCCAGAAAAAACGGAAAATTTCCTGTCGGGTTGTTTGATTTAATTTCAGTTGAAAAAAAGAAAGAAAACTACAGAATGATTTTGGATACAAAAGGAAGATTAACTCCAGTGAAAACAGAAGAAAAGAAAGCAACAAAATTATGCAAGATTACAGGGAAAAAAATGAACGGAAAAAAAATTCAGCTGAATACAAACGACGGAAGAACTTTTGTTGAAGCAAAAACAGACTTAAAATTAGGGGATTCAATAAAAATTTCCCTGCCAGAACAAAAGATTCTGGAAAAACTAGTGCAAAAAAAAGGGAATCTGGCATATGTTACCGGAGGAAAACACACAGGAGCACAAGGAACAATAGAAGAAATCATTAAAGGAGACATAAACAGACAAAAAACAGTAAAACTGAAAGCAAAAGAAAAAGAATTCAAAACCAACGCAAAAAACGTGTTTATTATAGGAGAAAAAAAATCAGAAATTGAATTACAGGTGAACTCATGGAAAATCCAATGAAAGAAATCAAAGTCGAAAAAGTTGTAGTAAACATGGGCGTCGGCGAATCAGGCGAAGAATTAAAGAAAGGAAAGCAGATAATCGAAAAAGTTACCGGAAGCAAAACAATAGAAACAAAATGCAAAATAAAACAGCCACTCTGGGGAATAAGACCCGGGCTTCCAATAGGAATAAAAGTTACTTTAAGAAAAGAAAAAGCAATTGAATTCCTAAAAACTACATTAAAAGCAAAAGAAAACACATTGGAAAGCAGCAATTTTGACCCAAGAGGAAACTTTGGTTTTGGAATAAAAGAATACATTGACTTACCTGGAACAAAATACGACCCAAAACTGGGAATAAAAGGATTCAACGTTTTAGTGAGCCTGGAAAAAAAAGGATACAGGATTAAAAGAAGAAAAATGCACAAAAAAAAGATTCCGGAAAAACACAGAGTAACAAAAAAAGAGGCAATAAATTTTATGAAAGAAAAATTCGGGGTTGAAATAAATGATTAACAAAAAAGAAACAAGATGCACAGTCTGCAAAAGCACCAGAGGGGTAATAAGAAAATACGGTATGCAGATCTGCAGAAGATGCTTTAAGGAAAGAGCAAACAAAATGGGGTTTGAAAAATATAATTAAGGTGAAAATATGAGTTTAACAGATCCAATATCAGATACTCTGATAAACATAAAAAACCATGAAATTGCATCAAAAAAAGAATGCACTTTCAAGCCGGCATCAAAATTGATTTCAGAGATACTGAAAATTCTGATGAAAAAAGGATTCATAGAAAAATATGAATTAATTGATGACGGAAGAGACGGAATGATTAAAGTTAAATTAAACGGAAAAATAAACCAATGCAGAACAATAAAACCAAGGTATGCAGTGAAAAAAAATGAATATGAAAAATACGAGAAAAGGTTTTTGCCATCAAAAGATATTGGAATAATTATTGTTTCAACTCCACAAGGGGTAATGACACACAACGAAGCAAAAAAGAAAGAAATTGGCGGAAGGTTAATCGCTTTTGTTTATTAAGGTGCAGAGAATGAAAGGACAGGAAAAAATAACTGAAGTTCCGGAAGGAACAAAAGCAGAAGTCCAAGGGAACACAGTAAAAATCAGCGGAAAGCTGGGAACACTAGAAAGAGATTTTACCCACAACAAAGTGAAAATAGAAATACAGGAAAACAAAATAAAAATTTCAACAAAAGAAGTTTCAAAAAGAACAAAAAAAAGGATAAACACAGTTAACGCACACATAAAAAATATGATTATAGGAGTAACAAAAGGTTATACTTACAAAATGCAGATTGTTTTCTCACACTTTCCAATAAATGCGACAGTAAAAGGAGATACAGTTGAAATAGTAAACTTTGTGGGAGAAAAAAACCCAAGAAAATCAAAAATAGTCGGACAGACAAAAGTTGAAATAAAAGGAAAAGAAATTACAATAACAGGAAACAACAAAGAAGACGTTGGACAGACAACAGCAAATATAGAAAAAGCAACAAAAATAAAAAACAGGGATTCAAGGGTTTTTCAGGACGGAATATATTTAACAGGAAAAGCGGTGAGCGAATAATGCCAGAAGAAACAAAAAAACAAACAGAAGGAAAAAAAGAATCACCAAAAGAAAAGAAAAAAGAGATACTTACAGAAAAAGAGGAAGATTTAGCCAAAGAAGAAAAGAAAACCACAAAAAAAAATGATAAAAAAGAAACCAAACCAACAACTGAAAAACCTGCTTTTGAGAAAAGCCAGGTTGCCAAAACCAAAGAAGAAAAAAAGCCTGCTGAGAAACCCAAACCAAAAAAACCAGAGAAGCCAAAAGCAGTGAACAAAATAGAAAAAACAAAAGAACAGAAAAAATTGCAGGAAAAAATAAAAGAAAAAAAAGTCCCAGTGATAAGGGGAAACTTTGGAAAAGCATGGTTAAGAAGAAAAGCAATAAAAAAATGGCAGAAATGGAGAAAACCAAGAGGAATAGATTTTAGATTAAAAAAAGAGAACGGAGCAAAACCAAAAATGGGTTTCAGATCTCCAGCAGAAATAAGAGGACTGCACCCCTCAGGCCTGCAGGAAGTTTATGTGAGAAATTTAAATGAACTGAAAGAAATAAAAGAAAAAAATAAAGTAATAAGATTAAACGGAAATATCGGAAAGAAAAAGAAAAAAGAAATACTAAAAAAAGCCAAAGAAAAAAAAATGAGGATACTAAACTAAAGTGATTAAAATGCAGTTAAACAAAATCAGAAGAATGGCAGCAGAAATAATGAAAGTAGGAAAAACAAAAATTGTTTTTTCAGAAAAAGACCGGGAAAGAATAGCAGAAAGCATGACAAAAGAAGATGTAAGGGCGCTTATAAAAGAAGGAATAGTAAAAAAAAGAAAAGACAAACATCAAAGCAAAGGCCGGGCAAGAAAACTTAAAGAAAAAAAAACAAAAGGAAGAAAAAGAGGAAAAGGAAAAAGAAAAGGAAAAAAAACTGCAAGAACAAAAAAGAAAAAAGAATGGATGAAAAAAGTAAGAGCGCAGAGAAAAAAACTGAAAGAACTGAAAGGAAAAATAAAAGAAAAAGGCGAATACGGAAGAATGTACAAAATGATTAAAGGAAATTATTTCAAAGGAAAAAAATACGTTGAAACAATGGTTAAAGGTGACAAAAAATGAGCCACAAATCCACTTATGAAGTAAAATTCAGAAGAAGAATAGGAAACACAGACTACAAAAAAAGACTTGCATTGCTTAAAGGAAAAAAACCAAGACTTGTTGTAAGGAAAAGCAACAAAATAGTTACAGCCCAGCTTGTGGAATACAAAAAAGAAGGCGACAAAGTTATTTCTTCAGCAAACTCAAAAGAACTATCAAAATTTGGATGGAAACTGAATACAAAAAATATTCCTGCAGCATATTTAACAGCATTTTTGTGCGTGAAAAAAGCAAAAGGAAAAACAAAAGAAGCATTACTGGATATTGGCAGGAATACCCCCACAAGAGGTTCAATAGTTTTTGCTGCATTAAAAGGAGCAGTAGACGCAAAATTAAATATTCCATTTGAAGAAAAAGCATTTCCAAAACCAGAGAAAATAAACGGAAAAGAACTGGAAAAATACTTAAGTTCATTAGAAGAAGAAAAATACAAGAAACTGTTTGCAGAATATGAAAAAAAAGGAATTGACAGAAGCAAAATAAGCCAGTACTTTGAACAAACCTTAAATGAAATAAAGAAAAAATACGGTGAGGATTAATGAGAGAAAAAAGAGAAGATAGAGAAAAAAGAAAGGAAACCCAAAAAAAAGAAGAATTGGCTGAATGGATTCCAAAAACAACTCTTGGAAAAAAAGTTAAGAATGGAGATATTGCCTCAATGAATGAAGTAATTGAATCAAAGCTTCCGTTAATTGAACCGCAAATAGTAGATTATTTACTTCCTGATTTAGAGGAAAAAATGGTTGACTTCAAGAAAACAACAAAAGTAAGAAGAGCAGGACGGCAGTTTTCTTTCAGAGCAACAGTTTTAGTCGGAGACAAAAACCAGTTTATCGGAGCAGGAACAGGAAAACACAAAGAAAAATGGCCTGCAGTAAGGAAAGCAACAAGAAGAGCAAAACTGAATTTGATTAGAGTAAGAAAAGGCTGCGGTTCATGGGAATGCACATGCGGAACAGGACATTCAATTCCATTCAAAGTTAAAGGAAGCTGCGGAGCAGTGAAAATAGAATTAATGCCTGCGCCAAAAGGGACAGGATTAGTAGTTGGAAATAAAATAAAAGACGTTTTTGATTTTGTCGGAATAAAAGATGTATGGAGCAGAACAAGAGGTGCAACAGACACAAGACTGAATTTTATTAGAGCAACAATTAATGCTTTATCAAAAACAACTTCAATGAAAGTTTCAGAGGAGATAAGGAAAAAAGCTTTAAAGTGATAAAAATGTTGACAGTAATTAGAGTAAGAGGAAGTATTAGAGTAAAAAAAGAGATAAAAGACACAATGAAAATGCTAAGATTGTTTAGAGCAAACCATTTGGTTCTGGTTTCAGAAGAAAAGAGAACAAAAAAAATGGTTGAAAAAGTAAAAGATTATGTGACTTTTGGAGAGATTAATGCAGAAACTTTAGAAAAGCTTTTGGAAAAAAGAGCTTTAATTAAAGGAAACAAAAAAGTTACAGCAGAATTTTTAAAGGAGAAAAAAATAAACTCGTTTAAGGAACTCTCAGAAAAGATTTTGAAAGGAGAAGCAAAACTGAAAGAATTGGAAATAAAACCTGTATTCAGGTTAAGGCCTCCGAGAAAAGGATTTGAAAGAGCAGGAATAAAAAAAGCTTTTTCTGTCGGCGGCGTATTAGGTTACAGAGCAACAGAAATAAACAGTTTAATTAACAAAATGTTATAGGTGTAAAAATGGTTATAAGAAGAAAGAAAAAAACAAACAAAGTCAGAGGCAACAGATACCATGGAAAAGGAAACACAAAAAACAAAAGGGGAGCAGGAACAAGAGGCGGAAGAGGAAAAGCCGGAAGCGACAAACACAAATTTAGTAAATATTATGTTGATTTTGGAGTGAAAAAAAGATTAAAACCAAAAACAAAAGGGGATACAGTTAATTTGACAGAACTTGAAAAGTATCTTGAAAAAAAAGCAGAGAAAAAATTAGTGGAAAAAAAGGAAGAAGTTTTTATTGTGAACGGAAAAAAATGCGGTTTGCATAAAATTTTAGGAAGAGGCACAACAAAAATTAAAGTTGAAGCAGTAAATGTTAAAGCAACAGCAGATGCAAAAGCAAAAATTGAATCTTTAGGAGGAAAAATCCAATGAGCATACTGGATATATTAGAACCAGTTTATAAAATGCTTCCAGAGGTTAAAGCACCAGAAGTTGCACCTCCGTTAAAAAAGAAATTAATCTGGAGCGGACTGGCTTTGCTTTTGTTTTACATAATGGGAAACATTGCTGTAATTGGATTAAGCGCTTTCTCGGAAGGAGCTCTTGGAAATTTACAGGTAATTTTAGCATCAAAAATAGGTTCACTGGTTACAGTTGGAATCGGACCGATTGTATTAGCATCAATTATTTTGCAATTGCTTGTAGGCGGAAAAATACTAAATATTGATTTAAGCAACCCAAAAGACAAAGCAAGATTTTCCGGATTGCAGAAATTGTTTGCAATAATTTTATGCTTTTTTGAAGCCGGAGTTTATGTTGCTTCAGGAATGCTTTCACCTTCACCAGGAATGTTTGTGCCAGTAATACTGCAGGTAGCATTGGGTTCAATTATTTTATTGTATTTAGATGAAGTTGTATCAAAATATGGAATCGGCTCCGGAATTGGATTATTTATTGCAGGAGGAGTTTCAGAAACAATCTTTTGGAGAATATTTGGATTCCAGACATTAGCAGACGGATTAAATGGAACAGGAATTCTATGGGTTTTTTTGGAATCACTTGCAACAGGAGCAGATTTTTTGTTATTACTTCCAATAATTTCAACTTTGATTGTGTTTTTTGTTGTAGTTTATGCTGAAGGAATGCATGTAAATATCCCGATTACAATGGGAAGAAAAGGAACAGGAGGAAGGTTTCCAGTAAAACTATTGTATGTTTCAAACATTCCGGTTATTCTGGCTGTAGCATTGTTTGCAAACATCCAATTATGGGCAATGGTTATCCCAGAATTTGCATTTGATTTGCCTGATATTACGATTCCGATTATAGACTTTACTATAAGGGAAATAGGAACAAAATCTTTTATGGGCGGAATTGCAGCAATGGTTACATCTCCTTATGGCTTAATTGAAACACTTGCCAGGGGAGGATTTGAATTAGGAATGGTGTTGCAAGGACTAGGATATTTGATAATCTTGGTTGCAGTTTGTATTGTTTTCGGAAGGTTTTGGGTTGAAATGGGAGGCCAAGGACCAGAAGCAGTAAGCAACCAGTTAAGCAATTCAGGAATGTATATTCCTGGATTTAGAAGAGACCCAAGAATTATAAGAGGAATATTAGAAAGGTATATTCCACCAATAACAATTCTGGGTTCAGCGTTTGTTGGATTATTGGCAGGACTGGCAGATTTTACTTCTGCATTAGGTTCAGGAACAGGAATTTTATTGACAGTAGGAATTGTTTATAGGTTATATGAAGAACTTGCAAAACAGCAGTTAATGGAAACAAACCCATTAATGAGGAGATTATTTGGTGGTTGAAAGGTTTAAAACTATGATGTTGAAGAAAATATTATGTGTTTAAACCTATTTTTTTTATGGTTTTTTAAGTGATTTAATATGGTTGTATTTAGTGCAGTATTAGATGTAACATTATTTGCAGTGATTGTAGGATTAATTTCCCAGGCATTGCAGAGAAAGTTAATGGACAAAAAAGCCCAGAAAGCTAAACAGCAGGCAATGAAAGAAAAACAAAAAAAACTAAAAGAATTAATGAAACAAGGAGATGAAGCATCAAAAAAAGAAGCAGAAAGACTTAACATGGAATTAATGGGCGACATGAAAGACATGTTCAAAGGAATGCAAAAATTCATGATTGCATCATTGATTGTAATAATGCCTATATTTTATTTAGGAGTAAGCACTTATGCAAAGGAAACATTTATTGTATTTGGATGGAAAGTACCTCAGTTTATTTTTCCGCCGTATATTGTATGGTATTTTATTTCCAGCATAATTTTCAGCATAATTTTTAATTTGATAATGAAAGCAGTAGAACCGGCTCTTGAAAAAAGACAGTTAGCCAAAACCCAATAAGTGATTTTATGACACAACACACCTTTTTTGAAAAAAGCTGTACCAAAAACGTTTTCGCTAAAGCGAAAACTTGCTTTCTTTTCTTTGGGCAACCTACACTTTCTTTTCTTTATGAAAGAAAAGAAAAGACAGAGTGAGATTAAATGACAAAACCAAGCGACAAAAACAAGAAAAAAAAATTCAGAAGAAGCGTTAAAGGAAAAAGCAAAGCGTACTACACAAGAACAAAAAAAGCAAAACACAAATGTGCGCTCTGCAAAAAAGTACTGCATGGAGTGCCGCATTCAAAAAACGTTGCAGAGATTAAAAAGCTTGGAAAAACAGAAAAAAGACCTTCAGTTCCTTTTGGAGGCATTCTTTGTTCAGAGTGCAGAACAAAAACAATAGATGAAGCAGTAAAAGTAATAGAAAAAGAAAAAAAAGAGGAAACTTTGGAACTAAAAGGAAAAACATACACAAAACAAATGATTGAGATGATAAAATGATTATAACAGTCACAAGCTATCCGGGAACAGAAACAAAAGAACTAAGCAAACTATTAGCACTGCAAGTGGGTTTGAAATATTTTTCTGCAAACGAAATAAAAAAAAGAATTGCAGTTGAAACAAACCTCCCAATAGAAAAAATAAAAGAAGAAGAATTCACAGAAAAAATAAAACAAATAATAGAAGGAGAATCAAAAAAAAACGACATAATCATTGATCATTTACTTGCAGCATGGACAATAAACAATGCAGATTTGAAAGTTTTTTTAAAGTCACATAACAAGGCAAGGGCAAAAAAAATGTCAGAAAAAAAGAAAATTCCAGTGGGAAACGCATTAGATGAAATAGAAATGCAGGAAAAAGAACAGGAAAGAAATTTTTTGAACAACTATGGAATAAACATTTATGATTTGCAGGTATATGATCTGGTAATAAACAGCGATAAACTGGACCAAGACAGCGTAATAGGAATAATAAAAAAATACCTGGAAAAAATGCACAAAGAGTGAAAAAATGGCAGTAATAGAAGCAGGAAGAGTATGCATTAAAAGAAAAGGAAGAGAAGCAGGAAAAAAAATAGTTGTAACTTCAGTTAAAGGAAATTATGCATTTATTGAAGGAAAAGGAGTAAAAAAAAGGAGATGCAATATAATCCATTTATATCCGACAAAAGAAAAGAAAAAGGTGTAACATGAAATGAATTTTGGTACAGCTTTTAAGAAAAGGTGTAAAATTTGGCAGAATTAAGATTAATTGTAAGAATAGCAAACAAAGATTTAAGCGGAGAAAAAAGAATAGCAAAAGCTTTAATGGAACTAAAAGGAATAAGCCAGAGAATGGGAAAAATAATAGCAAAAGAATTTGAAAAAGAAACAAGAATAAAAGAAGATACAAAATTAGGAGATATTCCGGAAAATATGGACAAAAAAATGGAAGAAATAGTATTGAACCCTGAAAAATTCGGAATACCAAAATGGAGTTTAAACAAACAAAAAGAATATGATTCAGGAGAAGACAAGCATTTAATAATGTCAGAATTGGAATTTGATGAAAGAAAAAACTTTCAAAGAATGAGCAAAATAAAAAGTTACAGAGGATTAAGAAGAGGCTGGGGTCTTACAGTAAGAGGACAAAAAACAAAATCCACTCACAGAGGAAAAGGCCCAGTAGTAGGAGTAATGAAAAAAGACGCAAAAAAATAGGTGAATAAATGGGAGACCCAAAAAAAACAAAAAAGAAATACATCAGGCCAAGAAAACCTTGGGACAGAACCAGGCTAGATGAAGAAAGAAAACTAAAAGAAACTTATGGACTGAAAAACAAAAAAGAGCTTTGGGGATTGGAACAAATACTAAAAAGCAAGAGACAAAACGCAAGAAAACTGCTTGCATTAGAACTGGAAAGAAGGCTTAAAAGAGAAAAAGAATTAATGGACAGCCTGAAAAAAATAGGTTTAGTAAAAGAAAATGCTTCACTGGATGACATTTTAAGTTTAAGAATAGAAGAGTTTCTTGAAAGAAGGCTTCAGACAATAGTCTGGAGAAAAGGACTTGCAAACACAGTAAAACAGGCAAGACAATTCATTGTTCACGGACATATAGCAATAAACGGAAAAAAAGTAACAAAACCCTCATATATTGTTAAAACAGAAGAAGAAGGAAAAATAAATTACTACAAAAAACCTCTCAAACTGAAACAGGAGAAACCTAAAACAAAAAAAGACTTGAAAAAAGAATTCAAAAAAGCAGAATCAACAGAAGGGGCTGAAAAGCAATTAAAAACAGAAGGAAAAAATAAAGATTTAGTTAAAGAAAAAACTGAAACAAAAAAAGAATCTCCTAAAGCAGAAAAAGAAACCCCAAAAACTAAAAAAAAGAAAGAAGAAAAACCAAAAAAAGAAAAAACTGAAGATAAAAAAACAGAAACAAAAGAAAAGGAAGAAAAAGAACCTCAAAAAACTGAAGAGAAACCAGCAGAAAAATCAGATGAAAAACCAAAAACAGAAAAACCAGCTTTTGAGAAAAGCCGGGTTGCCAAAACCAAAGAGAAAGAACAAGGTGAAGAAAAATGAGCAAAAAAGGAATAATTCATATTTACGCATCACACAATAACACAATAATTTTGCTGACAGATATTACAGGACAAGAAACAATAGCAAAATGTTCAGGAGGCCAAGTGGTTAAAGCACAACACAAAGAAGGTTCTCCTTATGCTGCAATGAAAGTAGCAGAAATCGTTGCAGACAGAGCAAAAGAAAAAGGAATATACGAAGTAATAGTAAAAGTAAGAGGCCAGGGGGGAATAAGATCAAAAAACCCAGGGCAAGGCGCAGAAGCCTCAATAAGAAGCCTTACAAGAGCAGGAATGAGAATAAGAACAATAGAAAACGTAACTCCAGTTCCGCACAATGGATGCAGAAAAAAGAAAAGATATAGAGGAAAGAAAAAATAGGTGGTAAAATGGAAATGAAAAAATTGGAGAAAAAAGACAGAAAAATAAGGTTTTCTCTAAAAGGGGTTACCCCTGCATTTGTTAATGCAATAAGAAGAATGATTACAACAAACGTAAAAACATTTGCAGTAGACAATGTCAATATTTACGAAAACACTTCAGTAATGTTCAACGAAATGTTTGCACACAGATTAGGAATGCTTCCAATCCAGACAGACACAAAAACATACAAGAAAAAAGAAAAAGTTACTTTAATGGCGGAAAAAGAAGGACCATGCACAGTGTATTCAAAAGACATTAAAAGCACTGATCCCAAAATAGAAGTAATAGACAAAAAAATTCCGATTGTAAAACTCGGAAAAAATCAGAAAATAAAAATAGAAATGGAAGCAACAGTTGATTCCGGAAAAAGACACAGCAAATGGACACCAGGAATAATGACCTACAACTACAACAAGGACACATTTACAGTTAACATGGAATCTTTTGGAGGAATGGAACCAAAAGAAATACTTGAACAGGCAACAGCGGAGCTGATAATAAAAACAGAGGAGCTGAAAAAGGCTTTAAGCAAGGTTTAAAGCAGGGGTACCCAAGCGGTCAACGGGGCAGGACTTAAGAAACCTTTTTCAGAAAAAGTTTCATCAAAACTGCCTTTTTCACAAAAAGGCAAGCTGCCAAAAACGTTTTCGTTTCACGAAAACACGCAAAGCGTTTTTTGGTAAATCTTTTTTGAAAAAAGATTTTGGGAGATCCTGTGGCTTAGTGCCTTCGAGAGTTCGAATCTCTCCTCCTGCATAAACTTTTTAGAAAAAAGTTTAATCAAAAAAAAACCTTTTTAGAAAAAAGGTTGAACAAAAACAAAGTTTAATCAAAACCGCCTTTTTAGAAAAAAGGCAGGTTGCCAAAAAATAAAAAAACGTGAAAATATGAAAAGAACAGGGCCAACAAAAGAAAAAACAAAAAAAATTATTTCCCTCTTAAAAAAAGAAGGAAAAAAGAAAAAAATCTGGAAAGAAATAGCTAAACAAGTTTCTGCTCCAAGAAGAAAAAGAGCCAGCATTAATTTATGGCAATTAGAAAAGCTCTCAGAAAAATTCCAGAACAAAACATTTGTTGTTGCAGGAAAAGTTCTTGGAAAAGGAGAAATAAACAAAACAGTGAACATTGCAGCATTAGAGTTTTCAGAAAAAGCAGGAAAAAAAATAAAAGAAAAAAATGGAAAAACATTAAGCCTGGAAGAAGCAGTAAAGATTAACTCAAAAGAATTAATGATAGTAAAATAATGGTGAAAAAATGATAGTAGATGCAAAAGGAAAAGTAATGGGAAGGCTTGCATCAAAAGTAAGCGAAAAACTATTGAAAGGAGAACGCATTGAAATAATAAATGCAGAAAAAGTTCTCATTACCGGAAAAAGAAAAGTAATTGTAAAAAGATACAAAGCAAAAAGAGATGCTTCAGTTAAATCAAATCCAAGATATGGCCCAAAATATCCAAGAAAACCGGATGCATTGATGAAAAAAGCAGTTATTGGAATGCTTCCAAGAAAAACAAAAAGAGGAAGAGAAGCCATAAAAAGACTGAAAGTTCATATTGGAAAACCGGAAGAAGTAAAAGGAGAATCTATTTCAATAAAAGAAGCAGAAATCAAAACAAACAAGAAAAAAATATTTTTAGAAAAGATAAGCAAATCCCTTGGAGCAAAATGGTGATTTAATGCCTGAAGAAAAAAAAGAAGAAGAAAAAGAGAAAATGAAAAAAGAATTTGAAGAGATGACAAAAGAAACAGAAGAAAAAGAAAAGCAAAAAAAGAAAGGAAAGAAAAAAGCAAAGAGAAGCAAAAAATACGGTATGCTTGTAAAATCAAAGAAAAAAGAAGCAATCGCAAGGGCAGTTGTAAAAACAGGCAATGGAAAGATTACTATAAATAAAAGAAGCATTGAGTTCATTGAACCAGAATATGTAAAAGAATTAATTTTAGAGCCAGTAAAACTAGCTGGAGATGCATTAAAAGAAGTAGACATAAAAATAAATGTTAAAAGCGGAGGCTTTATGGGCCAAGCGGTTGCTGCAAGAAGCGCAATAGCAAAAGCAATAGTAGAATACACTAACGACAAAAAACTAAAAGAACAGATGATAAAGTATGACCGATTATTGATAGTTGATGATCATAGAAGAGTTGAACCAAAAAAACCTTTAGGAAAGAAAGCAAGGAAAAAAAGACAAAGCTCTAAGAGGTGAAAAGAAAAATGATGATACCTGTGAGATGCTTTTCCTGTGGAAAAGTTGTAGGAGAATATTACGAAGAATTTGAAAAAAGAACTTCAAAAGGAGAGCCTGCAGAAAAAATATTCAAAGATTTAGGAATAGAAAGATACTGCTGCAGAAGAATGCTGTTAAGCCATGTGGATTTAATAGATGATATAATAAAATACAGCAAATAAAAGGAGATTAAAATGGAAAAAGAAACAACAACCGAAACAGAAAGATACCTGAAAACAGGAGCACATATCGGAACAAAATACAAAACAGGAAATATGCTGAAATATATTTACAAAAGCAGAGAAGACGGATTAAAAGTAATGGATATTAAGACACTAGATGAAAGAATAAACATTGCTGCGAAATTTATTTCAAAATATGAAAAAGAAAAAGTAGTTGTTGTTTCAAGAAAACTATATGGAAAAACCCCAATAAAAGAATTTGGAAAAGCAACCGGAACAAAAGCAGTTCACGGAAGGTTTGTTCCAGGATCATTCACAAACCCTGAAGGAAAAAAATTTATTGAACTGGCTTTATTGATTGTAACAGAACCAGATACAGATTTTCAGGCAATAAAAGAAGCAAAAAAGTTGAAAGTTCCTATTATTGCATTATGCTCAACAAACAACTCAACAAAAGACGTTGATTTAGTTATTCCAGTGAACAATAAAGGAAGAAAAAGCCTTGCTTTAGTTTACTGGACGCTTGCAAAAATAATTTTACTTGAAAGAGAAGAAATAAAAAACGAAAAAGAATTCAAAAAAACAACTGAAGACTTTGAATACAAAATAAAGGAAGGCAAAGAAGAACTAATGAAAGAAAGAATGGCAATGGAAAGCAAAAGAAAAGGCAAAGGAAGAGGCAGAAGAGGCCCTCCAATTAAAAGGCCTATGAGGCGCTAAACCTTTTTAAAAAAAAGGTTTAACAAAAACAAACTTTTAGAAAAAGTTTGATCAAAAAAACCTTTTAAAAAAAGTTTCACTAAAAAGATTAATGATAAGGAATGAAAAGAGAAGCGATTTTGAAAGGAAGCTTTTATCCTAAAACAAAAGAAGAAATAGAAAAGCAACTAGAAACTTTTTTTTCTAAAGTGAAAACAGAAAAAAAAACTGATTTTATAATTTCACCCCACGCAGGAACAATTTATTCAGGGCAGACAGCAGCATATGCACACTCTCTGCCAAACAAACCAGAAACAATTGTAATTCTCTCTCCAAACCATACTGGATATGGAGAAGAAATTTCAGTTTATCCAGAAGGAACATGGGAAACTCCATTAGGAGAAACAGAAGTTGATACAAAAGCTGCTGAATCTATAGTGAAAAATTTTTCTAAAGCAAGAAAAGATGAATCAGCACATTTGCAAGAGCATTCAATTGAAGTCCAGCTTATTTTTCTTCAGTTTTTGTTTAAAAACTTTAAAATCATTCCAATCACTTTAATGACAGAAAAAGCTGAAGATTTAAAAAAGCTTTCAGATGCATTGCTCTCAGCAGAAAAAGAAAGCGGAAAGAAGTTTAGTGTGATTGCTTCAAGCGATTTTTCACACTTCATTTCAGCAGAAAAAGCAAAAGAAAAAGACTTTAAGGCAATAGAATTGATAAAAAAAATAAATGTGCAGGGATTTCACTCACTGGTTGCAGAAGAAAGATTAAGCATTTGCGGGCATTCTCCAATAGAAGTTTTAATGAATTACTGCAAAAACAAAGGTTTAACAAAAGCTGAACTCATAAAATACAGTAATTCAGGCGATGTCACTGGAGACAAAAACGAAGTTGTAGCATATGCTGCAATAGGGTTTTTTTAGTGATTAAATGAAAACAGAAAAAAGAAAAGATAAACACATAAAAACTGCGCTGAAAAAAGAAAGCCAGTTTAAGAAAACAAACTTGTTTGAAGAAGTTGAACTGATTTATAATGCTTTAACAGATTTTGAATTAAATAAAGTTAAAACTTCAACAAAATTTTTTGGAAAAAAATTTTCTATTCCTTTAAGTGTAAGGCCAATCACAGGCGGGACAGAAAAATCCTTCAAATTCAATAAAAATATTGCGCTTGCTTGTGAAAAAAAAACAATTGGATTTTCTTTGGGTTCAATGCGTACTGGGCTGGAAAAAAAATCAAAAATAAAATACTTTAAGTTCAGAAAATTTGCTCCAAGTGTTTTTCTGGAAGCCAATATCGGCGCATTAGAACTGCAAAAATATTCAGCTGAAAAAATTGATGATTTTGTCTCAGAAATTAAAGCAGATGCAGTTTCAGTTCATTTGAATATTGCACAAGAATTAATGCAGAATCCAAAAACAAAAGGTTTTTCCAAACAATTTGGAAATATAAAAAAATTCGCTGAAAAAAGCTGTTTTCCTGTAATAGTAAAGGAAGTAGGAAACGGAATTTCATTTGAGACAGCAAAAAAACTGAATAAGACTAAAGTGAAAGCAATAGACGCAGCAGGAAGAGGCGGAACTTCTTTTGTAAGAATCGATTCAATCCTTTATTCAAGAAAAAGATTTAAAGAAACTTTTGGAGAGTTTGGAATCCCAACTGCAGCTAGCGTGTTAATGACAAAAAAAGCATGCAATAAAAAAATTATTGCTTCAGGAGGAATAAGAAATGGTTTAGATATTTGCAAGAGCCTTGTTTTAGGAGCAGATTTAGCTGGAATTGCAGTTCCTGCTTTACAGCAGGCAAAAAAAGGGGAAAAATCAGTTGAAAAACTAATTGAAGTTTTAGAACAGGAACTGAAAATCTCAATGTTTTTAATCAGCGCAAAAAATCTGAAAGAGCTGGGAAAAAAGAAATTTGTTTTGCAGAAAAATCTGCAAAAATGGACTGATACATAATTCTTTAACTGTAAAGAGTAAATTTATATAATGATTTGTGCATTTCATTAATTGATTTTATGAACCCAGAGAAAGTCAGCCATTTAGTTTCTTTAGGTCTGACAGAATATGAATCAAAAGCACTTCTTTCTTTAACAGAAAAAGAATCTTTAGAGGCTCCAGACATCAGCAGAAGAGGCGGAATACCAAAAACAAGAGTTTACGATATTTTAGAAAAGCTCGAAGAAAAAGGTTTGGTTATTTCAATGCAGGGAAGGCCGAAAAAATACCAGGCAATCGAAACAGAAAAAATTGTCAGAAAACTGGTTGAAAAAAACAGGAAAAAATTCAAAGAGATAGAAGAAAATGCGCTTAAATTAAAAGAAATGCTTTCTTTTGAGGAAAAAGAAGAAGCAAAAGAAAATATTCTAAGAGTAAAGCAGTTAACTGATTTTGACAAGATTTTGCAGCAAGAAGTTTTGAAAGCAAAAAAATCTGTAATAGGTTTTACTGAAATAAAGGAAAAAAACTTTTTACAGGAAGCACTGGAAAAAGCAGTTGAAAAAAAAGTTAAAGTTCAGCTTATTTCAAACAAAGGAACTGAAAATTTCTTTAATGAAAAAATTTCCTCAAAAAATTCTGCACATTCATTAAATGCATTTGTGATTGACGGAAAAAAAACTGTTTTAGGTTTGGATAGCTTTAATGAAAAAAAACCACACTACCATTTTGCTATACTGCAGAATAAAAGCCTTGCAGAAGCCATTACAAGCCATTTTAACGAGAAATGGAACAAAAGATAAGTATTTTAAATAAAGAAAAACAATGATTGATTATGGAACCTTTCTTGGAAAAAATAAAAAAAGAAATAGAAAAAGGCTCAGTGAAAAGATACGGTACTTTTGTATTAATTTTTGTTACTGCTGCGCTACTTACTAATGTAATTGCAGGGGACCCTGTGGGAAACGCAATTCAGCCAAAAGATAAAACCTGTGAAGAAATAAAAGGAATATGCTCTGCAGAACCCTGTGGAGAAAGTTATACAGAACTGGAAAACTCCTGCCCTAATAAAGAATACTGCTGCAAGAAAAAAGCATAGAATTAAACTAATTTTCTTTAAAAGTAAATATGGTTAAGGGGAATTATAAATGGATGAGAATCTGAAAGAACTTGCATTCAAATATGCAGTGAAAAACGCAATAGAACACGAAGGAAAAGCAAATTTAAAGGCAGTTATAGGAAAGCTTTCAGCAATAGATGCAGAATTTGGAAAAAACCTGAGTCAGCATATAAAAGAATTAACAGAAATAGTTGAAGAAATAAATGAATTAAGCAAAAAAGAACTGAAAGAAAAATTCAACTCTTTTTCTTTTGATGAACTTCCAGAAAGAAAAGAAAAAGAAGAAATGCAGTTAGAATGGGGCGACAAAGAAAAAGTTGTTACTCGTTATGCTCCAAACCCTAATGGCCCTTTTCATTTAGGGAATGCAAGAGCATTACTGAATTCTTTTGAGTATGCAAAAAAATACAACGGAAAATTTATTTTAAGGTTTGATGATACTGACCCAAAAGTAAAAAAGCCGATAAAAAACGCTGAACAGGTTTTCAAAACAGACTTGGAATGGTTAGGCGTAAAAGTGGATGAAACATATTTTGCTTCAGACAGAATGGAACTATACTATGACTATATGAAAAAAATAGTTGAAAAAGGAAAAGCTTATGTTTGCAGCTGCAACAGAGAAGAATGGAAAAAACTTATTAACCAAGGACAAGCATGTCCTTGCAGGGAAAGAAAAGAAAAAGAACAAAAAAAAGAACTGGAAAAAATGTTTTCACATGAACTAAAAGAAGGACAAGCAGTTTTAAGGATTAAAACAGACTTAAATGCAAAAGACCCTTCTTTAAGAGACTGGTGGGCAGCAAAAATTGTTGATAAAGCAGAACACCCAAGAGCAGGAGACAAGTATTTTGTATGGCCTTCATATAATTTTGCTTCAGCAATAGACGACCATGAAATGGGCGTTACATTGATTATTCGCGGGCAAGAGCATGCACAAAATGCAGAAAAACAGAAATTTTTGTATGACTTTTTGGAATGGGAATATCCTCACACTTTCCATACAGGAAGGATTAAACTAAAAGAAATGGTTTTAAGCACTTCAAAAATAAAAGAAGGAATAGAAAATGGAACTTACACAGGCTGGGATGACCCAAGACTAGGAACAATTCAGGCTTTGCGCAGAAGAGGTTTTGTTGCAAAAACAATAAAAGAAATTATCAGAGAGATTGGAGTTAAGAGTTCAGATGTTACAGTGGATTTTTCCAGAATAATTGATTTAAATAAAGGATTTATTGACAGCAAAGCAGACAGATATTTTTTTGTTGACAAAGCAATCAGATTAGATGTAAATTTTGTTCCTGGAATAGAAATAGAAAAGCCATTGCATCCGGACTTTCCAGACCAGACAAGGACATTTTTATTAAAAGAAGGCTCGCAGAGTTTTATTATTTCAAGAAAAGATTCTGAAAGACTGGAAGAAGGAGAGATTGCCCGCTTGAAACATGCACTGAATTTTCGTGTAATAAAAAAAGAAGAAATGCAGATTTTCGGGGAGTTTGTCGGCACACAAAAACTTGAAAGCAAGCCATTGCTCCCGTGGGTTCTAGAAGAAACTACAGCAGAAATTGTAATGCCAGATGCAGTCAGAAAACACGGATTAATAGAAAAATTTATTTTAGATGAAAAAGAAAACTCTCATGTCCAGCTGGAAAACTTTGGCTATGCAAGGATTGACGAAATAGAAGACAAAAAAATAGTTTTATGGTTTACTCATAAATGAATTAGTTCTTTTTCTTTCTTCTTTTGTTTGGCCATCTTTTTTGTTTCTTTTTGGTTTTTAATTGGACTTCTCTCCCCCTGTTTCTTCTGTTAGTTCTCACTGAAGGATAAGCTTCTTTCTGTTGCATTAACGCTAAAGGGTCTTTGAAAACAAAATGAAATTTTCCGTTTTTGTCAACAGATTCTACAATAAGATTATGAAAAGCAGGAGTGCTAAAAGCAGGGCCTGTAAAATCAAACATAAAATTTGAGTTTAAAAATCTTTTTCTAGCATTATTTTTAAATTCTGAACTTGCCGTCTCTAAGTCTTCTATTGCCTGAGTGGCAATTGATTCAAGAGCTCTTGCAAGTTGTTGGTTAAAAAGTTGTTTAAGACTGTCTGATTTTAAGGGAGGGTATAATTTTTGTTTTTCAATAAATCTTTGACAGCGCGCATCAGCGAACTTTCCTCTTTTTGAGGCCCCTTGCCTAAGATAACGAATTAGCTCTAAAGCATTTGGTTTATCCAAAAATTCTTCAATAATAAAATTTTCTGCAGCACTGGCTATACTTGTGTTTACCCTATAGATTTTAACAGGTCTCAAAAAATAGTCAGTTATTCTGATTCCTGACCTGTCTCTAGCATAAATTCTCTGAAACGCGCCTTTTCTTAAAAGTCTGGAATAGATTCTCCAGATGCCTCTTAAAGCAGAAGATTCCCCTAAAGTCATTTGCCTGGCAAGCCCTGGATCATCTGCACGGAAAGCATCATGCTTGTGTTTTTTCCATGTAGCAGAAGGCGTTTTTTTAACAAACTTTTCTCCATTAATTGTAACCAATTCTATTGCCTTCTCAATTGGAATTAACAAACCATGACTTCGCATTTCTATTCTTTTTCTTCCTGCAAACCATTTTGAATGAAACCTCTGCTTTTTCTTCAAAGATTTTCTCGCAGCTTTTCTTCTGGACATACAAAAGACAGCGTAAAATACCTTTTTAAAGCTTTTTTTACACGCTTATTTAGTTCAAAATCTTATTTTGCCGATGACAATGAACAGCAAAGAACGGCTGTAAGGAGGTTGATTTTTAATGGCAGAATACGTTAAGTTCAGCGTAGGCAAAGAACTAAAAGAAAAACAATTTGACTTGATAGAAAAGGCAAAAAAAACAGGAAAAATCAGAATCGGAGTAAATGAAACAACAAAAGCAGTGGAAAGAGGAAAAGCAAAAATAATTTTCATTGCAGAAGATGTTTCTCCGGCAGAAATAGTAATGCATTTGCCTTTGCTGTGCGAAGAGAAAAAAATTCCCTTTAGTTTTGTTTCAACAAAAAAAGAATTAGGCGAAAAAACAGGAATCGGAGTTGGAACAGCATCAATTGCATTAACAGAAGAAGGGAATGCAAAAAAAGAATTAGAAGAAGTAGTGAAAAAAGTAAATGAGTTAAAGAAGTGATAAAATGGGAGAAGAAAGAGGAACACCGGCAGAAGTAGTTGAAGTAATCCAAAGAACAGGAGTTCATGGAGAGATAATTCAAGTACTCTGCAAAATACTTGAAGGCCCTGAACAAGGAAGAGTAAAAAGAAGAAACGTAAAAGGAAACCTGAAAAAAGGAGATATAATAATTTTGCTTTCAACAGAAAGAGAAGCAAAAGAAATCAAAGCATAGGGGGAATGAAAGTGAACTGTAGCTTTTGTGGCAAAGAAATCAAAAAAGGAACAGGAACAATGTTTGTAAAAAAAGACGGCACTACATTTAATTTTTGTTCTTCCAAATGCGAAAAAAATTTACTAAAACTCAAAAGAAACCCAAGAAAAATTAAATGGACAAAAGAATACCACAAAATAAAAAAAGCAAAAAAATAATAAAAGGTGATAAAATGGAAAGAACCTTAATTTTAATAAAACACGACGGAGTTCAAAGAGGATTAGTAGGAGAAATAATTAAAAGATTTGAACAAAAAGGATTAAAGATTGCAGGAATGAAAATGATTCAGGCAACAGAAGAAATGACAAAAAAACATTATGTAATAACACCAGAGTGGACTAAAAAACTTGGAGATAATACAAGAAAGTCAGCAGAAAAAAAAGGAAAAAAAGTAACAGAAACAGACGAAGAAATAGCAAAAAGAATTCACTCGTGGAACTCAGAGTATTTAATGGAAGGGCCATTAATAGCAATAGTGTTTGAAGGATACCATGCAATAGAAATCGGAAGAAAATCAATTGGAAGCACTGAAGCAAGAAAAGCAGATATAGGAACAATAAGAGGAGACTATTCAGTTGACTCATATGAAATAGCAGAAGACAAAAAAAGGTCTGTAAGAAATTTAATCCATGGTTCAGAAGATTCAATACAAGCAGACAATGAAATCAATTTGTGGTTTACAAAAAAAGAACTGTATGACTACAAGAAAAAAGACTGGGAAATAATTTTTAAGTGATTAGATGAAAGTACAGGTAAAAAAACTACATCCAGACGTGAAAATGGAGTTTGCACACAAAGGAGACTCAGGAATAGATTTGTATTCAGCAGAAACAACAGAAATTTCTCCAGGAGAAATCAAACTAATAAAAACAGGAATAAAGATTGCAATCCCAGAAGGATTTGAAGGGCAGATAAGACCAAAATCCGGTTTAGCTCTGAATAAAGGAATCACAGTATTAAACACTCCAGGAACAATTGACTCAGGATACAGAGGAGAAATAGGAGTAATAGCAATCAACCATGGAAAAGAAAAATTTACTGCAGAAAAAGGAAAAAAAATTGCACAGTTAGTTTTTAACAAAATTGAAACTCCAGAAATAGAAATAGTAGAAGAGCTAAAAGAAACCACAAGAGGAGAAGGCGGATTTGGTTCAACAGGGTTGTAGTATATGATAAGAAAACCAATAATCACAGTTTTAGGACACGTTGACTCAGGAAAAACTAGTTTCTTGGATATGATTAGAGGAACAAAAATTGTTTCACAAGAAGCAGGAGCAATAACACAACATATTGGAGCAACAGAAGTTCCAATAGAAGTAGTAAAAGAAATGGCAGGAGAACTTACAAAAAAATACGGTTTTGAATTAAAGATTCCTGGATTGTTGTTTATTGATACTCCAGGGCACCAGGCGTTTTCAAATCTGAGAAAAAGGGGGGGAAGCATTGCAGACCTTGCTGTTTTAACTGTAGACACAATAAAAGGATGTGAACAACAGACACTGGAAGCAATTGATATACTCAATGCATTTAAAGTTCCGTTTATTATTGCAATGACAAAAATAGACAAACTACAGGGATGGGAATCAAAAAAAACAAGCTTTACTGAAAGCAAAAAAAATCAAAGCAAAACAGTTTTAGATGAGCTGGACAAAAAATTATACTGCATTGTAGGAGAAACACACAAAAAAGGATTTCAGACAGAAAGAGTCGACAGAATAGAAGATTTCACAAAAGAAATTCCAATAATTCCAATCTGCAATAAAACAGGGGAAGGGTTTCCAGAAGTATTATTGTTTTTGGCAGGGTTAAGCCAAAAGTATCTGGAAAAAAAATTAACAATAGAAGTAAGCGGAAAAGGAAAAGGAACAGTATTAGAAGTAAAAGAAGAAAAAGGATTAGGAAAAACAATTGATGTTATTTTGTATGACGGAAAAATAAAAACAGGAGACAGGATTTTATTAGGCGGAAAAGAAGGAATAATAGAAACAAAAGTCCGTGCAATTTTACTGCCAAACCCTTTAGATGAAATAAGGGCTCCGCAGGAAAAATTCAATTCAGTTAAAGAAGTTCATGCGGCTTCAGGATTAAAAATTGCAGCACCAAATCTTGACAAGGCCTTAGCAGGTTCTCCAATTAGAGTTGAAGCAGGGCATGAAGCAATAGAAGAAATAAAAAAAGAAATTCAGTCAATCAAGATTGATTCAGAAGAAGCAGGAGTAATAGTAAAAACAGATACACTTGGCTCATTAGAGGCAACAGTAAAAATGCTTGAAGAAAAAGAAATTAAAGTAAGAAAAGCAGATGTAGGAGAAGTAACAAGAAGAGATGTAATAGAAGCAGAAGGAGTAAAAGAAAAAGACAAAATAAAAGCAGTGATACTCTCATTTAACACTAAAGTTAATCCAGAAGCAGTAGAAGAAGCAAAAAAAAATGAAATAAAAATTTTCAGTGAAAAAATAATTTATGCTTTAATAGAAAACTATGAAAAATGGATTTTAGAAGAAAGAGATAAAGCAAAAAAAGCTTTTTTGAGTGAAATAGTTTTGCCTGCGAAAATAAAATTAATGCCGGAAAATGTTTTCAGGAATTCAAAGCCGGTTATAATCGGAGCAAAAGTATTGGAAGGAAAACTAAAAGCAGGAGTAAAAGTAATGAAAAAAGGAAAAATAATAGGAAAAGTCCAGGCAATACAAGATAAAGGAGAAAACATTCAGGAAGCAGAAAAAGGAAGCGAAGTTGCAATTTCAATCAGCGATGCTACGCTTGGAAGGAATATAGAAAAAAACGATGAACTAATGAGTTTTGTTCCAAAAGAACATATAGAGAGATTAGAAAAAAGTGATGTTTTAACTGAAGAAGAAAAAAAATTACTGGAAAAAATAAAAGATGCTATAAAGGAGGAATAAAATGAACATAGTAATAAGTGACCCAAAAACAGGAAAAGCTTATGGAAAAAAAATAGAAACAACTGCATTATTGCTTAATAAAAAAATAGGAGAAGAAGTAAAGCTGGATTCAATTGGATTAGAAGGATATACAGCAAAAATTACAGGCGGAAGCGACAAACAAGGTTTTCCAATGAGACAAGATGTTCCAGGATTAATGAGAAAAAAGATTTTCACAAGCGGTGGAGCAGGATTTCATCCTGAAAAAAAAGGCCAAAGGAAAAGAATAAGTGTAAGAGGAAATGTAATAGGAGAAGAAACAGAACAAGTTAATTTAGCAATAATAAAACAAGGAAGCAAAAAGCTGGAAGAATTATTTAAAACAGAAGAAAAACCAAAAGAAGAAAAAAAAGAAACAGCAAAAGAAAAACTGGTTAAAGAATCATTAGAAACAGCTGGAAAAGTTGAAGTAGCAGGAGACTCAAAAACAGCAAAAGGAAAAGTAAGAAAGTGATGTGTTGAAAAAAGTGCAGAAAATAGAACAAGCAGAAGCAAACATTGGATTAATAGGCCATGTAGACCACGGCAAAACCTCAATAACAAAAGCTTTAAGCGGAAAATGGACTGACACTCATTCAGAAGAACTGAAAAGAGGAATTTCAATCAGATTAGGTTATGCTGATGCAGTGTTCTATAAATGCACCAAATGCAAAGGAGCAGAAGCATTTATGACAGAAGAAACCTGCCCCTCATGCGGAAAAAAAGCAAAAAAATTAAGGAAAATAAGTTTTGTTGACGCGCCAGGGCACGAAACATTAATGACTACAATGCTTTCAGGCGCTGCATTAATGCACGGAGCAATACTAGTGATTGCAGCAAACGAAAAATGCCCTCAGCCAAGAACAAAAGAACACCTTATGGCATTAAAAATCAGCGGAATAAAAAACATTGTTGTAGCACAAAACAAAATAGATTTAGTTGACAAAAAAACTGCAGTGCAAAACCATAAAGACATAGAAAAGTTTCTGAAAGAATTTGGTTTTGATGCTCCAATAATTCCAACAGCAGCACACTTTGGAACAAACATGGATCTGCTAATAGAAGCAATAGAAAAAAATATTCCTTCACCAAAAGTTGACCCAAAAAAACCTGCAAAAATGTATGTTGCAAGAAGCTTTGACATAAACAAGCCAGGAGCAAGACCAAAAGAAATTGTCGGCGGAGCATTAGGCGGAACAATAGTTCAAGGAAAAATAAAAGAAGGAGAAGAATTAGAATTAAGCCCTGGAATAAACAACAAAAAAACAAAAATAAAAGTTGTAGAGCTGAATATAGCAGGCGGAAAAATAAAAGAAGCAGTTCCAGGAGGACTGATTTCAATTAAAACACTGATAGACCCTAATCTGACAAAAAATGACCAGATGAAAGGGAATATCATAGGAAAAATTGACACATTGCCTGAAGCAGTTTCAAACATAAAAATGAAAATAAATTACTTTAAAAGAGAAATAGCAGACATTAATATAGAACTAAAACAAGGAGAAACAATAGTTTTAAGCGCAGGAACTTCCACAACAATAGGAAATATTGTTTCAATGAAAAAAGGTTTAGTTGAAGTGGAATTAAAAGTTCCGGTTACAGTAGAAAAAAACCAAAAGATTGCAGTAAGCAAAAGAGACGGAACAAGATGGAGACTGATAGCATATGGAGAAGTTGAATAAGGTTGTATTAGATACAAATATGCTGCTGGCAATAGGAGAATTAAAGATAGATGTAATTGAGGAACTAGAAAAAGAACTGGGAAGAACTGAATTTTTTGTGCCAGAAGAAGTAACAAAAGAACTGGAAAAACTGAAAAAAACAGGAAGAACAAAAAAAGTTAATGCAGAAATTGCAGAAAAGATTATAGAAAAACATTGCAGGATATTAAAAGGTAAAAAAAAAAAGCTGATAAACGAATGGAAGAATTAGCAGGAGAATATATTATAGCAACAAATGACAAAGAGCTGAGAATGAAGATAAAAAAGAAAGGTTTTAAAACAGCATTCATAAGGCAAAAAAAGCTTATTGTTGTTGAATAGATAAGGAGGAAGAAAATGTATGCAATAATTTCTTTGAAAGACACTGTAAGGGTTCCGCCAAAAGAATTCGGAAAAAAACTAGAGCAATCCATACTCAAAATACTAAAAGAAGAGTATGAAGGAATCGTGGATGAAAGCATTGGAGTAATGGTTGCAGTACTGGAAGTAGAAAAAGTAGGCGAAGGCAAAGTAATTCCAGGAGACGGAGCAGCATATTATGAATCAGAATACAAGGCTCTAGTGTATAAACCAGAAGTAAAAGAAATAGTTGAAGGAACCATAACAGAAATAACAGAATTCGGTGCATTTGTAAGAACCGGGCCAATAGAAGGATTAATTCACGTAAGCCAGATAATGAACGACTATATTAATTACGATGCAAAAGGACCAGGGTTTATCGGAAAAGAATCAAACAAAAGGCTTGGATTAGAAGACGAAGTAATAGCAAAAATTGTAACATGCAGTCTAAAAGGGAATATTCCAAACTCAAAATTAGGCTTAACAATGAGACAGCCAGGATTAGGAAGAGAAGAATGGTTAGGAATTGACTTGAAAAAAAAGACAAAAGAAAAAAAAATAAGAGAAGCAAAAAAAGAGGAAAAAAAGAAAAAATAAAAGAGAGTGGTTAAATGGCAAAAGGAAAAGCATGTAGGGATTGTAGAAAAGTAATAGAAGAAGGAGACAAATGCCCTAACTGCGGAGGAACAAGCTTTACAACATTCTGGAGAGGCTATGTAGTAATAACTGATCCTGAAAATTCAGAAATCGCAAAAAAAATGGGTATAACTACAACAGGAAAACATGCACTAAGATTAAGCAGATAAAAAAAAGGAGATGAAACACAAATGAAAGTAGAAATAACTAGCAAAAAAACCAATCCATTGCTTTCAAGAGAAGAAATAGAATTCACAGTAAAAGAAATAACAGCAACACCAAAAATAGAAGACTTAAGAGTGAAAGTTGCTTCATTAACAGAAGGAAACAGCGATACAACAGTAATAACAGAAATAAAACAAAAATTCGGAAGAAAAGAATTCACTGGAAAAGCAAGAGTGTATAAAGAAAAAGAAAAAATGAAAAAAACAGAATTAAAGCATATTTTAGGAAGAAACTTCAAGGAAGAAGGAGAAAAACAGAAAAAAGAAAAAACAGAAAAAAAAGCAGCAAAAGAAAAAAAGAAACTGGAAAGCAAAAAGAAAAAAAAGTAAATAGGTGAAGGCATGGCAAAAAAAACCAAAAAAAAACATAAGAAAATAAAGAAAGGCGAAAAATACACAGTAAAAGATTCAGAGCTGAAAAGAAAAGGCAAATTCTGCCCTAAATGCGGTTCAGGAGTTTTTATGGCAGAACACAAAGACAGGCATTCATGCGGAACCTGCTCTTACACTGAATGGAAACAAAAAGGGGAACAAAAATAATCCAAAAAATACTTTCAATAATTTTTCTTGATTTAATCCTCCTATTGCCTTTAATCTACTATTACGGAAAACATAAAAGAGCAGGAAAAGCTTTAGCTGAGATTGGAATAAAAAGAATTGACAGCAAAGAACTCACAATAAAATCTCTGCAATTAATTGCAATACTGCTTTTGATTGCATTGTCTGTTTCGTTTTTTACTTCACTGCTTGGATTAAATGACTTGGAAAAAGTAACAGAAGTAATTGAACAAATAGGAAGAACCTCTCCAATAATTTTTTTATATTATTTGACTGTAAGGGTTGTTACAGAAGAGATTTTTTTCAGGGGATTTTTAGTTAAAAAAACAGGAGTGTTTTTTTCTGCAGTACTTTTTGGGCTTGCGCATTTTATGTATGGTTCAATAACAGAAGTTTTCGGCGCATTTGTTGCAGGATTGTTTTTGGCTTGTTACTATAAAAAAAATAATAACTTGCTTCCAAACATTATAGGGCATATGGCATACAACGCAGTTGTATTTTTGCTGGTGTTTTAATGAATCCAAAAGTAAAAACAGCCGTTTTTGTGCTGAAAAAAAAAGGAATAATAGTTTATCCAACAGAAACAAGCTATGGAATAGGCTGTAAAATTTCTGACACTAAATCAGTAAAAAAAATACGGGAAATAAAAGGCAACAGGGAAAAGCCGTTTATTGTTCTTGTTTCAGGAAAAGAGATGGCAAAAAAAATTGGGGAAATTAACGGAAAAGCAGAAAAGCTTATGGAAAAATTCATGCCAGGCCCGCTTACAATTGTCGTGCAGGCAAAAAATATTCCAAAAGAAGTCTGCGGAAAAACAATTGCAATAAGAATTTCTTCAAATGAAATTGCAAATGAAATAGTAAAAACACTTGAAGAACCTTTGATTTCAACCAGTGCAAATTTATCCGACGAAAAGCCTATTTTTTCTTTTAAAAAAGCTGTTGAAGTTTTTGGAAAAAAAGTTGACTTTATTCTCAACGCTGGAGAATTAGAAGAAACAGAGCCAAGCACTATTTACAGCATTCCTGAAAAAAAGGCTTTAAGAAAAGGAAAAATTTCAGAAAAAGAAATTGAAAAAGTTTTGGAAGGGAAAAATTAGGTTAAATCCTTTTCCAGCTGAATTAAATCCATTTTAACTCCATATTTTTGTGCAGTAATTTTTCTTCTAATTTTATACCCAAAATGCTGTAAAACTTTTATTAACTGTTTAGATTCCGGATTAACTCGGGATATTGCTTTATTATGCCCTGCTCTTCTTACGATTTGTTCAGCGCTTTTTAAAGCAGAAAGTGAACCTCTTACATTTCTATGTTGCGGCAATACAGAAAACCCGCCTATTTCTGCTGTCTGCAAATCAATTGAAACTGTTCCAATTTTGTTTCCTTTACTGTCTCTCATAAAATACCAGTTTCTTTTATCTGAAACTAATTCCTGTCTGTTTCTAGGAACAACAAGAAAACGAGAATTTATCTTTTTCATTAAATCAATAGCTAATTGAGGCTGGACAGTTTTTGGCCCTTTTCTGACAGGAACAAGATTAACAGGCTTTTTTGGCATGAAAGAAATTAACCACTATAAGAATAAAAGATTAAGCCAACCAAAAAAATATGAGAAAAAATGATTTCACTTGGAATTGAAAGCACTGCACATACTTTTGGAATAGGAATAGTAAATGAAAAATGCAGAATTCTTGCAAATGAAAAAGAAAGCTATGTGAAAAAAGATTCAGTTGGAATTCATCCAAGAGAAGCAGCAGATTTTCATTATAAAAACGCAGGGAAAGTAATTGAAAGCGCACTGGAAAAATCTGGAGTTTCTTGGAAAGAAATTGATTTAGTTAGCTTTGCTAGAGGTCCGGGGCTTGGAAACTGTTTACGGGTAGGAGCAGTAGTAGCCAGAACAAAGGCTCTTCTACATAAGAAACCTTTGGTTGGAGTCAACCACTGCATATCACACATTGAAATTGGAAAGAAATTAACCAAAGCAAAAGACCCTGTAACCTGTTATGCTTCCGGCGCCAATACGCAGATTATTGCTTTGGAAAAAGAAAGATACAGGATTTTTGGGGAAACATTAGATATTGGAATAGGAAATTTTTTGGATGTTTTTGGAAGAGAAATTGGATTAGGTTTTCCTGCAGGGCCAAAAATGGATAAAATTTATTTTACTGCAAAAAATTTTTTAGAACTGCCTTATACTGTTAAAGGAATGGATCTGGCTTTCTCCGGACTGCTTACTGCAGGAAAGCAAAAAATTGGAAAATTTGAAAAAGAGGATTTGGTTTTCAGTTTAATGCATAATGCTTTTGCAATGCTTACTGAAGTAAGTGAAAGAACTCTGGCGCATACCGGAAAAAAAGAATTACTGCTTACAGGAGGAGTTGCTGCAAGCAAGGCTTTAAGAGAAATGATGGAAAAAATGTGCAGGCAGAGGAAAGCAAAAATGTTTGTTCCTCCAAGAGAAACTTGCGTGGACAACGGCGGAATGATAGCCTGGCAAGGACTGTTAGAATTTAAGGCAGGAAAAAGAAATAGAATAAAAGACAGCAGAATTCTGCCAAAACAGAGAACTGACCAGATTAAAGTCAGCTGGAAGAATTAAAGCGTTTTGTAAGGAAGTACGAAATTAAGAAAGCAATTATTCCTATAATAAATGCAATAATTAAGAGAGTCGGATGAAACAATGTTGAATTAAAACAGGCTTCTTTTGAAATATCTGTGCAAATATTAGAGTCTGCCACAAAAAAAAGCACTAATGCAAAAACTATTACTGCAATCACTAAACTAATTACAACATTCTTTTTCATAAATAAGTTATACAAAAAGAGATATTTAATGCTTTTGTTTTTCTTAGGAAAAGTTTTTTCTATAAAAAAAATAGGGAAAGAGGGGTTTAGCCCTCTAAAAGTTTTTCTATTACTGCTCTGAATTCTTTTGCTTCTGAATCCAAATCGTTTTCTCTTTCATAGCCGTTTCCTATTCTAGAGTATTTACAGCCAAAAATAAAATTCGGAACATAGCCTTTTGGATTGAATTGCTGATAAATTGCTTTCTCTGAAGCCGGAACAGAAGTTTCAACTTCTGAAGTCAAAGTATTGTCTCCAGTATCCAGTTTCCAATGAAATGCAACAATTTTTTCTTCATCAATTAATTCTTTCATTGCAGAATCAAAGGTTTCTAAAATCCAAGTGCAGTGAGGACAGCTAGTAGTTGAAAACAATCTTACAACAGGTTTTCCGTCTTCCAAACAAATTTCACCGTCTGTTTCAATAAAAGTTCCAAAAGTTCCAATGTCTTTTGGTTCTATTGTTTCTTCTCCATTTTCTCCTGGATCATTTGTCGTGTCAGAACCATCTATTGTATCAGAACCATCTATTGTATCAGAACCATCTATTGTATCAGAACCATCTATTGTATCAGAACCATCTATTGTATCAGAACCATCTATTGTATCAGAACCATCTGTCGTGTCGTCAGTTTGTTCCTGCTGAGCAGAAGTGTTTGTTGTGTTTGTTACTGACTGGTTTATGCATCCGCTGACCAAAACAAACAAAATTAAAGTTACTATAATTAATTGTTTAATGATTTCGCCCTCCAAAAAAGTACTCTTAAAAAAAATTCAAATGAAATCCTTTAAAAACAAACTATAAAAAACAAGCATATAAATTAAAAGGCATAAAAGAGTAAATTACAGGGAATTTTCAGTTTTTTCCCTCTAAGAAGTGGAAGGTTTAAATATAGTTTAAGTCTTAATCTAATACTTTTAATTGACTTTTTAGGAGGAAATAAAATGGCAGCAAAAAAACCATTTGGTGGATATGCAATTTGTTTTAAAGGATGCAACGATTCAATGGAGAAAGTTTTCGGAACAGGAAAAGTTACTCCAAGTGAAATGACAAAAAAGTTGTGGAAATACATTAAATCAAAAAAAATAGCCGGAAAATAAATGGCTTATGAATTGAAGGAAATTTTCCTTCATTACTTTTTCTTTTTTTATTCACCTATTTTTTCAAATACAAATGTTTAAAAATAATTAGCTTTAGGAATTATTTGTATTTTTCTCTAAGAGGGGGAAAAAATGAAAGTTCAATGCCCTAAATGCCAAGGAAATTTTGAATTAGATGCAGAACTGCACGAAGAAGGAGATTCAGTTGAATGCTCTTCCTGCGGAACAGAATTGTTTGTAGTAAAGAAAGGAAAAAAGTTAGGCGTAGCAGAAAGCTTTGAAGAAGAAGATGAAGACTCCCAAGGATGGGAAGGCTAAGCTTTTGATTTCCTTTCTTCTCTGAATTCTTTTGTTTTATGAAACACCATAGCCAAAAGAACCATTAAAACAATAAAGATCGGAATGCCCCAAGGAAAAGGAACTATATCTGTTTCAGGGTCTAAATAGAAAAAAATGCTTACAGCAATAGCAACAGAAATTAAAAACTCAACAAAAAGCAAAGCAAAAATTCTTGTGTCTTTTTTTGCTTCAAAAAAACCAAATTTCAGTTCATCCTTTTTTTTTATCAAATGGTTTTTTTCTTTCAGAACTTTTTCTTTAATCATACTTATAAGAATGCATTAGTTAAATAAAAAGTTTGCTATGGATTAAGAACCATATTTCACTTTTTACTAAATCTGCCTATTATTTTCCGTGCAATAGTTTTATTTTCTTCTGGCTGAGTTTTCAATGCAAAAGATTTTTTCAATTTCTTTTTTTCTAAATAAAGCTGCCAAGATAAAACAAACACCAAAAGAAAAGCTATTAAAACACTAAAAAAAAGAACAAACCATTGCTGACCAAAATAATCTGATAAGATAAAATAAACTACAATAAAAACACCCAAAGCCAAAAAGATAACAAAAGTTCCTGCAGAATGAGTCTTAAATTCTGGTTCTTTCATTTCCTCAAAATCTACCTTGAGCACAATTTCAAAAAACCGAGTTAAAAAGCGCTCTGGCAAAGATTCTTCCTTTTCTTCTTTCATGCTTTATTTTAGTTTAAACTATTATTTTATGATTTCGGTTAAGGGATTTTTGCAAATAAAGAATTTTCTATTATACAATTATCTAAATAATGGTTCAAAAATTAGTTTGTGTAGTTCTGAGGAAAGAACCTTTACAGATAACACAGAACCAATTGTCATTAACAATAAATTTGTTAAAATTCCAGCTACTATTAAAGTGGCAATTATTTTCCCTAATTTGAAACCATGTATTTCTTTTAAAAATAAATATGTGATAAACAAAGAATACACGCCAACTGCAAACAAAACAAAAATTTGTAAAAGACCCAAGCTCACAGCAAAGTTACTTACCAGACTTACTATAAAGATAAGAGGAGCAAAAGGAATAGACATCAAATAAAATTGTTCAACAAATTTTGCTTTTCCAGAAAATATTTTTGCTCCACAAAACAAAGTAAGCTGGGAAAAAAGAACATACAAAAAATAAACAAAAATTGACACCACAAAATACAAAATAATGCTAACCAGTCCTTCTAAACTAAAACCAGGTTGAATTATGTTGGCAACAAAGATAGAAATAATTCCAGCAAGTATGAAAGCACCTAAATAATTCGCTGCCCCTCTTTTAAACGAAGAATTTACTATTTCTTTACTGAAAGTCTCTTTTGGATGCAAAAGAGAATCAAACCAAAAACCAAAAAAATTATTCAGATCCATATTTAAATAAAGCTTTCAATATTTAAAAACCTTTGGCTCACAAATTCAAAAAAGAATAAAGATAATTAACCAATTCAAAGGCATAAGCCTGGTTAAAGGAAAAAACAAACAAACAGAGAAGCCAGAGAAACCTTAAAGTAGAAGAACGGTTGAAAATCAGCATAAAACCCAAAACAACAAATAAAGGAACAAACACAAAAGGAATTGAAATTATAAGCAAAAGCTTGATGAAAAGATTTCTTTTCACTAAATTCACTGAATAAAATCTCTGAAAAGAATCAAAAGTGTTTTTTGCATCTTCATCTGAAGGAAAAGAATACAAAGCAAGGCTTAAAGCCAGCCACAAAAAAATAAAGCCGATAAAATTTGAAAGGAAAAGCAGTTCAAACGCATAAGAGAAAAAATAAAATGCAACCCAATTTCCTAAAATAAAAGGAGCTAAAGTGATAATGATTGATTTTAATGCATTAGGCTGTTCATGAACAACATAAGCTTCCTGAAAACCTAAAAATTTTACTTTCCTAACTTTTACTCCAAAAAGAACACATGCAATTAAATGACTGAACTCATGGAAAATCATTCCAGGAAAAAAAATAAGATTTGCTTTCATAGAAAAAGAACGTTATAGGAGAATAAAAAAATAACTATTTGAATAAATGAAAGATTGCAAGAGAAAAAAGCAAAACCATTACTCCAATCTGCACAAAAGCAATTTCATTAATCCTGTGCCATTCAATTACTCCGGTAGCTGAATAAAAAGCTGTTACCCCTAAAACCAGCATTACTGCACCAAAAAACCTTGAAGCCATTTAACCACTTTAAAGTAAAAACAACCTATATTCTGTTTAGATGTTTTTATAATTTTTTCCTCTTTTTAAATGATGAGGTGAGGAGATGGAAGTTCCGAATTTCAAGATTAAAAGCGTTGAAGGAATCAAATTAATTCCAAGAGAAGAAAGAATTAAATCAATAGAAAAAGCAGGATTAAATGTTTTTCTGTTAAAGTCTGATGAAATATTTATTGATTTGCTGACAGATTCAGGAACAAATGCAATGAGCCAAGAGCAGTGGTCTGCAATAATGAAAGCAGATGAAAGCTATGCAGGCGCAAGAAGCTTTGATAATTTCAAGAACTCAATAAGCAAAGTTACTGGGTTTGAGTTTATTCTGCCAGTGCATCAGGGCAGGGCAGCAGAACATATATTAGACCAGGTTTTGATTGAAGAAGGACAGAGTGTTCTAGGCAATATTCATTTTGATACAACAGAAGCGCATATCCAGCATAGAAAAGGAATTCCAGTTAACTGTGTAATAGAAGAAGCATTTGACTGTGAAAAAGAACTGGATTTTAAAGGAAACATTTGTTTAAAAAAATTAGAGAAACTGCTGGAAAAAAATAAAGAAAATACAGCTTATGTTTTGCATACTGTTACATGCAATTCAGGAGGAGGCCAGCCGGTTTCAATGCAGAATATAAGAGAAGCAAGTGAACTCTGCAAAAAATTTGGAGTGCTGTTTTTTTTGGATGCAGCAAGGTTTGCAGAAAACGCTTTTTTCATTAAACAAAGAGAAAAAGGTTTTCAGAATAAAAGCATTGCAGAAATTGTTTTAGAAATGTTTTCTTTTGCAGACGGCTGTACTATGAGCGCAAAAAAAGATGCAATAGTAAACATGGGCGGGTTTATTGCCTTCAGAAAAAAAGAGTTGTATGAAAAGTGCGTTCCATTTGGAATATTATTTGAAGGCTTTCCAACTTACGGAGGAATGAGCGGAAGAGATTTAGAAGCAGTTGCAGTTGGAATCAAAGAAGGAATCCAAGAAGATTATTTAAGTTACAGAATTGGGCAGGTAAAATATTTAGGAGAAAAATTGAGTGAAGCAGGAATTCCTGTGATGAAGCCGATCGGAGGCCATGCAGTTTTTGTTGACGGAAAAAAGTTTTTAGAGCATCTTCCTCAAGAACAGTTTCCTGCTCATACTCTTGCAGCAGAACTTTATATTGAATCTGGAATTAGAGCTGTAGAAATCGGAACGCTTTTGGCTGGAAGAGATCCAGAAACCAAAGAAAATAAAATGCCTGCGCTGGATTTAATGAGGCTGACTATTCCTCGCAGAGTTTATTTGCAAGAGCACATGGATTATATTGTTGAAGCAATGAAAAAACTCAAAGAAAGAAAAGAAAAAATCAAAGGACTGAAATTTACTTTTGAAAGTCCAGTGTTAAGGCATTTCTGGTCTAAATTTGAAAGAGTAAAATAACTTTTTAAACCTGCGAAAAGCTTTTTATTAAGAATTGTACCCAAAAAGAAATGTAGTTTTTGCTACTAAGGAGGGGGAATATGAAAAAATTAATGATTTTAGTTTTATTGATTTTATTTTTTGGAGCAGTTAATGCAAAAGAGCTTAAAGCTCTTGATTCAGATGTAATGGAAATTAATACTATTTTAGGAATTAATAATGAAACTGCAGCAGACTGCGGAGGAGCAGTTCAATGCAACTGCGAAGACCGTTTAGTGGAAGACCAAGTTTTATGGTATGACTTGACTGGCTGCAGTTATGGAATAAGAATCAACGACAGCAATATTACATTAGACTGTAATGGCCATACAATAGAAGGAGACTATACAGGCGGAGAAGGTTATGGAATATTTTTTGCCGGCAAACAAGGAGTCACAGTTAAAAACTGCATTATAAAAGGATTTTTTACAGGAGTATACAGTTACTCCAACAACTATTCTGAATTTTCAGACAACAGCGTAAGTGACAACCAGAATTTAGGAATCTGGTTAAACCATTCAAACAACAACAATTTATTCAATAACACAACACACAACAATGAAGAAATAGGATTTTTTCTGGATGATTCAAACAACAACACAATATCAGAAAACACAAGTTATGATGAAATAGAAACTGGAATATCATTAGAAGACTCTTTTGGAAACGAATTAACAGGAAACAATATCAACAACATTGGCGGAATATTTTATCAATACGGCGTAGCAATTTTATTGAAGGGAAGCAACAACAACATCATTTCAGACAACAACTTATCAAACAACGGTTATTCAGGGCTTAGTTTGTTTGAAAGTAGCAACAACCAAGTAAACAACAACGAAATCTTTGGAAACGATCTTTATGGAATAGAACTTGCTTATGCTAACACCAAATACAACACTTTATGGAACAATAATTTTTCAGACAATGCAACAAGCGCACCTGATGGAGGAAGTGCATATGAACACAATCTTGACTCAAACAGCAATGACTGGAATTTCGGAGAACAAGGAAATTTTTGGGATGACTTTGAATCAAATCCAGGCTATCCAGACTATTATAAAATCTCAGGAAACGGATATGGAATAGACTGGCATCCAAACAAAGAAGTATTTGAATGCGGAATGTGGGGGGATGTAACAGGAGACGGGCAAGTAAATCCAGTTGACGTAGTGTATATGGTCAACTATGTATACAAACAATTAGATGCAAGAGTACAGCCTCCAAACTGTCCATTCCAAGCAGGAGATGTTGACTGCAATGACAATGTAAATCCAGTTGATGTAGTTTACATGGTAAACTTTGTATACAAACAGCTTTATGGATTCTCTGACCCATGTGAAGGACTGCCAAACTGCAATGTAGAATTTCCAGTATAAAAAATAAAACAGATTTTAAAGTGCTGGGCAGCCAGCACAATTTTTTTTTATTCTTTTAAAATTTTATTCCCTTAAAAGTTCATCCATTTCTTTATCTAATTCTTTTGCAGTTTCTTCCATTTTCTTAAACACTAAATCAATTTCATCTTGAAGCTCTTTAACAGTCCTAAGCATAGACTTGCTTCTTGCTCTGAATTTGCTTCCTTCTTTTAAGATTAAGCCAGATCTGTGAAGATTATTTAAATGATTTGTAACTGCTCCTCTGCTCATATTGACTCTTTTAGCTATTTCACTGGAAGAAAGAGCATTCCCTGTTCCCCCGCCCTGCTGCAGCTGCCCAGTAGCTTTAACCAGTTCTTTAAACACAGAAGCAGCTGTTTTTCCTTTATCAATAGGCTCAAAAAAGCCCAAACACTGCAATAACCAATTAAATTCTTCATCTGCATGAGCCGAAAAAGGCTGTTCAACTCTTCTTATTACTACCTGAAAGCCATGCCTATCTGGAACAGGTTTTCTTCTGGTTAATTGAAGCCTATGACAAAAAGTAAGTAGTTTTTTTTCATTTTCTTCCTGCATAAAACTACTTTAGTACAAAAGGTTTAAAAAGATTTTGATTAAAGAGTTTAGTCATTGATGAATCTTTTTGAGCAGTGATTAATTTGGTTGAGCATAAACAAGAAAAAGAAGCAGAAAAGCATAAAGACAAGAAAAAACAAAAAAAAGACCCTAAAGATGTAAAAATTGAAGAACTGACTGAATTAGTTAAAAGAGTTCAGGCAGAATTTGAGAATTTCAAGAAAAGAGAAGAAAAAGACAGGAAACAATTTGTAGAGTACAGCAATGCAGAATTGATTTCCAATTTGCTTCCTGTTTTAGATTCAGTCCAAGCAGCCGAAAATACAGAAGAAGCAAAAAAATTAATTCAACCAATAAAAACACAATTAACACAAGTATTAGAAAAATATGGATTAAAAGAAATAGAAGCTCTAGGAAAAAAATTCAATCCAGAATTGCATGACTGTTTAATGCAAGAAAATGATTCAGAAAAAGAAAATAATATTGTATTAGAAGAACTGCAAAAAGGATATACTTTGAAAGACAAAGTTTTAAGGCATGCAAGAGTGAAAATCAACAGAAAAAAAACAGAAGAAAAACAACCTTTTTTAGAAAAAAAGGTTGCAACTCAAACCAAAGGTTTGAGTGCACAACAAAATCAAGATTTTGTTAGTGAACAAAAAAAAGGAGAAGAAAAATAATAGTAAAAAATTAAATTCAAAATTTTTAGGAGATAAATTTTATGAATATAGAAGTTCAAGAAGAATTTGAGGAAGAAGAAATTCCAGAGATTCCAGAAGATGCAAAACCAGAACCTTTTTCAGAAAAAGGTTCAGAAAAAAACCAGAAAAAATTAAGGTTTGAGATTTATGCAAATTAAAAAAAAAGGTGATAAAAAATGAGTAAAATAATAGGTATTGATCTTGGCACAAGCAATTCTGCAGCAGCAGTATTAGAAGGAGGAAAACCAAAAATAATTCCTTCAGCAGAAGGAGCAAGCCTTTATGGAAAAGCTTTTCCTTCAGCAGTGGCATTTACAAAAGACAAGCAGATACTTATAGGAGAGCCGGCAAAAAGGCAGGCAGTAAGCAATCCAGAAGGAACAATTACAGGGGCAAAAAGAAAAATGGGAACCATTTTCAAATACAAAACACAAGGAAAAGAATACACCCCTCAGCAAATTTCAGCTTTTATTCTGCAAAAAATAAAAAAAGATGCAGAAAGCTTTTTAGGAGACAAAGTAGAAAAAGCAGTAATAACAGTTCCAGCATACTTTGACGACAACCAAAGACAGGCAACAAAAGATGCAGGAAAAATTGCCGGATTAGATGTAATAAGAATAGTTAACGAGCCGACTGCTGCATCACTTGCATATGGTTTAGATAAAAAAGAAAAAGACCAGAAGATTTTAGTGTTTGACTTTGGAGGCGGAACTTTAGATGTAACAGTAATGGAATTCGGAGAAGGAGTTTTTGAGGTAAAGTCAACTTCAGGAGACACACAATTAGGCGGAAGAGACATGGATGAAAAATTACAGGAATACATTATAGCAGAATTCAAGAAATCTGACGCAGTGGATTTAACTAAAGACAAAATGGCTTTGCAGAGATTAAATGAAGCAGCAGAAAAAGCAAAAATTGAATTGTCTAATGTAATTGAAACAGAAATTAATCTTCCATATATTACTGCAACAAAACAAGGGCCAAAACATTTAGTAATGAAATTAAACAGGGCAAAATTGGAAGAACTTGTAAAACCTATTGTAGAAAAATGCGAAAAACCAGTAAACCAGGCTCTTGCAGATGCAAAACTGACTCCAGCAGATATTCACAAAATAATTTTAGTTGGAGGGCCAACAAGAATGCCTTTAGTGCAGGAATTTATTGAAAAAATCGCAGGAAAAAAAGTTGAAAGAGGAGTTGACCCAATGGAATGCGTTGCAATGGGAGCAGCAATTCAGGCAGGGGTTCTTTCAGGAGAAGTAAAAGACATTCTGCTTTTAGACGTGACTCCATTGAGTTTAGGAATAGAAACTCTTGGAAGTGTTTTCACTAAATTAATTGAAAGAAACACTACAATTCCAACGAAAAAAAGCCAGATTTTTTCCACTGCAGCAGACAACCAGACAGCAGTCGATATTCATGTTTTACAAGGAGAAAGAGCAATGGCTTCAGACAATAAAACTTTAGGAAGATTTCAGTTAATCGGAATTCCTCCATCACCTCGCGGTATTCCACAGATTGAAGTGACTTTTGATATAGATGCAAACGGAATAGTACATGTAACAGCAAAAGACATGGGAACAGGAAAAAGCCAGAAAATTTCAATTGTTGCCTCAGAAAAATTAAACGAAACAGAAATAGAAAAAATGAAAAAAGAAGCAGAACAGTTTGAAGAAACAGACAAAAAGAAAAAAGAAGAAGTAGATACAATCAACCAGGCAGATGCAGTAGTTTACCAAACAGAAAAAACACTCAAAGAAATGCAGGGAAAAGTTGATTCAGGAAAAATTCAGGGAATAAAAGACAAGGTTGCAGAACTGAAAAAACTTTTGGAAGCAAAAGAAAAAGATGCTTCTGCAATCAAAGTGAAACTGGATGAAGTGAATAAATTATTCCAGGAAGCTTCAACTGAATTATACCAAAAAGCAGCACAGCAACAGCAGGCACAGGCAGGAGCACAAAAAGAAAAAAAAGACAAACCAAAAGATGAAAAAGTAGTGGACGCAGACTATAAAGTAGAAGACGAGAAAAAAGATGAAAAGAAAAAATAAGAACTGCCCCTTTCTTTCTTTTCCAAAAAGAAAGAAAGTGGTAAGTTAGCCCAAAGAAAGAAAAGGTAAAAAATTAGAAAAAGGAAAGAAAAAACAAAATTCAATTCACTTAAATTCTTTTCTTTTCCTTTTTATTTTCTAGCAAAAAGAAAAATAAACTGAATGAGCGGTTTTATGACAACAAAAAAAGACTATTATGAAATTTTAGGATTAAAAAAAGGCGCTTCAATTGATGAAGTGAAATCTGCATACAAAAAGCTGGCAAAAAAATATCATCCAGATATTTCAAAAGAAGAACACGCAGAAGAAAAATTCAAAGAAGTGTTAGAAGCTTATTCTGTTTTAAGTGATGAAAAAAAGAAATCAAATTATGACCAGTTTGGACATGCAGCAGAAGGATTCCAAGGATTTGAAAGAGGCTTTGAAGGATTTGATTTCTCTGGAATGGGATTTGACGATGTTTTCAGCAGTTTTGGCTTTGGAGATATTTTTGGCGGAAGAGGAAGAAAAAGAGGGCCAAGAAAAGGAGTGGATTTGAGATTTGACTTGAATATTTCTTTTGAAGAAGCAGTATTTGGAATAAAAAAAGAAATTGAAATTGAAAGAGTTGAATCCTGCGATAAATGCAATGGGACTGGATCAGAAAAAAAAGATGGTTTGGTTGACTGCCCGCAATGCAATGGTTCTGGAATGCAGACTAGCGCACAGAGAACTCCTTTTGGGACATTCACTACTAGAACTACCTGCAGGAAATGCAGAGGAGAAGGAAAAACAGTAAAAAATCCCTGCACTAAATGTAATGGCGCAGGAAGAATGAAAAAAAGAAGAAAGATTTCTGTAACAATTCCAGAAGGAATCCGGAATGGAGCTTATTTAAGGTTAGCAGGAGAAGGAAATGCAGGGGAAAGAGGAGCAGGAAACGGAGATTTGTATGTAATCATTTTTATTGAACCTCACGAGTTTTTTAAAAGAGATGAAGCAGACATTTATGGAGAAGTTCCAATAACATTTTCTACAGCTGCACTTGGAGGCGAAATAGAAGTTCCAACCCTGAAAGGAAAAGCTGAATTAAAAATTCCTTCTGGAACCCAGACAGGAACAATTTTCAGGTTAAAAGAAAAAGGAATTAAAGACCTTGAAGAAGGCGGTTTTGGAGATGAATATATTAAAGTTATTGTAAGGACTCCAGAAAAGCTTTCAAAAAAACAAAAAGAACTGTTTGAAGAAATAAAAGAAAAAGAACAAGAAACAGAAAACGGTTTCTTTAAGAGATTTAAAAAAGCATTCAAAAAAGAATAAATAAAACAAAGTTTATCTTATTCTGATGATGCCAAAAAAAATCAAAGGAGATTTTATAATCAGCTTTGCTTTTCTTATATTTATAATAATTGTAAGTTATTATTTGATTCTGCAGGAAGAGCCTTTCTTTAATTCTCTTCAGGCAAGAATTTATTTTGTTTTAATGACTTCTTCAATGCTAGGTTTTGTTTCATTGCTGGAAAATTACTGGAGATGGGATAAAAGCAGGCCGGAAAAACTAAAAGAAAGATTTAAGCAGATAACTTTTCTGCTTGCAGTTCCATACTTGTTTCTTGTTTTGACTGACTGGGGATACACTTTATTTTTAATGTGGGTAATGGGAATTCCATTAGGTTTGTCTGTTGCAGAAGGAATTCCGGTTTTTCATTATATAAAAATAACAAAAAAGAAAGCAATCCTCACTGCAATGCTTTTTGTTTTACTTTACTGGCTTATAAAAAGTGTTTACGGCTTTGGCTTTTTCCAGAAAGAAATTTTTTACATTTTACTTATAAGCCATATGATTTCAAGTATTATCTCAAATTTTTTGTTCAGAATAGAAAGCATAAGAAAAAAGCTTAAAAAGAAGAAAATGTATTAATAGTACAAGTGAAAAAATGGGAAGCACAAAAAAACTTTTACTGGTATTGCTTGCAGCAGTGGTTTTACTGTATTTTGCTTATACAAACGGTTTCTTTAATTCAATGGAATTTGAATATGGATTAAGCAAAGTAAAAGAAATAGATGAAGAATTCGGATTAGATGAACAAAAATTAGTTCCAGATGAAAAAACTGAATTAGAAGAATATAATGAAAAAATTTTGGAACTGAAAAAAGAGTTCAGCGGGAAAAACCAGAATGATACAACCCAAGCACTAAATTATTTGCTTGATGCAAAAAAAGAACTGGCATTATTGCAGATGAATATTATTTCATTACATGAAAGCACTGACTGTGAAGAGCAATTAGAATTGGCAGGAATAATTGCAGAAAGCGCAACTTCAGTAAAAGACTCAATGGAAAACTATTTAGATTTTGATTTTTCTGAAGAAACAAAAGAATGGAATGAAAATGCATTAGATACAAGCATTTCATTGATTGCTTCTTTTACAGAATTAGGGCAAAGCTTAGAGCAAAGCTGTTAAAACCTTTTTTTATTCAATTAACTTATGAAGAAACTAATTTTTGAAGGAGCAGAAGCAAAAACTTTTCTGACAGAATTTGCAGGAAAAAAAGCAATAGAAAAAGTCAGGGCAGAAAAGAATTACAGAAGAAAAGAATTAGATGAAAAAATCAGGAAAAACAGAACAAGAGACGAGGCAAATCTTCTTCACAAAGCAAAAACTGTCGGAGTGCGAACTCCGGTTATTTTTGGGGTAGACAAAAAAAATTCAGTTATTTTAATGGAATATATCAAAGGAAAAAAGATTGGAGAAAAAATAGATTCTTTAAAGAAAAAGAATTTTCAGGAGATTGGAAAACAGATTTCTTTACTTCATTTAAATTCAATAGTTCACGGGGATTTGACTACAAACAATATTTTAATAAAAAAAGAAAAGCTTTTTTTTGTGGATTTTGGTTTGGGATTTAATTCAAAAAAAACAGAAGACTTTGCAGTTGATTTATTGGGATTTAAAAGGACTTTTCTTTCGAGCTTTCCGCAAAAAGAAAAAGAATGGAAACAAGTGGAAAAAGGGTATTGCAAAAAAGCCAGAGGAAAAGAGGTGTTAAAAAGAATCAAAGAAGTGGAAAAAAGAGGCAGATATCTTTAAACCCCTTAAAAACCTATAAAAACCTAATGTTTCTAAAATAATAGTGTAGCAAGCATTTGATTTAATGCTATTTTTTTGAAATAATGCATTTTACAAAGCGCATTCAATAATGTATTAAAGTGATTAATTTGGCAAGAATTCATGGAAGAAGCAAAGGAAAAAGCGGTTCAAAAAAGCCGATTAAAAAAGACAATCCAGACTGGGTTGAAATGAAAGAAAAAGAAATAAAAGAAAAAATAATTGAAATGGCTCACAAAGGACATGCTGCTTCAGAGATAGGAATAATTTTAAGGGACGAATTTGCTGTTCCTTCAGTCAAAAGCGCGACAAAAAAGAAAATCCAGAAAATAATTGACGAAGAAGGATTAAAAGCAGATTTTCCAAGAGATTTGTTAAACCTTATTACAAAATCTGTTAAAGAAAAAAAGCACATGGAAAAAAACAATCATGATAAGACAGCAAAAAGAGGATATCAGTTAACTGTCTCAAAAATCAGAAGGCTGACTAAATACTACTCCAAAAGAAACCTTATTCCAGAAGGCTGGAAGTATTCAGAAGAAGAAGCAGAATTGATGGTGAAATAGTGAAATACGATTTAAAGATTTCCGGAAAAAAATTTTCAGAAAAAACTGAAGGAAACAGATTAAAAAAAATGCTTGAAGACTGCGAAAAAATAATAACAGAAAAATGTGATTAAATGGTAAAAAAAGACTTAAAAAAAGAAAAAACAAAACCAAAAAGAACTGAATCAAGAAGAACAGCAGACAAATGGAAAAAAAAGAAATGGTTCACTATTTTTGCGCCGAAATTGTTTGACCAGAAAGAAATAGCAGAAACAGTTGCAGAAAAACCAGAAACAATAAAAGGAAGAGTCATTAATTTCAACGCAAGGGAATTAACCGGCAACCCAAAAAAAAACCATATCACATTATACTTTAAGGTATTTGATGTTCAGGGACTCAAAGTGTATACTAAACTTATTGGCCATGAAATTAACCAGAGTTTTTTGAAAAGGCTTGTAAGAAGAAGAACAAGCAAAATGGAAACAAACCAGATAGTTAATTTGAAAGGCAACGAAAAAGCAAGGGTTAAAACAGTTGTTGTTTCAGGCAGAAAATTAACCAGAATAAAAGAAACTGCGGTAAGAAAAATAATGCTTGAAAAAATTGAGTATTCAGCAAAAAAAAGAGACTTTGATGATTTTGTAAATGAAATGGTTTTTGGAAATATTTCAATAAAGATCCAGAATGAAGCAAAAAAAATAGGATTGATTAAAAGAGTTGAAGTAGTAAAAACAAAACTGATTGAAGGTAAATAAAAGTGTTAACTTTAATCGAAAGTGCAATTGTAATTCTAGTTCTTGGATTTTTTTCTTTTATTTCAATAAAGAAAAAAAGCTTTGACAAAAAAGGAATAGTTATTGGAATTCTGATTGGGCTGGTTACAATTTTTTTAGGAGCAGGAACTTCAGTTGGAGGTTTTGCTGCATTTCTTTTTGTTGTATATTTTTTTATTATAGGGGAATTAAGCACAAAGTATGGCTCAAAAATCAGGAAAAAAGAGCATGAAACCAGAACAACAGGAAATGTTTTAGGGAATTCTCTTGCAGCATTGATTGCACTTGGCCTGAATTTTCCAATTGGATTTTTTGCAGGAGTTTCAGCTGCACTGGCTGATACAATGAGTTCAGAAATCGGAATGCTTTCAAAAAGAAAACCTGTTTTAATCACTACACTGGAAAAAGTTGAAACAGGCACTGACGGGGGAATAAGTCTGCTTGGCTCAGTTTCTGCTTTAATCGGAGCAGCACTTATAGCAGGAATGCATTATTTTCTTTATTCAAATCTGTTTTTTGCAGGAATAATTCTACTTGCAGGAGTAATTGGCGCTTTTGTTGACAGTTTTTTAGGAGCAGTGTTTGAAAGAAAAGGACAATTAACAAACACTTGGGTGAACTTTTTATCTACTTTAACTGCAGTAATAATTGCAATAGCAATTGCCGGCTGAACTGATTCTTTTTTAAAGATTGAAAATAGAATATAGGTATGCCTAAAGTTACTGCTAAAAAAAGAAATGCACTAAGAGTTTTTCCTGACAAAAAAGTTAGCAGAAAATATATAGCAGAGTTTGAAGAAAGTTGGCAGGATGGAAATAGAGCTAAAAGAAAATTGAGTGGCTACCCTACTTTTTGGAAGAGGGAGGTCATTAGATTTTCTCCTTCAACTGTTGTAACTGTAAGAAAATTTAGATCTACTGAAAGTGCAATAGCTTACATGAAAAATCAAAGAATAATTGAAAGAAAAATGGCAAAAAGTAATCTAAAACACGCAGTTATTCAGCCAATACAGTTTTTTGGAAGAAGTGGAAAAAACGTTTTTGAAAGAGTCTATACAGGGGTTGATTTTCATTCTTTCAAAGGAAAAAGCGGGCATAATTACCCTGCACTTAAAAGAAGATTGAAAAGAAAAAGAATTGATTTAGATAAGCAAAGAGATTACGAAAAAATAGAAAAAATAGTAAATGACACAAGGGGAGAATTATATGGTGTTGTGAGTAGTTCTTCTTCTAATGTGCTTATTCTTGATGTTGACCCAAAAGGAAAGAAAGTGTTAATAGGAGTAATTGACCATGAAAGCCCTCCGTCAATTAGAGAAGAATAATCATTATTTTGCCTGCAAAGAAAATTCGTCGTTAGATGATTTTATTGCAGAAATAAAGCCTGTTCCAAAAGAATAGCCCATCTGAGAAAGAGCAGTGAATAAATCTGTTTCTACAACTCCATAATCCACTAAAACAGGTTCTCCTTCAATGCCTGCAAGCTCTGCAGTTTTGTCTATAGCAAAATCTCTGCTTCCGGTAAAATCAATTAAATTATATTCCAAAGCTTTTCTTCCGGAAAAAATTCTTCCATCAGCAACTTCATTGAATTCTGATTCTGAAAGCTTGTCTTCTCTGAATTCTAAAATATCCAGCTTGAATTTTTCTGAAGCTTCAGAAATCAGTTCCTGCAGCAAAGCTTCTTCTTCTATAGTTAGTTCTCTAAACATTGAACCCATGTCTTTGAATTCTCCGTCTTTCATTACCTTAACTTTTACTCCAAGTTTTTCCATTAAGCCTTCAATGTTTGTAGACATGCTTATTACTCCAATGCTTCCAGTTAAAGAATCTTCATCTGCAATAATCAAATCTGAAGCAGCTGCAATATAATAGCCTCCAGATGCACCTATTTCTCCGATATAAGCCACAACAGGCTTTTCTGCCTTGCGCACCGCATAAACAACTTCTTTTGTTGCAACAACACTTCCCCCAGAAGAATCAATATCCAAAAAGATTGCACTTACTAAAGGATCTGAATCTGCTTGTTTTATTTTTTCTGCAATATTAGTTGAAGTCATTGCAAAAGAAAAAGAACCCTGAGAAGAAACAATTTCTCCTTTAATTGGAATAACTGCAATCTGCCCGGAAAAAGTTAAGTCAGATAAAAGGAAAGAAAAAAGCAAAGCAATAATAATTAGAAAAGTTACGCCTGCAACAACGACCAAAACCAGTTTGTCCATAAAAAAACAATTTTACAAAAAATTAATAAAGGAGACAGAACTTACTATTAATGAAATAAAAACTTATAATAAAGTGATTAAATGGATTATTCTTTTTTTATTGAAATTATTCTGGTTTTGATTCCATTGTATCTTGCAAATTCTTCTGCAATGCTTTTAGGAGGAAAAACTCCAATAGACTTAAACCAGCATTTTGTTGACAAAAAACCTTTTTTAGGGAAAGGAAAAACAGTAAAAGGAACTTTGTTTGGAATAAGCATTGGAATACTTGCAGTTTTGTTGATTGACTTTTATTTCCAGGGAAAAGTTCCAATAATAAACAATTATCTGCATTATGGAATCCTTGTTTCTATAGGGGCAATTTTAGGAGACCTGATTGGAAGCTTTTTAAAGAGAAGAATGAATATTGAAAGAGGAAAACCTGTATTGCTTTTAGACCAGTTGGATTTTGTTATTGTAGGGATTTTATTTGGAAGTTTAGTGCATAAGGTTTCAGTTGAATTGTTTTTATTGGTTTGTGTTATTACTTTAATCGCGCACAGAATAGCAAATTTTGTTGCATTCAAATTCAAACTAAAAAAGGTTCCGTGGTGAAATGAAAATAGAAAAAAAAACTTTAATGTTTCTGGTAAAGTTTGGAATAATTTTTTCTGCACTGCATTTATTGGTTTGGACTGTTCCCACTTATTTTCTGCAGGACTGGATTGCATCACTTCAGGCAGGCTTTACAGGATTACAGGTTCACGGAAACCTTATTTTTTTAGGAGAACATAAAATTCTGATTAACCCTTCCTGCACTGGATTAATCAGTTCAAGCATTATTGCAGCAATAATTTTTTCTTTGCGAAAACCTGAAATTAAAAAAAAGATTCAGATTTTTTTGCTTGCAGCAATAATAATGTTTTTTTTGAATCTGATAAGAATTTACATTGTTCTGCTTGCAGGAATGCAGTTTGGCGGAGAATGGATTGGAATAATGCATGAAGCTTCCTGGCTTATGACCGCAGTTTTTATTGTGGGGTTATGGTATTATTTTACCAAAAAAATCACTAAAATAGAAGAGTTTAACGAGTTGCTCTAGCTTTTCAGCTCTATCGAGCGCAGCGAAGATGGTGCATCGTACTCAACTGACGAAACAGTTGCTTTAGTTTTTTGAAAGCAAATACTTTACTATTTCACCAAACGCAGGCCTAGTGATAAACACACCGACTAAAACTCCAACAATAGTTGTAATAGCAAACCCGACTAATTTTCCCAAGCCAAAGCCGAAGAAAATAATTGGAAACATTGTAACCAGAGAAGTTGCAGCAGCAGCAAAAATAATAAAGAAAGCCCGCCTTACACGACTTACAAAAGAGGTTTCATAGTCTGCTTCTTTTCTTAATAATTCATCTGAAATAATTATCTGATGGTCAACTCCTGTTCCGACTGCAGCAATAATTCCTGCAAGAGAAGCTAAATCTAAATTCCATTTAATAAAAGAAGCAAAACCTAAAATAATTATTACTTCAGAAAAAACAGTAAAGCCAATTGGAATAATTAATCTGGGTTCCCTGTAGCGAATGAATAAAACAATTAATACAACAAGCAATGCAAGAACTCCTATCCAAATTACAATTGAAAGAAATTCTTCACCTAAATTCGGGGAAATAGTTTCTTTTCCGATTGATTCAACTCCGATTGGAAGAGAACCTGATTCCAAAATAATTGCAAGGTTTCCTAATTTGGTTAAAGCATCTTTTTCATCTGAACCAAAACCTCTTATAACTAATTCAGAATAAGTTTTTGCATCAGCAATGTTTTCAATATAAGGATTCATGTTTGTTACGTCTTCGCTTAAAGAAATAACTTCTTTTGTCCCGACTGCAGTCCAAATCCAGGGAATTGCTTTTTCCTGTTCAATCTGGGAAACCTTAAATCCAAAAGAATTCAAATCCTGCAGAAAAGATTCAGAATAAACTCCTGACGGAACAATAACGTTTTCATATTCAGAAGAAAGCTGGGCTAATTTGTTTTTGTCTGAATCAGAAATATTTGAATCAGCTAAAATTAAAGGAGTCTGTGCATTCAATAAAAGCTCATCTATTTCTGTTCCTAAAGGAATGTTTTCAATAAAATTTCCTGCAAGCAACAAGTCCTTGTCTTTTTCATGCAACACTGAAGGCATTAAAATTACTGCTTCAGGCCTGTCAATGAAAAAATAAGTTTTTTCGCAGTCATAGGTTCTTCCTGTACTTGCTTCAAAACCAGAGATAGTGCATTGATGAAAAGTTTTTTCAGTAAAACGATGCGCTCCTTCCTGGCTTAACATAAAAGGCAGACGCCATTCAAAACCTTCTCCTTGTTTTAGTATTCCATAACCTTTAGAAAAGTCTTTAGAAATATGAATTATGTCTTTTCCAGTAAAAAGAACTTCACCATTTAATGTTGCTTCAAACTTTCCCTGTTTTTTCAGGAGAAGCTCAATTCTTTCAACCTGTTCTGGAGAAGTTTCTGCAATCTGTGCAAGAATAAATTCATTTCCCCATGCAGTAACTTTAGTGTCTTTTAATCCAGTCCAGTCTAATCTATGGGAAATAATTGAAGTAACCTGTGCAATTTCTGCCTGAGACTGCAAAGGCTTTTCTAAGTGGATTTGAAACTGCGTTCCTCCACTGAAATCAATTCCATATTTTAAGCCATTAAAAGAAATTGAAAGAACAGAAACAAAAAGAAAAACCAAAAGCAAAATTATTTTCCAGTTTTTGAAAAGGTCTCTCATTCTTTCACCTTTTGTTTTCTTTCAACATACCATAAAAGAATCGGAGCATTCATCATCCAGGTAATAATAAGGTCTCCAATTAAACCAAACAAAATAACTGCAGCAATATTAAACATCACTTCAATCTGATACCAAAAAGAAAGCAAAAGCATAACCAAAACAACAGCAATTGTAGTAAAAGTCATTGTTAAACCTGTTTTCATTGAATCAAGAGTTCTCTTTCTAGGGGTTTTGTCTCTTCTTTTCAGCAGTCTGGTTGTTAAAAGAATGTCTGTGTCAACACTGTAACCAATTAAAAGAAGAAGAGCTGGAATGGAATTTAATCCTAAAGGAATTCCGGTTAAAGCCATTAAAGCTAAAGCAGTTAAAACATCAAAAATTCCTGCATAAATTACTGCAACAGAAGGAATTATTTCTCTAAAGAAAAAGAAGATTACAATAATGATTCCAAAAAAAGCAATAATGCTTACAAGCAATGCATTATCCCAAAAAGTTTGTCCTAAAACCGGAGGCACTTCTTTAGTAGAAAAGAAAAATTCTGATGGAAGAGAAAAATTTGATGCAACAGTTGATTTAATACTCTGATGAAAAGAATCTTTTGCTTTAGAATAAACTTCATCTGCTTTTTCTATTAAATCTTTTCCTTTTAATCCTTCATCAGAAGCCTGAAAAAATTTAGAAGAAAATTGAATTGAATTCAATGCACGTGCTTCTGCTTCTGCTGGGTTGGATTCAAGCAAAAGTTTTGCCTGATCTAATTCTTCTTTTGCCTGCTGCAAAGTTGTTTCTCCTGCAAACTGAATATTAACTCCATTGCTTGTAGGAGAAGAAATAGAATTAACAGCCAAATCAACAAAATCAAACCGTTCTTCAAGAATTTCCTTTAATTTTGAGGAATCAACAGGCTGTTCTGAACGGATAATGATTTGAGTTCCGCCTTTTAAGTCAATCCCTGGTTTTACTCCAGGAGAAACTGTAATCATAAAAGCAAAAATCAATGTAAGTATTAAAGGAACAACTAAATATAGTTTATAATTGCCAGAATATAATTCCATTAGAACACCATAACAACCTTTTTAGAAAAAAGGTTGAACAAAAACATAGATAAAAATTAGCTTAGGAAAAGAATAAAAAAGAATTCATAGAAAAAAGGTTTAAAACTGGAAAAAACAAAAGAATAAAAAAAGAAGCAGCAAAAAAGCAAAACAATAAAGAAAAAAGGAATTGAATAAAAGCGAAAGAATAAAAAAGAAGTGAAAAAATGAAGAAAATGGGAATCAAAAAGCCAAAGTATCTGGAATCAAGAGAATTGTTTGAAAATGCAATGGGTTATGCAAGAAAAGAAGCAGCAAAAATTTCTGGAATGCGGAATAAAAAAAGATTAATACATGCAAGAGAAAAAGCAAGGATAAGTCTGATGGCAGATTATATTACAGAAAAGATTGACTTATACATAAAATCTTTTCCTCTTGTTTCTGAACTCAATGAATTCCAAAAAGAATCAGTAAACTCTCTGGCGGAATTAAAAGAACTGAAAAAAAAATTAGGATATTTGTTTAAGCTGAATACAGTAATAAAAAATTTAAAGAAAAAGAATCTCGCGGCGATCAGAAAAAGTGATTCTCCTCAGAAAGTGCGGAAAACTTTTTATGGAAGAGTTCTTTCATTGAAAAAAGATGTTGTAAGGGTTGTTGAGGAACTGAATGAAATCGGAAGAAAAATAAAAGAAGTTCCGGAAATTAAACTGATTCCTTCAGTTATTGTTGCAGGTTTTCCTAACTCTGGAAAAACAACTGTACTGAAGAGACTGACTGGAAGTGAACCGCAGATTGCAGCTTATCCTTTTACCACAAAAAAAATAGAGTTAGGATATTTTTTGGACAAGTATAAAGAAATTCAGGTAATTGATACTCCTGGGTTATTGGACAGAAGAGAAGAAGAAAGAAATTTAATTGAAAAAAAGGCAGTTAATGCATTGAAAAATCTTGAAGGAATAATTTTGTTTATTGTTGATTTAAGTGAAGCAGGTTATTCTTTAGAAGAGCAAAAGAGCCTGCTTGAAGAACTAAAAAAGCTTGGGAAAAAAATTATTGTTGCACTGAATAAAGAAGATATTGCTTCAGAAGAGCAGATTGGAAAAGCAAAAGAACTTTTTTCAGAATTTGAGCTTATTTTAACTGGAGAAAAAGATAAAGAGTTAAAGGAAAAAGTCATTGGAAAAATGCAATGAAAATAGAATAAATAAAAAAAACAATAAACCAAAGTAAAAAGAAAAAAAATAGAAAAAATAAGGAAAAAAAGAAAATGAATTAAATTCAAATAAAGAATAAGGAAAAAAAATTAATTAAATTATTTTTTCAAAATCAAAAGAACTGTTAATACTGTAAGCGCAACCGCAAGCAGGTTTGTTTCAGGCATCTGGGCAACCCTTTCTGTTTGTACTTTTGGTTTTACAGTAAAATAAGCAAAAGACTCTAACTCACTTCCAGTTTTATTTGAAGTTCCTAAATGGAATTCTTCAACAAAAACCCTAACCTCATACTTTCCTTCACGCAA
>JAFCDN010000040.1 GCA_017609625.1 Candidatus Iainarchaeum sp.
ATTGCTATTTCGTCTATTTTTCCTGGCCATTTTTGGTCTGTTCCTGCTCCTCCGGCAGAGTCTCCAAACCTTGAGGCATCATTTTCTGTGCTGCCAGGATTTGGTCCTGTGCTTGTTGCTGTGTTTTGTGTGCCGTTTAAGTATATTTTTAGGTTTGTGCCGTCATATGTTCCTGCAATAAAATACCATGTGTTTGCCTGCCATATTCCAGTAATATCAAGTGATGCTGTTTTTGGTAGTGGTGCTCCGTTTCTTGTCCATACTTCAAGGCGTTGTCCAAGTCCTGAATCTTTTTCGTATATTTCTATTCCATATCCGTTTGTGTAGATTGAGTTTTTTGCGATTTTGTTTAGGTATTGAAAGTTTTCTGCTAATGGTCTGTTTGTGGTTGCCCATGCTGTGATTGTGAATGGGCCTGTAATGTTTAAATTTGGGCTGTCAGGAATAGTTACTGTGTCATTGACTCCGTCAAAATCATATGCCGTATTGATTTTTCCTAGAATGTTTTGTGTTGCTCCGCTTATTGTTCCGTTATTGTTTCCATGTGAGTCTATTGCGTTGCCGGTGCTTTCGTCTAGTTTCCAATAGGATATTAAGTTGTTTGTTGTTGGGTCTAGTGTTGCTGTAATATTTCCGCAGTCTCCTCCTGTACAAGTCACGCTTGTCCTAAAAGTAAATTCTTGGTTTTGTCCAACATTTAAATCATTTAATGGGTTTTCTTGGTTTACTGTTATTGTTCCAATTGTTGGTTCTGTTCCTATCCTAAAGTTTATTAAAAAATCGTTTGTGTTTGTATTGCCTGCTGTGTCGCTGCATCTTACATAATAAGTATAGGTTTGGTTTTCAACTAACCCTGCTACTGTAGTATTATGGATTTTTGTTCCTGCTCCAGACAAAGTGTTTTCCATTGAATTATAGTTTAATCCTGCTGTTGTTGAATATTTGCATTCTGCGTTTTCGTTTGTTGTTAAAGAAATTGTTGTTGAAGTTGTTTCTGTTGGCAGGTTTCCTGTTGGCTGGCCATTGCTTCTTACAGGAGGAATTGTATCTTCTGGCACTCCTGAAAAATAATTGCTTACACAATATCCTGATTCATATGTGCTGCTTACATTTATTGCGCTTGCATCCTGGTCATCACAATCTAAACCCAAAGAACTTCCTATTCCATATCCGTCTCCGTCTAAATCCATTATTTCCTGTCCAGGGGGATCTGAAACAGTATTTGACATCTCGCTTTCAAGTCCTGTTTTGTCTACTGCTTTCATTGCAAAATAATATGTTGTTCCTTCAGGAAACCCTGTTGTTGTAAATTTTTTTGAACCCCAGACACTGCTGACAACCGGCACAGGAATATTTGGAACCGGCGTTGCTGAATCCCAGTTATAAATTGTAATTGGAGAAGCAGAATAACGAATATCATAATAGTCTGCAGCTCCTGCTGAACCATTTTCTCCTGCTGTTGTTCTGAATTTCAATTCTATTGTATCGCTTGAAAGCCTGTTTGGCGCAGACATTAAAGGCTTTCCAGGAGGAATAGTATCCTGTGCAATAAATGTTTGGTCTGGATAAACTTTTTTGTTTCCTAAATTGTCTTCAACTGTCAAACGGTAATGGTATGTCTGCCCTTTGGTTAAAATTTCAGCTATTGTAAGCCTTGGACTATTGCTGATTCCTTCGCTAATGCTTTTTCCATAAGAAGAATCCAATCCATAATCAATTGAAAAAGAACATGGTTCATCGCATTTTCCTGAAAGCGAGGTTTTAGATAAAGTGGTCCCATTATCTACAATATAAATATGAAATGCTATAAGTTTTGGAGGCGAAGTATCAGCGCCTTCTTCTATCTGAAATAAAAGTGATTTTGCATATCCTTCCTCCCAATTGCATATTCTTACAACTCTTTGTTCAATAATAATTTCATGGTTTCCTTGGCTCATGTGCCTTACAAAATCCCTTGTTTTTCCGTGTCCGCTGGTTGTGCCTGGTTCATCAACTACTTTTTCTCCGTCAATGTAAACTGTTACTCCTTCATAAAATGAAACTCTGAAAGTGTAATCTCCTTCATTGAAATAATGGTTTTTGCTGAATCTTGCGCTCATTGAAGCTGAAGTATCTACAACATCATCAAACCCTATTTCAGGGCATTCAGATGACATGTTTGTGCCAGGCCATGCAATTTGATAAAGGTCATTGAAATTTTTTATATAAACAGGGGCTCCGGAAAAATCCAGATTCTGGAATATTTCTCCAGTCCAGTCAGGCAGATTAAAATTTGGAACAGCATTTAATGTATCAAAGACATAAGTTGTTGCGATTGTGCGGTTTTTTTCATCAGTTGCACTGATTTTTAAATAATATGTTTTGCTTGGACTTAATCCAGTAATATCTATTGCATGGAAATATGCTGAAGAAGTTTCCTGATTCTGTAAACCATAAGATGGAGTTTCGCCCCATTCAACTTTTCCCACTGCTTCAAGTGTTGTGTCAAATCTTACTGTAAAAGATGTTTGGGAAAGATTTGCAAACTTTACTCGTTCAATCTGGTACTGGTTGTTTCTTTTTTCAATAAATTTATCTGAAACTATTAGATTGTCCATCAGCATTTCAAAATCCGGATGAAGGCTGGCAGAATACCTGTCTACCCCTGAAGATGTAAAACCCCAACTTAAACTATGCCAGTAATCGCTTCTCCAGAAAGTCTCAAAATAAGGAACTGTATCCATTTTTGCAAATGTTGAAAGCTCTCCGTCTACCCAGAGTTTTAATACTCCTATATTTGGGTCAAAATCTGAAGGCACAATCATTATCTGATATGAATGCCATTCTCCTCTTTGTTTTGGCCTGAATCCTTCAAAAGAGTTTACCATTCTTGAATAACTTCTTCCACGCAAAACTGGATTTGTATATGGATCAAATTCCAGATTAGAAGGGTTTTTGGCATCAAGGGTAAATTTTCCAAAAACTGAAGACTGGCCTTCATTCCAGTGGTCTATATAAAAACCATGGTTTGACAGCCCTAAATAAAAATTTTCAGGCACCTTGAAATCTAAATAAAAAAATGTTATATCGCTTCTTGTGGGAAATTTGATGGCAGGGTAAGGTGGAAACCTGCTGTTTTCTGTGATAACATTGCTCCATGCACAGGAAGATTCTCTGCCTGCGTTATTGCAGCTAAAGCCTCCTTCTCCTGCAATAGTAAAATTGCTTGCTCCTTCAAAGTCATTGCAGTAGACAAAATCAGAATTCTGGCTTGTGCAGTCAGCTGAAAACACAAACACAGAAAAACAAATCAAAAATAATCCAATAAGCAATAAATATTTTTTCATAAAGACTAGATTATAATAATTCTTTTGGTTAATAATTCTTTTCCTTTAAAAAATTTCTCTTTTTTCGTCAATCAACGTTTGAAATCTTTTTTATTTCTTTTCCAACTGGATTCAGAAATGAAACTGCAGATTGTTCTTTTTTTTTCTGTTCTTTTTTTATTTTCAGGCTGTGTTTCCCAGGAAAAACAGTTCCAAAACAAAACAGACTGTCTTCTTCTTACTTCTTATTCTTTCCAGAAAATCCCTGAATGTTCTTCCCAAAAAGAATGCTTTAAAAAAGTAGAAACAACTCTTTTTGATTTTCCGCAGACTTTTTCTGATGAATCAGCTCTTGCATTAAATTCTTACAAAAACAATTTAGCTTCTTCCTGGCTTTATTTCAATAAATCCCTTGTTATTACAAAAGAAATAAATCATTTATGTGCAACAGACAATTTCTCTCCTATTCCTAAAAAAACAAATGAATTAGCTTTTTATATAGAAAAAGCATTTGATTTTGCAGACAAGGCAGTTTTAGACAGTTTTTCTTTTATTTTGCTGGAAAAACAATTTCTTGAAGACCAGAATATAACTCTGATTCCAGAAGAGCGGTTGTTTGATGATTTTATTATTTTCAACCAAAACATAAATGAATTATTAACCCCTGAAATCTACAAGCAATCAGATTCTTATGTTTCTCACTACTTCAAATCTTCAAGGGAATTCAATGAATTCTCTTCTGAAATCGGCTTTTATTCCTTGTATTTGAATGAATTCACTTCCACAGACTTGGTTGGCTTTTACAGTTCTGATGCAATAAACCTGATAAAATCAGACAAATTTTATGTTCCTTTGCTGAAGAAAGGAGTTTCTTCTGTTCTTTCCTTTCTTTTTATTTTTGATGATTTAGGCAGAAGCCTTAAAATTCTTAAAAAAATGCCTTCCCATGAATTGTTTGCTTTATTCGGCAATTTTGTTTCAACAGAAAATTCTGTTGCTTTTCATTTCTCTGAACTGGTTTCAAATGTTTCTTTGCACAAAACCTCTTTAACAGAAAGAAACCAAAAACTCTCTTCAAACACTGCTTTTTTAATTTCTCAGAGCAGTTCAAAATTAGATGAACTTTCTCTTTCTTCTTTAAATAAATTTGATTCAAACATTCTTTCTTTTCTTTTTGAAGAGCTTGAATCAAACACTATTTCTGAAAGAGAGCATGATATTTTTTCTGTTCAGAATTTTGTTTCAGATTCAAAAGAAAAGCTTTTTTCAATAGAAAATGAATTAAGTGAATTAAAAAAGAAGCAATACTTCAATGAAATTACTTTGGGTGAAACAACGTCTTCTCTTAAAAAAATAAACTCAAACATGCTTTCATTAAACCAAGACATTGAATACTATTCCACTGAGTTATTTTCTGAATTGGTTTTTTTGTGCAACTCAAAAACAAAATCAATTTCTTCTGAACTCAATCAAATTAATTTCTCTCAAAAGCCTTTTTCAATAGCTTCTCTTTCCTCTAAAATCGCAGTAAAAATCTCTGAATACAAAAGCCTTGAAGGAGAAAAAAAGCTTTCTTTTTGTAAAGAAATCATTTCCCTAAACAATGAACTCTATTTGGCTTTGGAAGACCAAGAAAAATTCTTTTTAAAATCAGAAAAATCCTCTGAAGAATGCTTTAATTCCCTTGAAAAAATTTTTTATTCAAAAAACCTTTTTCATTTGGTTGATTCTTTTTATTCCCTGAAATCCCTTAAAGAGAATAATTTAGATGCTTATTTTATTTCAAATTCCTGTATTGAATTAAAAGAAAGAGTAAAAAATTACCTTTATTCAAATGATGAAGAAATAAAGGAAATAAATTTTCTTTATTCAGATTCCAAATCACTTCTAAACAAACTGCTCTTCCTTAACAAGCTTTTTCCTGAATTCTTTTCTTCTGCAAAAATCGCAGGCTTCCAAGAAAAGCTCAGCCAGATTTCAGGGCATTTCTCTTTAGAACTTTACTCTTTTGAATTTTTTCCTGAATCCTCAAAAGATCTTTCTTTACTAAAAGAACTAAACAAAGAAATGCATTTATTTTTTGTTTCTTTTTTTCAGGAGTTTCTTTCCTCGAATTCTGAATCAAAGCTTGTTCCATTAGAAGAATCTGTGTTAGGAAAAACTTTTTTAGCAAGGCAAAAAATCTTTTTCCCTAATCCATTGAATGAAAAAATCAATGTTGAGTTTTCTCTTGTTTCCCCTAAAATTTCCGGAGAAATCCTTATTTCTGATTCCTGCATAGAAAAACTAATTCAGGAGGAAAGCAGTTCAAGAATCCTTGTTTCCTGCATTCCGGAAAACGGGCTTTCAGTTGAATCAGATTTCAATTTTCTGATTCCTTTTACTTCTTCCACTGAACTGATTGAAGCAGCACAGGACAAAATACTTTTCAAAAAAACAATTAAAAGTGATTCTCCTTTTTCTGTTTCAAAGATTAAAGCTGAAATTCCGCTGGAATTCAATGCAGATTCAGCTTTTGTTTTCTTTAATTCAGAGAAAATTCCTGTTTCAGTTGATTCAAAGAAAGCAGTTTTCTATTTAAACAATCTCGCATCAGATTCTAAAATCGAATTATTCTATTCTGTTTCAAATCCAATCTCTTTGATTCTCAATGAAGAATCCAGAACAAGAATTGATGAAAACACTTTTTTTATGGAATTCTCTGTTAAAGCAAAAAATAATCTGGGTTTTAATTTTGATTCAGTAAAGCTCTCTCTTTCTTTAAGTGATTTTGATTTAATCCAAGACATTCAATTATTTGGTTTTTTTTCTAAAATTTCTTTTGAAAAAATAAATGGAAAAATAGTTTTTTCAGTTTCTTTGGAAAAATTTCAGGAAAAGGAATTCACTCTAAAATTCAAGTTAAAAAACTTTGAAGAATACTCAAACAATTTAAGAGATTCAATTATTTTAGACCTTTCTCTTTTATCAATCTCTTTAAATCAAGAAATCTCTCTTCTGGCAGAAACTCTTTTAGAAAAAACAAATTCTGCTTTAGAACTTGAAGAACTGTTTGAGCTGAGAAAAGAAACTGATTCCCTTTTGCTGAAAGAAAACAGTTCAGTTGAAACAGAATTTAATTCAATAAAAAACTCTGTTGAAGAAAAAATTGATTCCCTGGAAAACAACACTGAATTCTTTGATTCAATTGGTTTCTATTCTGAATCAAGCCAGTTAAAATCAGAGCTAAACCAAAAGAAATCAGAATTAATTGATTCTCTAACCCTGCCAAAAGAAAACGCCCTGCCTTTGCTTTATTCAATCAATTCTTCTTTAGAAGAGTTTTCAGACAAAAACACTGAAACCTTTTTGCTGGACAAAAGAGATTCTTTAATAAAAAAAGCAAAAGAACTTTCAGAGAAAATCTCTTTATTGCAGGACAAAAACCTATCAGATTTAATGGAGAAAATCTTTTTCCAAGACGAAAACTTTTTTTCCCTGTTTTCTCAGAGGGATTACTTTAATTCAGGCCTTTTGCTTAAAGCAATAGAAGAACAACTAAATTTTTTGGAGAACTCTTTTGAAGAGAAAATAAAAGAAAAAAAGGATTTTTTAGAACAAAAAATTTCTTTTTTAGAAGAAAAAAAGCCTGTAATCCAGTCTCTTTTCTCTGCACTAGAAAACGCTTTATCTGAAAGCGATTTTTACCTTTCTCCAGTGACAAAAAAAAGATTATCTTTTCTGAAAGAGTCTTTTGATGAATTAAATTTTTCTTTTGATTCAGAGAATGCTTCTGTTGAAGAACTGCTTTCAGCAGAAAAAGAATTTCTTTTTTTTGAAGAAAAATTAACTGAAATTGGGGAAGAACTGGATTTTTCTTTGAATAAAATGAAAGAAGACGCAAAAGTTTTTCTTTTGTCAGCAAAATTGTCAAATGCTCCTGAAGAAACAATCTCTTTGGCGCAAAAGCTTTTTGATCAGGGAAAATACATTGAGTCAATCAACACTTCTTTTCCTGCAGCAAAAAACCCTTTAACCGGCCTGCTCTCATTAAGCTCTTTTGAATTGCCTTTGCAAATCTATCCTTTGCTTGCAGTAATCCTGTTTATTGCTTTCAAGAAATTCTTTCCAAAAAAAAAGAAAAGAAAGCCGAAAAAGAAGATTCTGGCTTGCAGTGTTTAAGTTATTTTTTCATTTTTTGCAAAACAAAAAGGATTATTCCTATTATCAGCACTATTGTTAAAATCAATGTTATTGGCAGTTCATCTTTTTTTTCTGGGCAGTTGTCGTCTGGTATATCAGTGCATTTTTCCCATGTTCCTTGATTACAGTTTTGTGTTCCTGCACAATTTTCTATTGTTGTGCATGTTTGTGTTTGTTTTTCTTCGCATTCTTTTCCGTGGTAGAGTATTGTTTTT